>NZ_BAABEV010000035.1:0-102179 GCF_039540335.1 Actinomadura verrucosospora | reverse complement strand
TAAATGGTCAAACCATGAACTAGATGGGCGGGACTGCGAGCGGATGACGGACGACCAGGGCCGCGGGGGCGCCCGCCGCCGGCGCGAGGTCGCGGCGCAGGGCGGCGGCGCGGGCGATGCGGGGCCCGTCGCAGCCGCGCGGGCGGACCTGGCGGAGCATCGCGCGGGCCCGGCGCGACCGGCCGCTCGCCCAGGCGTCCCGGGCGGCGGCCAGGTACCGGTCCGTCCGCGCGCCGTGCTCGACGGTCAGGGTCGCGGCGCGCTGCCACATCCGCCAGGAGTCGGCGTACCGGCCCGCCCGCCGGGCCGCGTCCGCCGCCCCCGCGAGCTCGGCGGCGAGCCGGTCGTCGGGCTCGCCCGTCACGGCCGCGCGGTGCCAGAGCCGCCGCGGCCGCTGCCACTCCTGGGCCAGGACGCCGGCGAGCAGCGTGTGCGCGTCCCGCCGCTCCTCGCGGGTCGCGTCCGCCCACAGCGAGGACCGGACGAGCCGGTTGCGGACCGCGACCCCGTCGCCCTCGAACCGCAGCAGCCCCGACTCGCGGGCCGCGTCGAGGTCGCCGCCGCCGATGCCGTCCGCCCGGACGGCCCGCTCCATCGTCGCGGCGCCGAGCCACTCCTCCGCCACGGTCATCAGCACCAGGCGCCGCGCCCCGGAGGGCAGCGCGCGGTAGCGGCCCCGGTGCAGGGCGCGCAGGGAGCTGGACGGGGGCAGCGCCCGCGGCGGCGGCGCGGCGCCCGACAGCTGCCCCGACGTCAGGGCGCCGGCCAGCTCGCGGATCGCGAGGGGGCGGCCGCAGGCCAGGTCGACGATCTCCTCGGTCAGGTCGCCGCCCGCCGAGCCGTCCAGGCAGAGGTCGGGCGCCGTGCCGCCGAGCGCGTCGCGCAGCACGCGCCGGCTCGCGTCCTCGGCCAGCGGCGCGAGCCGCAGCCGCCGGATCCCGGCGAGCGCGCCCCCGTCCGGCTCGCCGTCGCGGACGGAGAACAGCACCGCCACGGGCTCGTCCTCGACGCGCCGCGCCGCGAACGCCAGCACCTCCAGCGAGCCCGCGTCGAGCCGGTGGACGTCGTCGGCCCAGCACAGCACGGGCCCCTTCCGCGCGGCCCGGCCCAGCAGCTCGCACACCGCCGTGAACAGCACGAACGGCGCGGCGCGGGGCGCGCCGGACAGGATCGCGGCGAGGGCGTCCCGGTGCGCCGGCGGCAGCTGGGCGACCTGTTCGGACAGGGGGCGCAGCAGCCGGTGCAGCCCCGCGTAGGGGACGCCGGTCTCGCCGGGCACCCCGGTCGTGCCGAGCGTGCGGAAGCCCGTGCCTGCGCCGCGCACGGCGGCCTCCAGGAGGGCCGTCCGGCCGATGCCGGCGTCCCCGGCGACGACCAGTGCGCCGCCGTGCCCGTCCCGGGCCCGGTCGAGCATCGCCTCGATCGTCCGAAGGTCGCGTTCGCGTCCGTGCAGCCGTTCGTGTGTCATGCCGGTCCCTCCTCGGCGGGAACCACCCTCGCCCGCGAGCCGTGGGAGGCCCTATTGGACGGGGTCTCAAAAAGGGAAGGGGACCCTAGGGCAACACGGGCGCCCGGCACCGGTCCAGAGCGGGCTCCGGTTTCGGGGACGCGGCGCAACGCGGAGCGGCGGCCGTTGTGACCGCGCACAGTGTCGGCGTCCCACGATGGCCCGTGCGCCCCCGTGGTGGCACGATGAGGCCCCCGCGTTGTGCGGGGCGCGCCCGTTGCTGGAGGTGGCCCGCGATGAACGTCGGCCAGGTGGACGCCGATCGCACGATCATGCGCAAGGCGGTGCTGCGGCTCGCGGACCGGCTGCCGGACCTCGCCGACCGGCTCACCGCCGAGATCCTCTCCGGTGACCGCGGCGACCGCGACGACGCCTTCCGCCACGACGTGTGGGAGATGTGCCACACCGGGCTCGGGCACGGCTTCAAGACGATCCTGGACCCGGGCCGCGGCCGCGCCGACCTGGAGTGGGCGCGGCGGCTCGGGCAGCGGCGCGCGCACCAGGGGCAGCCGCTCGACCAGCTGCTGCGCTCCTACCGGCTCGCCGGGCGGGTGTTCTGGGAGGCCGTCGTCGAGGTCGTCGGACGGCACGACCCGGAGAACGTCGCGGCGCTGATCCGGCAGGCGACCCGCACCTGGGACACGATCGACCAGCAGTCCGGCGCGGCGGCCGCCGCCTACCACCGCACGGAGCTGGACCTCGCGCGGCGCAGCGAGGAGCGCGTCCAGGCGATCGTGGACGCCCTCCTGGACGGGCAGGGCGCCGACGGCGGGCTGCTCGCGACCGCCACGTCCGTCCTCGGGCTGCCCGCGACCGGCCGCTACGCCGTGGTGATGCTCGGCGCGGAGGGCGGCTTCGGGGACGGGGTGAACCGGCGGCCGGGCGACACCGGCGGGATGCGGTTCATCTGGCGGCTGCGCACCGACGCGCAGGTGGCGCTGGTCGCGCTCGGCGCCGCGGAGCTCGACGACCTCGTCGACGCCGTGCGCCCCTACGCCCGGTCGCACGCCGGGGTGAGCCCGGTCGTCGGCAGCCTCGCCGAGCTGGGCGGCGCCCGCTGGTTCGCCGAGCTGGCGCTGCGGACGTGCCGCGGCCCCGGCAACCAGATCGCCCGCCTGGACCGCCGGCTCCCCGACGCGCTCGTGCTGTCCCAGCCCCGTCTCGCCGGACGCCTCGGGGAGGTCGCGCTCGGCGGGCTCGGGGACGTCGACCCCGGGTTCCGCGACGCCCTGCTGACGACGCTGGAGACCTGGCTGGAGTGCGGCGGCTCGGCGGCCCGCGCGGCCGACCGGCTGTTCTGCCACCGCAACACCGTCCTGAACCGGCTCCGCAGGATCGAGCGGCTCACCGGGCGGACCCTCGCCCGGCCCGGCGACCTGGTCGAGCTCGTCCTCGCGCTGAGCGCGCTGCGGCTGCACGGCCCCGGGGACGGCGGGCCCGGCCCGAACGCCGAGGGGCCGCCCGCGCGGGGAGGCGGGCGGCCCGGCCGGTAGGGGGTCCGGTCGGCGACCGGGGTCAGGAGTTCGGGCAGGTGTCCCGGTACTCGGAGATGGTGAGGTCGCGCGAGGGCGCCGGGCACAGGAACTGGTCGTAGCGGGTGTCGTTGTCGATGTACCGCTTGAGCCAGGAGATGCTGTACTTCGCGATCGTCGTGTTCGAGGTGTTGGGCGCGAAGTGGCTGGCGCCCGCCAGCTCCAGGTACGCCTTCTCCGACGCCGCCGGGATGCTCTCGTAGAACGGCTGGGAGTGCGTGGCGACCGGCGCGACCGTGTCCGCCTGCGCGCCGATGATCATGGTGGGGACGCGCACGTCCGAGAAGTTCTTCTGCAGGTCCCACGGCGTCAGCGGGATCGCGGCCTGGAGCTGCGGCCGGTCCTCGGCGGCCTCCAGCGTCCCGCCGCCGCCCATCGAGTGGCCCATCACGCCGAGCCGGGTCGTGTCGATCCGGGTCCGGACGGTGCTGCGCTGCGTGAGGTAGTCGAGCGCGGCCTCCAGTTGCCGGGCGCGGCTGTCGGGCTGGTCGAGGCGGGTGAGGGTGTCGATCGTGAAGATGACGAAGCCCTGCGAGGCGAGTCGCGGCCCGAGCCAGGCCATGCTGGTCTGGTCGGCGGTGTAGCCGGGCGCCACCGCCACGGCGCCGAAGGTCCCCTCGGCGGTGCTCGTCGGGTAGTAGATCGTCCCGCCGCCGAAGCCGGTGACGCTCAGGGACGACACGCTCGTCTGGGACGTTGCGAACGGGCCGCGGAGGGCCTCGATGCTCTGCTGCGTCGGGGCGGGGCCGCGCTCGTAGGGGTTGTCGGCGGCCCGGGCGGTCTGGGGGACGGCGATGGCGGCCGCGGTCAGCGCCGCGGCCAGCGCCGTCTTCGCCGCGCGTGCGGTGAGGGTGGGCACGTCGGTTCGCTCCTGTTCCGGGGGGCGGAGCCGAGGGGCGGCTCCGGAAACGGGGCGGGGCCGGTCACCCGGCTCCGGGACGCACATTCTCGGCCCGCGCCGCGTCCGCCGACATCGGCGAAATCACCGGCCATTCCGGACGACCGCCCTGACCAGCCGGAAGAAGCCGAACGGCCGCAGCACGTCGTCGCGCCGCCACAGCTGCGCCGGGAGGGCGTCCCGGACGGTCACGTTCTCGACGACCTCGTACCCTGGCACCCGCCGCCGTGGCCCGGACTCGCGGGCGCGGGCGGCGGGGACGGCGGCCCTCGGGACGGGAAGCAGGGGCCGGGAAGCGGGGGACGGGAAGCGGGGGACGGGTGGCAGGGGCGGTACCGGCGGGGCCGCGGTCGGCACGGGTGATCGTCGGGGTGGTGCTCGCCTCGTTCGCCGCGGTGTACGCGCTGGCGGCGCCCTCGCGGACTGAGGGCGCCGCGCGGGCGGCCGCGGCGACCGCCCTCGTGCTGGTGGTCCTGCTGGCCCAGTTCGTCCAGGTCGTGCCGCGCTGGCGGCGATGGCGCGGCGGATGGTGCCTGGCCGCGCAGGCGGCCGCCGCCTACGCGGGCGTCGTCGCGTTCGGGACGTCGGCGGGGATCCTCGGCTTCGTCGTCGGGTCGCTGCTGCTCGCGGGCGCCTGGCCGGCCGCCGCCTGCGTCCTGGCGAGCGCGGCGCTCGCGGACGCCCTGCGCGGCGGCGCGAGCGCCGACGTCACGATCAGCTGCCTGCTGACCGGGCTCGTCGTCTACGGGCTGGTGCGGCTGGCCGACCGGGCGGACGACGTCGCGGCGGCCCGGCTGCCCCTCACCGTGGCGGCCGTGGAACGGGAGCGGCTGCGGATCGCGGCGGAGCTGGACGGCGGGCTCGGCGACGGCCTGCGGGCGATCTCGGCCGGCAGCCGGCGCGCCCTCGACCGCCCGGAGGCCGTCGCGGACGTGCTGGCGGTGGCCAGGGAGTCGCTGAACAGGGCGCGCACGGCCGCGGCGGGGCTGCGGAGCATGTCGCTGGCCCCCGAGATGGCGGCGGCGCGGGCGCTGCTGGAGGCGGCGGACGTCCGGGCCGAGGTGCGCGAGGGCCACCGGGAGCCGCTCGGCCCGGCCGGGGCGCTGCTGGCGACGGTCCTGCGCGAGGCGGTGACGGACGTGGTGCGCGCCGGTTCCGCACGGACCTGCCTGATCGCGACGTCGGAGCGGGGCGGCCTGGTCGGGCTGCGGGTGGTCAACGACGGCGTCCGCACGGCCGAGCGCGGCGCGGAGGGCCTGGAGCAGGCGGCGGAACGGGTGCGCGCGGCGGGCGGGACCTTCTCGGCCGGCCTGGACGGGGACGGCCGGTTCGCGGTGGAGGCCGCCGTCGCGGCGGGGGACCGCACCGTGAGCCTGCCCGACCGGGCGGCCTACCGGCTCTCGCTCGCGCTGCTGGCCGCGGTCCTGGCGGGGTTCTCCGTCAAGGGGCTGCTGCTGGTCCCGTGGGGGCCGCGGTGGCCGGCCGCCGCGGCGGGGCTGGCGCTGATCTCGGCGGTGGAGCTGCTCTGGGCCGGGCGCGGGCGGCCCCGGTGGTGGCCGCCGGTCCTGGCCGTCCTCTGCTTCGCCCCTCTCGCCGTCTTCGGGAAGGCGTGGCTGGGCGTCGCCGGGTTCCTCGCCGGGACGTTCCTGGTGGGGCTCCCCGCGTGGGCCGCCGTCCCGCTCGTGGCGGCGTCCATGGCGGTGACCGGCGCCGCCGCGCGGGCCCTCGGGCTCGGCGCGGCGGCCGTCGCCAACTACGTGGTCAGCACGCTGGTGACGGGCCTGGTGGTGTACGGGCTCGTCCGGCTGGCGCGCCTGGTGCGGGACCTGCGGGCCGCCGGGGACGAGCTGGCGAGGGCGGCGACCGTCCAGGAGCGGCTGCGGGCCGCCCGGGACCTGCACGACCTGCTCGGGCACAGCCTGGCGGCGATCCTCCTCAGGTGCGAGCTGGCCCGCCGGCTCGCCGGGGCGGACCCGGACCGCGCCCGCGCGGAGCTCGCCGAGGTCGTCGCCATGGCCGAGCAGGCCCGCGCGGACCTGCGCACCGCGACCGGCGGGGACGCCGAACTCGCGCTGGACGGTGAGGCGGCGTCGGCGCGGTCGGTGCTCGCCGCCGCCGGGGTCGAGGTCGAGACCGTCCTCGGGCACCCGGTCCTGGACGGGCGCGTGTCGGCGGTGCTCGGCACGGTCCTGCGCGAGGCGGTGACCAACGTGCTCCGCCACAGCGCCGCCACCCGCTGCACCATCGCGACCGGGGAGGACGGCGCCGCCGTCTGGCTGGTCGTGGAGAACGACGGGCTCGACCCGGCGGCCCCCCGGACGGCGCCCGGCGCCGGCATCGGGAACCTGACCACGCGGCTCGCCTCGGCGGGCGGAACGCTCAGCGCGCGCGCCGACGGAAAGGGATGCTTCCGGCTGGAGGCGAGGATCGGCTAGAGCCAGCCCGCTTCGCGTGCGATGCGCGCGGCGTCGGTGCGGCTGCGGGCGTTGAGCTTGGTGACGGCGGCCGTCAGGTAGTTGCGCACCGTCCCGGCGGACAGGTGGAGCCGCCCGGCGATCTCCGGGGCCTCCGCGCCCTCCGCCGCGAGCCGCAGCACGTCGGTCTCGCGCGGGGTGAGCGGGTTGTCGGCGAGGTCCCAGGCGGTGAGCGCGAGGTTCGGGTCGAGGACCCGCTCCCCGGCGGCGACCTTCCGGATGCCGGCGGCCAGCTCGTCCGGCGGCGCCGTCTTCAGCAGGAAGCCGCTGACCCCCGCCGTCAGGGCGCGGCGCAGGTGGCCGGGCTTGCCGTGCCCGGTGAGCATCAGCGTCGCGGTGTCGGGGAGGGCCTCGCGCAGCGCCGCCGCGGCCGCGAGGCCGTCCAGGCCCGGCATGTCGATGTCCAGCACGGCGACGTCGGGACGGGTCGAGCGGGCCGCGGGCAGCACCTCGTCCCCGCGCTCGACCTCGGCCACCACGGTGAGGTCGGGTTCGAGCCCCAGCAGGGCGGCGAGGGCGCCGCGCACCACGTGGTGGTCGTCGGCGAGAAGCACCTTGATCACGGCATATGTCTACCAGCCGGCGCCGACCGCCCCGGACGGCGTCACGCCCGGACCCATGACGAGGTCACGGGTGGCCGGTGATCTCCTCTCTGGTGGCCGGAACCGCAGGTCACAAGACTTGTGGGCATGAACGACGCGGTGCGCATGGACGCGGTGAGCCTGAACGCGGTGAGCAAGGTCTACGGACGGGGCAGGGGAGCGGTGGCGGCGCTGCGGGAGGTGACGGCGACCCTCCCGCGGGGCCGGCTCACGGCGGTGATGGGGCCGTCCGGCTCGGGCAAGAGCACGTTCCTGCACTGCGCCGCGGGTCTCGACACGCCCACGTCCGGCACGGTCCGGCTGGGGGACACCGAGCTGTCCTCCATGAACGAGACGAAGCTGACCGAGCTGCGCAGGCGGCGCGTCGGCTTCGTGTTCCAGGCGTTCAACCTGGTGTCGTCCCTGACGGTGGAGCAGAACATCACCCTTCCGCTGCGCCTGTCGCGCACCCGCCCGGACAAGGCGTGGCTCACGGAGGTGGTCGCCCGCGTGGGGCTGGCGGACCGGACCGGGCACCGGCCCGGGCAGCTGTCCGGCGGGCAGCAGCAGCGGGTCGCGATCGCGCGCGCACTGGTGACGCGCCCGGACGTCGTGTTCGGGGACGAGCCCACGGGCGCGCTCGACACGATGACGGCCCGGGACGTGCTGACGCTGCTGCGCGAGACCGTGGACGGCATGGGCCAGACGGTCGTGATGGTCACGCACGACCCGGTCGCCGCCTCCTACGCCGACACGGTGCTGTTCCTCGCGGACGGACGGATCGTCGACTCGATGGACGCCCCGTCCAGCGACAAGGTCGCCGCCCGCATGACCCGGCTGGGAGCGTGGAAGTGATGTTCGGAATCGTGCTCAGCACGCTGCGCCATCGCAAGGCGGGCTTCGCGGGGGCGTTCGCCGCGCTGCTGTGCGCGGCGGCCCTGATCTGCGCGTGCGGCGTCCTGCTCGACACGGGCCTGCGCGGCTCCGTCGCGCCGGAACGGTACGCGGGGGCGCCGGTCGTCGTCACCGGCGACCAGTCCGTCCACCAGGTGATCGTCAAGAAGAAGGGCAAGCGCAAGCACAAGGCCAAGCCGCTCGCCGAGCGCGTGTGGCTGCCCGCCTCCGTCGCCGCCCGGGTCCGGGCGGCGGACGGCGTCCGGGACGTCGTCACCGAGGTGACGTTCCCCGCCGAGATCGGCGCCCCCGAGGAGGACCGCCCGTCCTGGGGCCACGGGTGGGAGTCCGCCGCGCTCACCCCGTTCACCCTCCGCGAGGGCCGCGCCCCGGCCGCGGACGACGAGATCGTGGTCGACGCCGCCACGGCGCGCGCCCGCCGCCTGCACCCGGGCACGTCGGTGCGGGTCGAGGCCGCCGTCCCCGGCGCCTACCGCGTCGTCGGGGTGACCCGGCAGGCGCTCGCGCACCAGACCGCCGTCTTCTTCTCGACGGCTCAGGCGGCCCGCCTGTCCGGCCGCGGCGGCATGGTCACCGCCGTCGGCGCCCGCGGCTCCACCAGGGCCGTCGAGGACGCCGTGCGCGGCACCGGGGCGACCGTCCACACTGGCGGCGACCGGGGCCGGGCGGAGTTCCTCGGCGCGGAGAAGGCCCGCGTCAAGCTCATCTCCCTGGGCGGCGCCCTCGGCGGGACGGCCCTGCTCGTCGCCGTCCTCGTGGTGTCCGGGACGTTCGCGCTGTCGGTGCGGCAGCGGGAGCGCGAGGTCGCGCTGCTGCGCGCGGTCGCCGCGACGCCGCGGCAGGTCCGCCGGATGATCGGGGGCGAGGCGCTGCTGGTCGGGCTCGTCGCGGGACCGCTCGGCGCGGCGGCCGGCCTGCCGCTGGCGTTCCAGCTGCGGGACGAGTTCCGCGGGCTCGGCGCCCTGCCGCCCAACCTGGACCTCGTCGTCGGCCCGTTCCCGCCGCTCGCCGCCGCGCTCGCCACCGTCCTCGCGGCCGTGGCCGCAGCCCGGATCACCGCCCGCGGCGCGGCCCGGGTCCGGCCCGTCAAGGCCCTCGGCGACGCGGGGACGGGCCGCGGCCGGCTCGACGCCGTCCGGATCGCGGCCGGGCTGGCCGTCGCGGCCGGGGCCGCCGCCCTGACGGCGCTGCTGGCGCACCTCGACACGGAGGCGGCGTCCAGCCCGGTGACGATGCTGACCGCGATCGTCTGGACCGCGGCCGTCGCGCTCCTCGGCCCCGCCCTCGTCCGGGCCGCGGTCGCCGGGCTCGCCGTCCCGCTCCGGCTCCTGCCGGGCGGCGGGCACCTGGCGGCCGCCAACCTCGCCGCGGCCGCCCGGCGCCTGGCGTCCGTCGTCACCCCGCTGACGCTGATGATCGGGCTGACCTCGACGATCCTGTTCACGCAGACGACGATCGGCCACGCCGCGACACGGCAGGCGCGCGAGGGCACGGTCGCCGCGCACGCCGCCGGCCCCGCGGTCCCGCACGGCACCGCCGAGCGGCTCCGCCGGACGCCCGGTGTGACCGCCGTGACCGAGGTCCTGCACGGCACCGTCCGGGTCGGCCTGGAGAACTACGGCGTCCAGGGCGTCACGCCGGCGGGCCTCGACCGCACCATGGACCTGGACGTCCGGGCCGGGTCGCTCGACCGCCTGGACGCCTCCGGCATCGCGGTCAGCGCCACCGCCGCCCGGCGCCTCGGCGTCCGGCCCGGGGACCGGCTCGCGCTCACCCTCGGGGACGGCACGCCGTTCCGGCCCACCGTGATCGCCGTCTACGGGCGCGGCCTCGGCTTCGGCGACCTCACCGTCGACCGCGACCTGCTGGCCGCCCACGTCGACGACCCCCGCGGCGCGCTGCTGATCGCGGGCGCCCCGCCGCGCGGTCTCCCGGTCGCGGCCCCGGGCGCGCTCGCCGAGGCCCGGACGGCCGGGAACGCCGAGGTCGCCTACGTCGCGATGGGGCTGATCATCGCGTTCACCGCGATCGCCGTGGTGAACACCCTCGCGATGGCCACCGCGGGCCGGGCCCGCGAGTTCGCCGTGCTGCGCCTCGTCGGGACGACCCGGCGCCAGGTCATGGCGATGCTCGGGTGGGAGACGCTGGCCGTCGTCGTGATCGCCGCCGTCCTCGGCACGGCCGTCGCCCTCGCCGCGCTCACCGCGTTCGGCGCGGGCATGACGGACGGCCCCCCGCACGTCCCGCCGCTCGGCCACCTGGGGGTCCTCGCCTGGGGCCTCCTGCTCGCCGCGGCCGCGACCTTCCCGGCCGCCCGCCTCGCCATGGCCTCCCGCCCCGCCGACGCCGTCGGCGCCCGCGAGTGACGGTCAGGCGCGGCAGCGGGTGGTGCCGCCGTTGACGTGGAGGATCTGGCCGACGAGCGTCGGAAGGCGCTCGTCGGCCAGGAACGCGACCGCCGCCGCGATCTCCTCGGGGGTCGCGATCCGGCCGAGTGGCGTCCGGGCGGCGTACCGGGCGCGGATCTCCTCGACGGACACCCCGGCGGCGGTCGCGTCCGCCTCCAGCAGCGGCGTGTCCATCGCGCCCGGCGCGACGGCGTTCACCGCGATGCCGAGCGGGGCGAGTTCGCGGCCGAGCGACTTGGCGAGCGCGACGACGCCCGCCTTGGACGCCGAGTAGGCGCTCGCCTCCGGCCATCCGACCACGCCCCACTCGGACGAGGTCAACACCATCCGGCCGCCGCCGCGCTCGACCATGCCCGGCATCACGGCCTGCGCGCACGCGAACGTCCCGCCGAGGTCGATGTCGACCGTCCGCCACCAGTCGTCGAGGTCCTCCGACCTGGTGAACGGAGCCATCTCCAGCCGACTGGCGCAGGTGACGAGGAGCGCGATCTGCCCGCCCGTACGGCGCTCGACCTCCGCCACCATCGCGGTGACCGCCGCCGGATCGGAGACGTCGGCCGGCGCGGCGATGCCGTTCAGCTCGGCGGCGAGCCCGGCCACGTCCCGCCCGGGACGGTCGTTGAGGACGACCAGGCGGCCGTCGGCCGCGAGCCGGCGCGCCACCGCCTCGCCGAGCCCGCCGGCCGCCCCGGTGATCAGCGCGATCGTCATCAGACCACCGTCCCCGCGTTCGGGGACAGGACCTCGCCGGTGCAGAACGTGCCGTCCTCGATGAGGTAGGCGACGGCGAGCGCGACCTCCTCCGGGGAGGTCAGCCGCCCGGCCGGCACGCCCTGCAGATAGGACGGCCTGCGCCAGGGCGAGTCGTAGGGGAGCATCGGCGTGTCGGTCGGGCCGGGCGCCACCGCGTTCACCCGTACCCCGGACGGTCCGAGCTCCGCCGCCAGCGACCGGACGAACCCGAGCACCGCGCCGGTGGCCGCCGCGTAGTGCGCCTCGGCGCTCGCGCCGCCGACGGCGAGGTGAGAGGTGATCGCCACCATGCTCCCCCGGCCGCGCTCGGCCATTCCCGGCGCGAGGGCGGCGCACATGTTCACCACGCCGCCGAGGTGCACCCGCAGCATCCGCCGCCAGTCGGGCCAGGCGATGTCGGACACCGGGACGATCATGTGGTGCCCGGCCGCGTTCACCGCCGCCTCCACCGGGCCGAGCTCCCGCTCGATCCGCCGGACCGCCGCGCGCACCTGCGCGGGTTCCGCCACGTCCACGCTCACCGAGTGGTCGGTGTCCGGGGCCTGGCGCAGGTCGAGGCCCGCCGTCCGCCAGCCGCGTCCCGCCAGCTCGCGCACCAGCGCGGCGCCGACGCCGCCGGCCGCCCCGGTGACCAGCGCGACCCGCCCGTCCATGAGATCACCTCGCAACGCTCCGAAAGCACCAGGCAAACCCGGCATAACCGCTGGTGACAAGCGTCATGGGGATTTCTTGGCCGAACCCACCGCGGCGCGCCCGACCTTTCGTGCACTTGCCCAAAACACGGTCACGGGCGCGGGAGGGCACCCGGGCGGGGTGAGAGGGTGAGGATGTGACCAGCGATTCCACGCTGCCGCACCTGACCGTCCGGCAGCTCCTCGAGGTGCCGCGCTTCCGGCTGCGCCTTGTCGCCGGGCAGGACGGTCTCGACCGCCCGGTCCGCTGGGCGCACTCCACCGAGCTCCTCGACCCCGGCCCCTACCTGCACGGGCACGAGATCGTGCTGACGGTCGGCGCGTCGCTGCGGGACGGGGGCGCGTGCGCCGCGTTCGCCGGTTCGGTCAAAGCAGCCCGCGCGAGCGCCGTCGGCTACGGGATCGGCGACGTGACCGACGCCGTCCCCGAGGAGCTGCGCGACGCCTGCGACCGCGTCGGCCTCCCGCTGCTGGAGGTGCCGCGGGAGGTCCCGTTCCTCGGGTTCACCGAGTGGTTCGCCGAGCGGCTCGCGTCCGTCGGCGACGAGCGGCACGAGCGGGAGGAGACCGGGCGGCTGCTGCGCATGGTGCGCGACGGGCTCGCGTCCGCCGAGGCGCTGCGGCCCCGGATCGACGAGGCCGGGCTCGACCCCGCGTCCCTGCTGGTGATCGCGATGGACGGCGCGGTCGAGGAGGAGCTGCCCGGCGTCCTCGGCCTGGACGACCACACGGCCCTGCTCGTCACCAACGACGCGCACGCCTGGGCCGAGCCCGCCGGCGTCGGCAGCCCCGGCCCGCTGGAGCACCTGCCGGTCTCGCTCACCGAGAGCCTCACCGCCCTGGACACCGCGCGCCGCACCGGCGGGGTCGTGCACGCCGCCGACCTCGCCACCTTCCAGGCCCTCCTCGGCCGCCTCGACCAGGAGCAGCTCGCCCCGTTCGCCGAACAGATCGCCCGTCCGCTGAGGGAGTACGACGCCGCGCACGGCACCCGCCTCACCGAGACGCTGCGCACCTTCCTGGACATGGGCGGCGCGGTCGGCGCGACGTCGCGGGCCCTGTACCTGCATCCCAACACCCTGCGCCACCGGCTGTCCCGGATCGAGTCGCTGACCGGCCGCGACCCCATGCGGTTCGAGGACCGGGTGGCGCTCGCGATCGCCGTCTGGGCGGGCCGCTGAGGGCCGTCCCCCTGGACGCTCTCAGGCTGGACGAGGCGAATGTCCGAAACGCCGCATTGAAGAAACGTGTGATTAGGTGCGGTGCCGGGTGACGGTTTTTCAAGAATCACCTGATATAGGCGACTATGAGGGTTTGGAGGCTTCGGTCACGGGCGCCGCTCGGTCAAGTAAAATCTTGGAAAAGTGAAAGGTGAATTTCCGCGGTGGTCCGGCCGGTTCATCCTGGCGGCGCGGACACCGATCCGTGTCCCGCCCGTAAGAGATCGATCGGTCCTCCGGGCGGAGGGCGTTCGGCGATCGCTTTCGTCACACCTGGCGCACGCGCCACCCGATTTTCGGGGTTTCCGCCACTCTGTGTATTCATTATCGTCCCGAATCGGTGCGCGGACAGGTCCGAATTTCACTTTTCCGGCCGCCTCTGGGGCGCGGGGTCTAGGTTTGCCGCGAGAGGTGCCCGTACCTGCTGGAAGGAGCGTCAGACATGACGGATACCACCCGGGGCCCGGGAAAGGGATCGGACACCAAGATCAACACAGAGGTGCCGCAGTCGGCGCGGATCTGGAACTACTGGCTCGGGGGGACCGACAACTACGAGGTCGACCGGCTCGCCGGCGACCACTACGTCTCGCTGTACCCGGGCATCGTGGAGATCGCCCGCGCGGGCCGCTACTTCATGGACCGGGCGATCCGGTTCCTCGCCCGCGAGCGGGGGATCCGCCAGTTCATGGACTGCGGGACCGGCCTTCCCACCGTCGACAACACCCACGAGATGGCCCGCCGCGCCGCCCCCGACGCCAAGGTCGTCTACGTCGACAACGACCCGCTCGTCCTCGCGCACGCCCGCGCCCTGATGAACGAGGGCCGCACCGCCTACATCGACTGCGACCTGCACGACCCGAAGACGATCATGGACCGGGCCTCGGAGCTGCTGGACCTGTCCCAGCCCGTCGGCCTGATGATCATTGGCGTGCTGGGGCACATCGTCGACCCGGACGAGGCCTACGGCGTCGTCCGCGGGCTGATGGACCCGCTGCCCTCCGGCAGCTACCTCATCCTGCACGACTCCACCGACGAGAACGCGCGGTTCAACGCGGCGCAGCGCGCCTACGACGAGACCGGCGCGATCCCGTTCCGGCTGCGCGACCCCGAGTTCATCCGCGGCTACTTCGACGGCCTGGAGCTGGAGGAACCGGGGCTGGTGACGAGCGGGGCGTGGCGTCCCGAAGTCGGGCCGATCGAGGGCGAGAGCCTGCCGACCAGGTGCGGGGTGGCCCGTAAACCCTGACGCGCCGTGCCGGGAACCGTCTCCGGGGTCCGGGCCGCGTGGCCGGGACGGTAAGTAACATACGGTCTTATCTCCGACGCGGAGCGTGAACTATAGTCGGAGCGGTCGTCCATGCCGTCTTCCGATGAGGAGTCCCCCCTTGGCCTCCGTCACGATCACCGGCAGCAGGAAACCGCCGCCCGGGCGCAGCGCTCCGGCCGGCGCGGTCCCCGCGCAGGGCGACCCGTTCGTCCCGCGCATGCTGCTCGGCAAGCGGCTCCGCGAGCTGCGGGAGGCGGCCGGGCTGCCCCGGCCCGGGGCCGGCCTGGCGATCGGCGCGTCCGAGTCGAAGATCGCCAGGCTGGAGCTGGGCCGCACGGGCGCCAAGGCCGCCGACGTCGCCGGCCTGCTCGACCGCTACGGCGCCGACCCCGGCGAGCGCGCGACCCTGCTCGCCCTGGCCGAGCAGACCGGCGCGCGGCCCTGGTGGCACGGCGACGCCGACATCGTGCCGCGCTGGGTCCGCGACTACCTGAGCGCCGAGCAGGCGGCCAGGCTGGTCCGCACGTTCGAGGCCCAGTTCGTCCCCGGCCTGCTCCAGACCGAGGACTACACCCGCGGCCTGGTCCGCGGCCTGCGCCCCGAGTCCGAGGACGAGGTCGAGCGGCGCGTCGAGTTCCGGATGCGGCGCCAGCGCGTCCTGCGGCGCCGGCCGCGCCCCCTCAACCTCTGGGTCGTGCTCGACGAGGGGGCGCTGTGGCGTCCCGTCTGCGCGCCCGAGACGATGCGGCTGCAGATCAGACACATCATCGAGCAGTGCAGGCGGCCGAACGTCACGATCCAGATCGCGCCCCTCGGCATCTCCGGCCAGGTGGCCGGCGACGGGTCGCTCACGCTCGTCCGGTTCCCGCAGCAGGGCCTCCAGGACATGGTCTATCTGGAGCGTCCCGACAATGCCGTCTACCCGACGCGGCGCGCCGACATCGAGCACCACTGGCACATTTTCAACACGCTGGTCACCGAGGCCGCACCGCCCGAGCAGACGCCCCGGATACTCGCGCGAATCCTCACCACCTACTGAGCCGGCCCCAGCCCGTTCCGCCCGGATCGCCGCCTCCATCCCGCCAGGTAATGATCATCCACAGGTGAATGCGCGATGACCGCCGGTGATCGCCGGACTCTCCGATTCCCTGTTCCCGCCTGACCGCTTCCGGCCTATTTTCATAAAGGACGGAAAATCGGGAGGCTCGGCGCGGCCGATCGGGGACGTACGCGTCATGGGCCCCGTCGATGGCCATGTTTACCGGCCGGCCACCCGGTTAACGGGCATCGATGTACGCCCCCGCGCCGCCACCGCCCCAGGGGGAACGCCATGTCCGTCAGCGAGCGTTTGTGGAACGCCACCGAGGAACGCCGGGCGAGGACCGAACTGCAGTCCGGGGAGAACTTCCCCGTCGCCTCCCGGCTGCTGCCCGCGCGCCACCGCGCGCACCTGCTCAACGTGTACGGGTACGCCCGCCTGGTCGACGACATAGGGGACGAGGCGCCGCCGGGCGAGCGGGCCGGTCTCCTCGACCTCGTCGAGCGCGACCTCGACCGCGTCTACGCGGGGGAGCGGCCGGAACTGCCCGTGCTGCGCGACCTCGCCGCGACGATCGTCGCCCGCCGCATCCCCGCCGAGCCGTTCCGCCGCCTGGTCCGGGCGAACCGCCAGGACCAGGAGGTCACCCGGTACGCGACGTTCGACGACCTCCTCGGCTACTGCGCGCTGTCCGCCGATCCGGTCGGGCACATCGTCCTGCACGTGTTCGGCGCCGCCACGCCGGACCGGCTGCGCCTGTCGGACCGGGTGTGCTCCGCGCTGCAGATCATCGAGCACTGCCAGGACGTCGGCGAGGACCACCGCAACGGGCGCGTCTACCTGCCCGCGGACGACCTGCGGCGGTTCGGGTGCGCCGAGGACGACCTCACCGCCCCGGCGACCCCGACCCGGCTGCGCGGCGTCGTGGCGCTCCAGGCGAGGCGGGCGCGGCGCATGCTCGACGAGGGCGCCGGGCTCACCGGCGGGCTCCGGGGGTTCGCGCGCATCGCCGTCGCCGGATACGTCGCGGGCGGCCTCGCCGCCCTCGACGCGCTGGAGCGCGCCGCCTACGACGTCCTGCCGGGCCCGCCGCGGCCGAGGAAGGTGCGGCTGCTCGCCGAGTGGTCGCGGACCATGGGAAGGAGAAGGGCAGCTTAGATGGACGCTTCCACCGCCTACCGGCACTGCGAGAGCGTCGTGCGCTCCCAGGCGCGCAACTTCTCGTACGGGATCCGGCTGCTTCCCCCGCCCAAACGGCGGGCCCTCAGCGCCGTGTACGCGTTCGCCCGGCGGATCGACGACATCGGCGACGACCACGGCGGACCGGCTTGCGAAGCTCGCCGCCGAGCGGGCGCGGCTCGCCGAGCCCGGTGCCCATCCCTCCGACCCGGTGCTGGTCGCGCTGGCCGACGCCGCCCGCCGCCACGCGATCCCCCTCGACGGGTTCGGCGAGCTGATCGACGGCTGCGAGGCCGACGTGCGCGGCGAGACCTACGACACCTTCGACGATCTCCTCTGGTACTGCCGCTGCGTCGCCGGGGCCGTCGGCCGCCTGTCGCTCGGCGTGTTCGGGACGGCCGACCCCGCCGCGGCCGTGCCGCGCGCCGACGCGCTCGGCGTCGCGCTCCAGCTGACGAACATCCTCCGCGACGTCCGGGAGGACGGGGCGAACGGCCGCGTCTACCTCCCCGCCAAGGACCTCGCCCGGTTCGGGTGCACCCTGGAGCGCGACGAGGCGGGCCGGACGACCGACGACCCCGACCGGCTGGCGGGCCTCGTCCGCTTCGAGGCGGACCGGGCGGAGCGGTGGTACGCCGACGGCTTGAAGCTGCTGCCCATGCTCGACCGGCGCAGCGCCGCGTGCGCGGGTGCGATGGCGGGCATCTACCGGCACCTGCTGCGGCGCATCACGGCCGACCCGCTGACCGCGCTGGAGACGCGGACGTCCCTGCCCACCTGGGAGAAGGCGACCGTGTCCGCCATGGCGATGGCCGGGATCCACCGGTGAGCGCCCGCGACGGCGCCCCGCCGGAGGTCGCGATCGTCGGCGGCGGGCTCGCCGGGGTCACCACCGCGCTGGCGCTCCAGGAGACGGGGGTGCGCGCGACGATCTACGAGGCGCGTCCCCGGCTCGGCGGCGCCACCCACTCGTTCTCGCGGGACGGGCTGACGGTCGACAACGGGCAGCACATCTTCCTGAAGTGCTGCTCGGCGTACCGGGGCCTGCTCGCACGGCTGGACGCCCTGGACCGCGTCCGCGTCCAGGACCGCTTCGACGTCCGCGTCCTGACCCCGGACGGCCGGGCCGGACGGCTCCGCCGTGCGGTGTCCACTGCACGGCTCCGCCGTGTGAAGGCCCCCGGCCCCCTGCACCTGCTGCCCGCGCTCGCCGGGTACCGGCTGCTCTCGCCGGCCGACCGGCTGCGGGCGGTCGGCGCGTCGCTGGCGCTCGACCGCCTCGACCTCTCCGACCCGTCGCACGAGCGGATCAGCATGGGCACCTGGCTCGCCGAGCACGGGCAGGGGCCCTGGGCGCGCGAGGCGCTCTGGGAGCTGTTCGTCACGGCCGCGCTCAACGCCCGGCTGGACGGCGCCGCGCTCGGCCCCGCCGCGTTCGTGTGCCGGACCGCGCTCCTCGGCCGCCCGGACGCCGCCGACATCGGCGTGCCGGCGGTCCCGCTCGGCGACCTGCACGGCGCGCTCCCGGCGGCCAGGATCGAGCGGGACGGCGGCCGGATCCACCTGAACGCGAAGGTGACGGCGATCGACGCCGGTCCGAAGCTCGTCGTGAACGGCGCCCCGGTCGGCGCCGACGCCGTCGTGGTCGCCGTGCCCCACCGGGCGGCGGCCGCGCTCGTCCCCGAGGAGGCGGCCCCCGGCCGGGCGCGCTGGGCCGGCCTCGGCTCCAGCCCGATCGTCAACGTCCACGTCGTCTACGACCGTCCCGTCCTGCGGGTCGACGTCGCCGACCCGCCGTTCGCCGCGGCGGTCGGCTCGCCCGTCCAGTGGGTGTTCGACCGCACCGCGGTCAGCGGCCTCACCGGCGGCGGCCAGTACCTGGCGGTCTCGGTCTCGGCGGCCGACCGCTGGGTCGACACGCCCACCGCCGCGCTGCGCGCGGTCTACCTCGCCGAGATGGAGCGGCTGTTCCCGGCCGCGCGGCGCGCCCGCGTCACCGACTTCTTCGTGACGCGGGAGCGGCACGCGACGTTCCGCCAGAGCCCCGGCAGCGAGGCGCTGCGCCCCGCGTCCGCGACCCGGCTGCCGTGGCTGTTCCTCGCCGGCGCGTGGACGGACACGGGCTGGCCGGACACGATGGAGGGAGCCGTGCGCAGCGGCCTGACCGCGGCCCGGCTCGTCCGCCGCCACCTGCGCCGGACGGCCCCGGACGGGGTGAGCGGCCGATGACCGTCCCGACCTCGATCACCGGCGGGCGCGCCCTGGTCGACCAGGCCATGCGCGCGTCCGCGGAGCGGCTCGACCCGTGGACCCGCCGCGTCGTCGCCTACCACCTCGGCTGGACCGACGAGAACGGGGAGCCCGCCGCCGCGGGCGGCAAGGCGCTGCGCCCCGCGCTGGCGCTGCTGTCCGCGCGGGCCGCCGGCGCGTCCGAGGAGACGGCGCTGCCCGGCGCCGTCGCCGTCGAGTTCGTGCACGCGTTCTCGCTGCTGCACGACGACATCATGGACGGCGACCGGACCCGCCGGCACCGCCCGGCCGCCTGGACGGTGTTCGGCCCGTCCGCCGCCATCCTCGGCGGCGACGCGCTGATGGCGCTGTCGGAGAACCTGCTCCTGGACCAGCAGACGCGCGGCGCCCACTGGGCGGCGCGCGCGCTGACCGCCGCCACGCAGCGGCTCATCGCGGGCCAGGCGCTCGACATCGGGTTCGAGCAGCGCGACGACGTCACCCTCGACGAGTGCCTGGCGATGGCGGCCGACAAGACGGGCGCCCTGCTCGCCTGCGCGTGCTCGATCGGGGCGATGCTGGCCGAGGGCCCCGCCCGGCTCGTCACCCACCTGACCGGCTTCGGCGCCGAGATGGGCCTCGCGTTCCAGCTCGTCGACGACCTGCTCGGCATCTGGGGCAGCCCGGACGCGACCGGCAAGCCCGTCCTGGCCGACCTGCGGGCGCGCAAGAAGTCGCTCCCGGTGGTGTACGCGCTGAACGCCGGGCGCCCCGAGTCGCGGCGGCTCGCCGCGCTGTACGCCGACCCCGGGACGCCGTCCGAGGACGCCCTGCGGGAGACGGCCCGGCTCGTCGAGGCGGCGGGCGGGCGCGACTGGGCCTCCGCCGAGGCCGACCGCCGCGTCGCCGCCGCCGGGCGCCACCTCGACGAGTCCGGCATGGACGGCGCCGTGGCCGCCGAGTTCCGCGACATCGCCCTGTTCGTCACCTCCCGGGACCACTGACCCCGCCGCGCCGGCGAGAAGGGAAGCGCTGCATGACCACCACCGACGTGTCCGGACTCACCGGCGCGGCCGCCGCCGCCGTCGACGCCGCCCGCGACCGCCTGATCGGCCTCCAGTCGCCCGAGGGCTGGTGGAAGGCCGAGCTGGAGACCAACGTGACCATGGACGCCGAGGACCTGCTGCTCCGCCAGTTCCTCGGCATCCGCTCCGACGCCGACACCAAGGACGCGGCGCGCTGGATCCGCTCCCGGCAGCGCGACGACGGCACGTGGGCGAACTTCCACGGCGGCCCGGCCGACCTGTCCACCACGATCGAGGCGTACGTCGCGCTGAGGTTCGCCGGTGACCCGGTGGACGCCGCGCACATGCGCGAGGCCGCGGCCTACGTGCGGGAGGCGGGCGGCATCGAGGGCAGCCGCGTCTTCACCCGCGTCTGGCTGGCGCTGTTCGGCCAGTGGTCCTGGGACGACCTGCCGGTCATGCCGCCCGAGCTGATGTACCTGCCGAGCCGCGTCCCCCTGAACGTCTACGACTGGGCGTGCTGGGCACGGCAGACGATCGTCCCGCTGACGATCCTCGGGTCGCTGCGCCCGGTCCGGGCCCTGCCGTTCGACCTGCCCGAACTGCGCCGCGGCGTGATGCCGGCCCGGGAGGCCCGCGGCTGGGGGGCGGCGTTCAACGCCCTCGACCGCGTCCTGCACGTGTACGAGAGGCGGCCGGTGCGCCCGCTGCGCCGGGCGGCGCTGCGCCGGGCCGCCGACTGGATCGTCGCCAGGCAGGAGGCCGACGGCTGCTGGGGCGGGATCCAGCCGCCGTGGGTGTACTCGCTGATGGCGCTGCACGAGCTCGGCTACGGCCTCGACCATCCGGTCATCAGGCGCGGCCTCGACGGGCTCGAACGCTTCACGATCCGCGACGGGAAGGGACGCCGCCTTGAGGCGTGCCAGTCACCCGTCTGGGACACGGTCCTCGCCGTGAACGCGCTCGCCGACGCGGGGGTGGCCGCCGACCACCCGTCCCTGCTGCGGGCCGCCGAATGGATCGTCGGCGAGGAGGTCCGCGGGCCGGGGGACTGGGCGGTGAAGCGGCCGGACGTCCCGCCGGGCGGCTGGGCGTTCGAGTTCGACAACGACGTCTACCCCGACACCGACGACACCGCCGAGGCGATCCTGGCGCTGCGCCGGGCCGCCTTACCGGCGGCGGAGGAGCCGATCAGGCGGGCCGTCCGCTGGCTGGAGGGGATGGCCTCGCGCGACGGCGGCTTCGGCGCCTTCGACGCCGACAACACCCGCGAGCTGTGCACGAAGCTGCCCTTCTGCGACTTCGGCGCCGTCATCGACCCGCCGTCCGCCGACGTCACCGCCCACGTCGTTGAGGCGCTGTCCAAGGAGGGCCTCGCGGAGTCGGCCGTGGTCAGGCGCGCCGTCGTGTGGCTGCTCCGGGCGCAGGAGGCGGACGGCTCGTGGTTCGGGCGCTGGGGGGCGAACCACGTCTACGGCACGGGAAGCGTGGTGCCCGCGCTCGTCGCGGCCGGGGTGCGTCCCGGCAAGCCCGCGATCCGGCGCGCCGTGGTCTGGCTGGAGGACCACCAGAACCCCGACGGCGGCTGGGGCGAGGACCTGCGCTCCTACGACGACCCCGCGTGGATCGGGCGGGGCGAGTCCACCCCGTCGCAGACGGCCTGGGCACTGCTGGCGCTGCTCGCCGCGGGCGAGCGCACCCCTGCCGTGGAGGCCGGCGTGCGGTGGCTCGTCGACCACCAGCGCCCGGACGGCAACTGGGACGAGGAGCAGTTCACCGGCACCGGCTTCCCCGGCGACTTCTACATCAACTACCACCTGTACCGCCTGGTCTTCCCCCTGAGCGCCCTCGGCCGCTACCTGGAGGGCGCGGCATGAGGCGGGGGCGCGGACCGGGCGGGACCGCCGAGTTCACCCTGCACGAGGAGGTCCCGACACCATGAGCATGCCGCTCCGCCAGAGCCTTCGCATCGGAAGCTACATCCTCCGCAACAAGCTGCGCGGCCGGGAGAAGTTCCCGCTCATCGTCGAGCTGGAGCCCCTGTTCGCCTGCAACCTCGCCTGCGCCGGCTGCGGGAAGATCCAGCACCCGCACGACGTGCTGAGGAAGCGGATGCCGGTCGAGCAGGCCCTCGCCGCCATCGAGGAGTGCGGCGCGCCGATGGTCTCCATCGCGGGCGGCGAGCCGCTGATGCACCCGCAGATCGACGAGCTGGTGAACGAGCTCGTCCGCCGCAGGAAGTACGTCTTCCTGTGCACGAACGCGCTGCTCATCCCCAAGAAGATCGACAAGTTCGCGCCCTCGCCGTACTTCGCGTGGGCGGTGCACATCGACGGGCTGCGGGAACGCCACGACGCGTCCGTGTGCAAGGAGGGTGTCTTCGACGACGCCGTCGCGGCCGTCAGGGAGTGCAAGCGGCGGGGGTTCCGCGTCACCACCAACACGACGATCTTCAACACGGACACGCCGCAGACCGTCATCGACGTCATGAACTACCTCAACGACGACCTCCGGGTCGACGAGATGATGATCTCGCCGGGCTACGCCTACGACAAGGCGCCCGACCAGGACCACTTCCTCGGCGTCCAGGAGACGCGGGAGCTGTTCCGCAAGGCGTTCGGGGACGGCAACCGCAAGCGGTGGCGCTTCAACCACTCGCCCCTGTTCCTGGACTTCCTGGAAGGCAAGGTCGACTTCCCCTGCACGGCCTGGGCGATCCCGTCCTACTCCCTCTTCGGCTGGCAGCGTCCCTGCTACCTGATGTCGGACGGCTACGCGCAGACCTACCAGGAACTCCTGGACGAGACCGACTGGGAGTCCTACGGAAGGGGACGCGACTCCCGCTGCGCCAACTGCATGGCCCACTGCGGCTACGAACCCACGGCCGTCTTCTCGACCCTCGGCTCCCTGAAGGAGTCCTTGCGGGCCGTCCGCTCGGTCTGACCCCTCTCTCTCCAAGCCCGTTCCGCCCGGCACCGGCGTCCCGCCGATGCCGGGCGTCTTCAGGGACGCCTACGTGAGGGACGTCGGCCGGTACGCCTTGTACTCGTCGCCCGAGGAGAGCCCGTAGTCGAGCTCGCGGTGGTCGGTTCCGTACCGGCCGCGCTGCTCGTAGGCCCAGTACGACGAGTGCTCCTTGTCGGCCCACTTCTCGAAGATGACGACGTGCCGGGTGGTGTTGCTGCCGAGGGCGTCCATGACGAGGTCGCCCTTCTTCAGCTCGGACATCGCGATTCGCTCGGTGTACCGCGACGAGGTGAGGCCGACGGTGTTCGTCCCGGGCTTGGGCAGCCCCAGCGCCATGGACACGTATCCCGAGCAGTCGGTGCGGTAGCCGTTGTGCGTGCTGGTCTGGCTGTAGGGGACCCGCCGGCCGGTGTGCGGATGCCAGGTCCTGGCCCGCGCGATGACCTTGGACCGCGCGTCCGACTTCGGCGCGGCGGCCTGCTTCCGCGGCTCGGCCTTCGCCGACGACTCGGTCTTCGCCGAGGGCTCGGCCTTCGCCGGGGCCTTGAACTCCTTCTGGACCTGGGCCTGCGCTCTGACCTGCTCCTGCGGCGTCGCCTGCCGCGGCGCGGTCCGCTGCTGCGGCACGGTCTGGACGGCGGCGACGGTTTCGGTGGACGCGTGCTGCAGGGTCGTCGGCATGGCCGCCGTCGCGCCGAAGACGGCGAGGCCCGTCAGCGTGACGGTGACCCAGGGGCCGGGCCGCAGAACGCGCGGCCGGTCGAGGTGCTTGCCTTTCAAGGGGGGCTCCTTGCTTCCATGTGCCGCCTACCGGGTTAGCTGACGGGTTCGGACGTGGAAGTCGCCCTACGGCCTGACAGGCCGATTCACCCCAGTTCGGGTTGGGTCCCCGGCTCCGCGCCACGGCGGACTCGGCGGGTGCCGCTGAGAGACAGCGGCGCTGACGATGTGGGGCCCGATCGATGAGGGATCTCGGGCCTTGTCGCGCGGGGACGGCACCCCGCCCCACCGCGCTCGGAAACCCCGCGGTGGGACAAAACGCCTGGAAGGCGTCTTGAAGGGGCAAAGCTACTGAAATCACCAAGAGACGGCAAGGTCGCGGGCGATGATTCCGCAGCTCAGTGCCGTGCCGACCCGGCACCCCGGCCGTCGCCTGCCGCCGTTGTGGGCGTGCCGGGGAGGCGATCCGGGCCCGATGCGCCTCTAGACGGAGGAGAAACCTCCAGTTAGTATCCGGAGGAGAACCCTTCACTTAGAGGAGGTGGGTTCCATGACCGCCATCCCGGCGCGCACCGCGTCCGGTCCGTCCGCGGCCGTCCCGAACCGGCGCTGGGCGGCGCTGGTCGTCATCGCCGTCGCGCAGCTGATGATCGCGCTCGACGCCACCATCGTGAACATCGCGCTGCCGACGGCCCAGCACGCGCTCGGCTTCGGCGACGCCGACCGGCAGTGGGTGATCACCGCGTACACCCTGTCCTTCGCCGGGCTGCTCCTGCTCGGCGGCCGGATCGCCGACCTGGTCGGGCGGCGCCGCAGCTTCCTGGCCGGGCTGGCCGGGTTCGCCGT
Source organism: Actinomadura verrucosospora (assembly GCF_039540335.1). Classification (NCBI taxonomy): domain Bacteria; kingdom Bacillati; phylum Actinomycetota; class Actinomycetes; order Streptosporangiales; family Thermomonosporaceae; genus Actinomadura; species Actinomadura verrucosospora. Next base: position 77,927 of record NZ_BAABEV010000035.1, on the reverse strand, counting down.
CGCCTCGATGATCGCCGGGGCCGCGCCCGGCTTCGGGGTCCTCGTGGTCGGGCGCGCCCTGCAGGGGGCGTTCGCCGCGCTGCTCGCGCCCACCGCCCTGTCGCTGCTGGCGGTGACGTTCACCGAGCCCAGGGAGCGCGCGAAGGCGTTCGGCGTCTACGGCGCCGTGGCGAGCAGCGGCGCGGCGGTCGGGCTGCTGCTCGGCGGCGCGCTGACCCAGTACGCCGACTGGCGCTGGTGCCTCTACGTCAACGTCGCCATCGCCGCGGCCGCGTCGGTGGCGGGACGGATCGTCCTTCCCGCGCCGCCGGCGTTCCCCGGGGCGCGCGTCGACTGGATCTCCGCCGTCCTCGTCACCGGCGGCCTGGCGGCCGTCGTGTACGGCGCGGGCGAGGCCGCCCCGCACGGCTGGGACGCCTGGCGGACCACCGCGCCGCTCGCGGTCGGCGGCCTGGCGCTCGCCCTGTTCGCCGTGCGCCAGGCCAGGCACGCCGCGCCGCTGCTGCCGCTGCGGATCCTCGCCGACCGGGGCCGGGCCGGCGCCTACCTCGCGGTGGCCACCGCGGTCGTCGGCGCCTTCGGGGTCTTCCTCACGCTCACCTACTACCTCCAGGTGGTCGCGCACTTCTCCCCGATGCGCACCGGGCTGGCGTTCCTGCCGATGGCCGTCGCGAACTCCGCGAGCGGCTACCTCGTCGGCGCCCGGCTCACCCGGCGGGTGCCCGCCCGGCTGCTGATCTCCGCCGGCCTGCTCATCGCCGCGGCCGGGCTGGCCGCCCTGACCCGGCTCGACGCGGGCAGCGGCTACGCCACCGCCGTCGTCCCGGTCGAGGTCCTGCTCGGGATCGGCATGGGCGCCGTGTTCCCGCCGGCGTTCTCACTGGCGACCGCGGGCGTCTCCCCGCGCGAGGCCGGGGTCGCCGCCGCGGTCGTCAACGCCGCGTCGCAGATGGGCGGTTCGATCGGAACCGCCGTCGTCAACACCGTCGCGATCGGCGCGACCGCGGGCTACCTGCGCGAGCACGGTCCGGCCGCCTCGCGGGCGGGGGCCCTCGTGCACGGCTACACCACCGGGGCGACCGTCTCGGCGCTGGCCCTGACCGCCGTGGCCGTCGTGGTGATGCTCCTCATCCGGACCCCGCCCTCCTCGGACGCGACCACCGACCACACCTCCCGGTGACCGCGATGGCCGACCACCGTGCCGGAACGGCCGGGTCGGCGTCGGGGAGGCCGGTGCACGTGGTGAGCCGTCCACGCGCCGCCCGGACGCGGCGCTTGGAGGTGGACGGGCCGCCCCACCCCCGCACCGCCGTCAGCGGACCAGGCCGTCTGCGGCGGCGGCCGCGGGCGTGCCATCGGGTCCGAGGGTGCGAGGGTGTGGCGGCGGAGACGGGCGGCGGGTCAGACGCCGAGTTCGGCGGCGGCGAGGGCGGTGCCCTCCACGCGGGCGGCGATCTTCGCGAAGGCCGTGTCGCGGGACGTGGAGGTGTCGTCGGCGAACGGTGAGAACCCGCAGTCGTCGCAGGTGCCGAGGCGGTCGACGGGGAGGTGGCGGGCCGCGGCGAGGACGCGGTCGCGGATCTCCTCGGGCGTCTCGACGCGGGGGTCGATGGGGTCGACGACGCCGACGAAGACGCGGGCGTCGGCGGGCAGGTGCTCGGCGACGATGGCCAGGATCCGGTCGGGGTCGGGCTCGCTGGCCAGCTGGAGGTAGAAGTTGCCGGCCCTGAGCTGGAACAGCTTGGGCAGCAGCCCCGCGTAGTCGACGTCGAGGCTGTGGGTGGAGTCGAGGTCGCCGCCCGGGCACACATGCACGCCGATCCGGGCGCGCTCGTCGGCGGAGAACCGCTCCAGGACCCGGTTGTTGAGCGCGATGAAGGCGTCCAGCACGCCGCCGCTGGGGTCGAGCTTGAGCGACAGCCGCCCCTCGGTGAAGTCGAGCTGCACCACGTGGGCGCCCGCGTCCAGGCAGGAGCGGATGTCGGCCTCGGCCTCGCTGACCAGGTCGTCGAGGAACATCTCGCGCGGGTAGCCGTCGATGCCGTCGGCCGGGTACAGCAGGCTCAGCGCCGAGGGGGCGATCACGGCCTGCTTGACCGGCGCGGTCGCGTGGCGCTGGGCGGCGCGCAGGTAGTCGACGGCGTGGCCGGTGTAGCGGAACGGGCCCGCCGTCAGCCGCGGGAGCTGCCGCTGGTGCCCGTCGGCGAACGGGATCACCGCGCCGTCGGGGGCCAGGTCGGCCAGGCCCGTGATCGGGTAGGTGGCGAAACTCGGCTTGGACTGCTCACCGTCGGTCACCACCGGTGAGCCGAGCTCCTCCAGCCGGCGGAGGGTCTCGCGCACGGCGCGGTCCTGGGCGGCGGCCAGCTCGGACGGCGAGGCGGTGAGCAGTTCCTGGGGACGCGGGATGCTGCCGATGGGCTCTGTGGGGAGGGGCATACCCCGAGGCTACGCTACTGAAAGTAGCGAGAGAAGCGCTCATCGTGACCAGAGGTGGCCGTGTGAATCTTCGGCGACCTCGGGGCGTCCCCGCGGCGAATCCCCGCGGACCCGCGCGCCGATAGCATGCGCGGATGGCTGATGGGGGAGTGCCGATCGCGGCGGACATGGATCCCCGGCGGATCCACGCCGCGCTGAGCCTGCTGGCGGACCGGCGCTGGCGGACGCTCGGCGAGCTGGTCCGGGAGACGGGCGCGCCGCGGCGCTCGGTGGAGTCGCTGCTGGCCGGGCTCTCGCTGGAGCACGCCGGCGGCGACCGGTTCCGCCTCACCCCGGAGCAGGGCGCCGAGATCGCCGAGTCCCTGCGCACCGGGTACCGTCCGCTCGACCCGGCCGACCCCGTCGGGCACCTGCTCCCCGAGTACGCCGCCGTGGTGGAGCGCGTGGCCGGGCTGATCGAGCGGGCGCCGCGGGCGAGGCACGTCCTCGACCATGTCTCGGCCACGCCGGAGACGGTCGTGCGGCGGGCGCTGCTGCTGGGGGCGCGGTTCTGGCTGCCGGGCACGCGCCTGCTGTGCGTCGGGGACCACGATCTGACCTCGCTGGCCGTCGGGCTCGTCCATCCGGGCGTGCAGACCACCGTCGTGGACGTCGACGAGCGGATCCTGGCCTACATCGGCGCATGCGCCGCCGACCTGGGGCTTGACGTGCGCACCCGCTGGGCCGACCTGAGGCTGGGGCTGCCCGCGTCGGCCGTCGAGTACGCGGATCTGGCGGTGACCGATCCTCCGTACACGCCGGAAGGCGTCGGGCTGTTCGTGGCCCGGGCGGTGCAGGGGCTGCGGGACCAGGGGCAGGGGCGCGTCCTGCTGGCCTACGGGGCGAGCGACCGCACTCCGATGCTCGCGCTGAAGGTCCAGCAGGCGCTGCAGGAGCTGAACCTGGTGAGCGAGGCCGTCTACCCGGACTTCAACAGCTATTTCGGCGCGGAGGCGATCGGTTCGCGCGCCGACCTGTACGTCCTGCGGCCGACCGGCAAGAGCCTGCCGGCCGCCGGGGCCCGCGCCGACCGGTTCGCCACCGCCATCTACACCCAGGGGCCCCAGGCCGTCGAAGCCAGGACGGCGGTGCTGGCGTCGCCCGACGACGTCGCCGACCTGCGGCCGGACGTCCTGGTCGGTGACTGGCCCAAGCAGGTGCTTCCGCAGGTGCCGCGGGTGCGGCTGACGACGTGGCTGGCCAAGCCGTACGCCGCGCGGGTGCGGCGCGCGGCCGTCGCGCTGCCCCCGGGGCTGGAGGGTGCGCTGGTCCGCGTGCTGCTGGCCACGCGCGCCGAGCAGGTCCGGGTGTTCCTCGCAGAACCCCCCGGCGACCTGGCGGACGAGGCCGCGTCGCTGGCTCCCGTGTACGAGCTGACCCGGCGCGGCTCGACCGTGGAGGCGGTGCGCACCCCGTCCGGCACGGACGACCGGGCGCGGCGGATCGTGCGCGCCGTCATGGACCGGGCGCACGGGAAGGTCGCCAACGTCTGGCGCGACGCCCTGATCGACGCGCACGCGGGCCTCACCAAGCGGCAGGCCCGCACGGTCGTGGCCGACGCCGCCCCGTGGGCGCTGGACGTCACCCCGCTCGAACTGCCGCTCCACCGCCTGCGCGAATTGCCCACCGCCGTCAGCGCCTCCCTGGACCTCGTCCCCCCGTCACCGGCCGGCTAGAACCGCCCCGGTCACGCCTCCTTCGACAGCGCTTCGACGGTGCGGGCCGCGGCGGTGCGGAGGTCCGCCTCGGAGTGCCCGAGATGGGTGACGGCGCGCAGGACGGTGGGGTGGTGCGCGTTGGACCACAGCACCCCGTTGGAGCGCAGCCGGGTCCGGGCGTCCTCGCGGTCGAGCCCGAGCGAGGCCAGATCGAGGAAGACGAAGTTGGTGTCGACGCCGGCGGGGTCGACCGGCAGACCGCCCTCGGCGAGCAGGGTGGCGAGGGTGCGGGCGTTGGCGTGGTCGTCGGCCAGCCGCGCGACGTTGTGCCGGAGCGCGTAGCGGGCGGCGCCCGCCAGCACGCCGGCCTGGCGGAGCGACCCTCCGAGCATCTGGCGGATGCGCCGGGCCTGGGCCAGCACCTCGGAGCGTCCGACGAGGGCCGCGCCCGCGGGGCAGCCGAGGCCCTTGGAGAAGCAGACGGCGACGGTCCGCGCCCGCGAGGTGATCCGGGCGGGCGGGACGTCCAGCGCGACGGCGGCGTTGAACAGGCGCGCCCCGTCGATGTGGACGGCGAGGCCCAGCTCGTCGCAGGTGTCGTGGAGGTCGTCCAGGGCGGCGAGCGGCCATGTCCGCCCGCCGGAGACGTTGTGGGTGTCCTCCACGACGGCGAGCGCGGTCCGGGGGCGGTGCTCGGAGTCGCGGACCTGGGCGATCTCGCGGACCTGCGCTCCGGTGAACACCCCGGCCTCGCCCGGCAGGCCGGTGACGACCGCCCCGGCGAGGAAGGCGGGGCCGCCCGCCTCGTAGCGGAACATGTGGCTGTGCCGCTCCCCGACGATCTCCTGGCCGCGCTGCACCTGGCACAGCATCGCGATCTGGTTGGCCATCGTCGCCGAGGGGACGAACACCGCCGCCTCCTGGCCGAGCAGCCCGGTCAGCTCGTCCTCCAGCGCGAGGACGGTGGGGTCCTCGCGCTCCTGCTCGTCGCCGAGCGGGGCGGCGGTCATCGCGCGCAGCATGCCCTCGGTGGGCAGCGTCATCACGTCCGAGCGAAGATCGATCATGGTGGGCCCCTATCCGGCGAGGTATCCGCCGTCGACGACGATCTGGGTGCCGGAGACGAACGAGGCCCCCGGCGAGCAGAGGAACGCGACCACGTCCGCGATCTCCTCGGGGCGTCCGCGGCGGCCGAGCGGCGGCAGGCCCGCGACGCCCGAGCGCGCCCGGTCCTTCTCGACGAGCTCGACGAGCCGGTCGCTGCCCGGGGTGCTGATGTCGCCCGGGTCGACCTGGACGACCCGGACGCCGGACGGCCCGAGCTCCATGGCGAGCGCGCGGGTCAGCCCGGTCATCGCCGACTTGCTGACGGTGTAGGCGGAGGCATCGAGCTGGCCCCGGTGGGCGGCGATGGACCCGATGTTGACGATGGTCCCGCCGCCCGCCGCGACCATGTGCCGCGCGGCCTCGCGGGCGCAGACGAACGGCCCGACGGTGTTGACCGCGAGGATGCGCGCGAGCAGGTCGTCGGAGGTGTCGAGCAGGGGCGCCTTGGCCGGGACGCCGGTCACGGCCGCGCAGTTGACCAGGATCTCCGGGGGCCCGTGCGCGGCGGCGACCTCCGCGACGGCGGCGCTGATCGCGGCCGGGTCGCCCGCGTCGACCGCCATGACCTCAGCGGCGGACCCCAGCTCGGCGCGGGCCCGTCCGGCGGCGGGCCCGGCCTCGAAGACGACGACGGTCCGGCCGGGGGCGGCGAGCCGCCGCGTGATGGCGGAGCCGATCCCGCCCCCTCCGCCGGTGACGATGACGCTTGTGCTCATGGGGTTCCTCGGGTCAGTGGAAGGAGCCGGGCAGCCGGCCCAGTTCGAAGGCGGACAGGGCCTGCTCGATGTGCCAGGTCGCGTCCGACATGACCGGTGTGCCGTGGCCGGGCAGCAGGACGTCGGGTCGCGCGTCGCGGAGCCGTTCGAGGGACCGCCGCAGCGCCTGGACGTCGGCGTCCGCGGCGCCCGGCAGCACGATCCGGCCGCGGCTGAAGAGAAGGTCGCCGGTGCAGGCGTACGTCGTGCCGCCCGCGGTGAACAGCCAGGCCGTGTGGTCGGCGCTGTGCCCCGGCGTGGGCAGGGCCCGGAGCGGGCCCTGCTCCAGGCCGGCCTCGGCGGGCGTCAGCACGCCGGGGCAGGACGCGAACCGGTAGCCGGCCGGGTAGATCCCGGCGCGCAGCGCGGCGGTGAGGCCCAGTGGCCCGGGGTCGGCGTCGCGGACCAGCTTCGCCGTCAGCGCGCCGGCGACGATCGTGGCGCCCAGCGCGGCGAGCCCGGCGGCGCCGCCCGCGTGGTCGGCGTGCGCGTGCGTGACCACCGCGCCGCGCAGCGGAAGCTCTCCGCGGGCCTCCTCGACGCGCGCGAGCAGCACCCGCTGGTCGAGCCCGCTTCCCGTGTCGGCCAGCCAGGCCCCGTCGTCGCCGCGCAGCAGGTAGACGTTGCCGTCGTAGGCGTTGCTGAGCCCCGGGCCGAGCCGTCCGCCGCCGACCAGGTCGACGGCCGCGTCAAGCCGCACGGCCGTCCTCCCCGGCGATGATCGCGGCGACCTCGCCGGGCGCGGCCCGCAGGTCGTGGCGCAGCATCATGACGACGCCGGACGCGTCGGCCCGCACCTCCTCCACCCGCCGCCCGCCGTCGTCGTACACGGCGCCGATCGTCTGGCCCGCGTCCACGGCGTCCCCGGCGGCGACGGAGGAGACGAAGGCCCCCGCGGCGCCGAACAGCACGCCGGTGTCGGTGTTGCCGTCCCCGCCCGTCACGACGACCTGCCGTCCGGGCGGCGGGCCGGCGAGGGAGACGGGCTCGACCGCGCCCGCGACCTCCAGGAGGCGCAGCACCCCCTGCGCGTACCGGTCGATGTCGGCCTCGCGGAGAGCGCCGCCCCCGCCGCTCTCGAAGTAGGCCCAGGGCTTGCCGAGGGCGTCGGCGCGGCTGACGGACCGGCCCGGCGCGACCGACGCGTGCGCCCACAGGTAGGGGAAGGGCGTCGCGCGGGCGGCGTCCAGCAGCGGCCGGCCCCCGAGCGTCCTGTTCGCGCCGAACCCGCACATCGGGGGCATCCGGTAGCGGCGCCCGGCGGAGTGCAGGTCGATCAGCAGGTCGCACGGGTCGATGAGCGCGGCGGCGATCGTGTGGGCGATGCGCTCGCTGAGCCCGCCGCCGGGGTCGCCGGGGAAGAGCCGCGCGAGGTTGGCGCCGCCGTCGCCGTGCCGGGTCCCCGCCGCGAGGGCGGGCGGGTTGGCGCGGGGCAGCACCGTCACCGTCCCGCGGACCGGCGCCGCGGCGAGCAGGTCCGCGACGCGGTACGCCGCGAGGACGCCTTCCAGCTCGTCGCCGTGCACCCCGCCGAGCACGGTCACCGCGGGGCCGCCGCCGTCACCGAACCGGACGGTCTCCAGTTCGAGGTCCGGGCCGGCCCGGAGGCGCCCTGTCACCGCTGTCATCGTGTGCGTCCCTTCGTCCGGTCAGCGCCTGCGCGCCTGGATGGGCCAGGTGTCCGCGAAGGACGTCCCGTCGTGCACCTCGTACCGGCCGAACAGGTTCGCCGCGGTGCAGGCGTGGTTGGGGATCACCGCGACGCGGTCGCCCGGCGCCAGGCCGTGCGGTTCCGCCGATCCGGCGAGCCCGTGCTCCTCGTAGAGCTTCTCGACGACGATGCCCGGATGGCCGTCCACCAGGCCGAAGCCCGGTGTCAGCGCGGTCATCCGCTCGGCGGGCAGGCTCTTGGCCCCCGCGTCCAGGACCAGCCGGTCCGGCGCCGGGACGTCCACCACCGTGCTGATCACGGCGAGCGCGCACTCGGCCGCGTCCGGGCCGCCGAGCGCGACCTGGGTGGCGTCGTAGAAGACGTAGTTGCCGTACCGGTGCTCGTGCGCGCGGCCGGACTCCAGCCGGGCCAGCGGGGTGACGCCGACGCTGTGGACGGGGGCCTCGATCCCGCGTCCGGCCAGCGCCGCGCCCGTGCTCTCCAGCGCCTCGTCCTGCTGGTCGCGGACCGCGGCCAGCCCGGCGGCGTCGGTGGCGCCGTAGGCGTGCCCGGCGAACGTCATCAGGCCGCGGAGCCGGACCCGCCCGCCGAACGGCGCGGCCGCGACGGACTCGGCGGTGGGCGGGCCGGGGGCGGTGCCGAGCCGGCGCGTCCCGGAGTCGACCTCCCAGTAGACGTCGAACTCCGCGCCGGTCGCGGCGAGCGCGGCGACGTGCTCGGGGCGCGAGCAGGTGACGGCGACCCGGCCGCGCCCGGTGAGCGCGGTGAGGGCGCGGACGCGCTCGCCCGGGACGGGCGGGTACGCGACGAGCACGGACGGGAAGCCCGCGTCGAAGGCCAGCGCGGCCTCGGCGACGGTCGCCACGGTCGCCCGGGCGGCCCCCGCCGCGACCTGGGCCCGCGCGATCTCCAGGCACTTGTGGGTCTTGAGGTGGGGTGTGGAGTGCCCGCCGCGGCCCGTGACCCGGTCGGCCATCTCGCGGATGTTGGCCATGAGCCGGGAGTGGCGCAGCGCCAGGAAGGGCGTCGGCGGCCCGTCCCCGGCGCAGAGCGCGGCCCAGCCGTCGCCGCCGGTCACCGGGGCACCTCCGGCAGCGTGGCCTTGCCGGTGATCTCGCGTGCCAGTTCGGCCACGGCGCGTCCCATCTCGCGTTCCAGCTCGGGCGACATCCGCTCGACCGAGACGATCAGGCTGAGCGCGGCCACCGGCTCGCCCTGCCGGCCGAGCGCCGACGCGACGCCGGCGATGCCGTCGAAGAACTCGCCCCGGTCCACCGAGTAACCGCGCGTCGCGGACTGCTCGACGTCGTCGGCGATCCTGGCGCGGACCTCGTCCGGCAGCGCCGACCACCGGGGGCCGGCGCACAGCTCCCGCCACCGGGCGGCGTCGAGCCGGGCCAGCACGGCCCGCCCGGCGGCGCCCTCCCAGATCGGGGCGGTGCTGCCGAGCCGGGCGCTCGGGGCGAACGGGATGCTGCTGTCGGTGCGTTCGACGTAGACCATCTCGTCGCCGTTGGGGACCGAGAACGCGGTCGCGGCGTCGAACCGGCGGCCGAGCGGGGCCAGCGCCGCCATGGCGTCCCGGCGCATGTTGCGGTGGGAGAGCCGGATCGCGGCCAGCCGGAGCGGCAGCTCCCCGATCTGCCAGTTGCCGTCGGGGTCGCGCTCCAGCATGCCGATCTCGGCGAGCCCGCTCAGCAGGCGGTGCGCCGAACTCTTGCTCAGCCCCGCCCGCTCGGCGCATTCGGCCAGGCCGAGGACGGGTTCCTCCTGACTGAACGCGGCGAGCAGAGCACCGACGCGATCGACCACTTGCACCACGAACGCCTCCAGGAATGCCTTGACCGGGGACTGGCAGCGAGATTAGGTTGCCACAACATCCCATCACGTGGAATGCCAAACCACAGAATGGAACGCAGAGGACAGTGGTGAAGATCATCCGAGGGGGGCGCGTCGTCGACCCGGGCACCGGGACCGACGCGGTGCTCGACCTGCTCATCGAGGGCGAGCGGGTGACGGCGCTGGCGGCGCGGATCGCGCCGCCGGCCGGCGCGACGGTGATCGACGCCTCCGGGCTGGTCGTCCTGCCGGGCTTCGTCGACATGCACACGCACAGCGACTTCACGCTCCAGCACGACCCCGGCGCCCCGGCGCGCCTGCACCAGGGCGTCACCACCGACGTCACCGGGAACTGCGGCTTCTCCCCGTTCCCGCTGCCCCGGACCAGCAGGGGCTTCGGCTCCTTCTTCAGCTCCCGGCTGGACCCGGGCTTCCCGGACCTCGACGCCTACGCCGCCCACCTGGAGTCGCTCGGGACGGCGGTCAACGTCGCCCCGCTCGTCGGCCTCGGCGCCGTCCGCGAGCACGTCGCGGGCTCCGACCCCCGGCCGCCGTCGGACGAGGCCGTCGCCGCGATGCGCCGCCTCGTCGCCGACGGCCTCGACCAGGGGGCGTTCGGCGTCTCCAGCGGCCTGGTCTACACGCCCGGGCGGTTCGCCGCCGCCGACGAGCTGCGGCGGGTCATCGCGCCGCTGCGCGGGTCGGGCCGCTTCTACGCCACCCACCTGCGGGACGAGCGGGACGGCCTGATCGCGTCCGTGGCCGAGGCGATCTCGACCGCCGAGCGGGCGGGCGTCGACCTGCAGATCTCCCACCACAAGGCGCTCGGCAAGGCCAACTGGGGGCGGACGGAGCAGACGCTCGCGATGGTCGACGAGGCCAACGCCCGCGGCGCCGTCGAGGTCGCCGTCGACTACTACCCCTACACCTCCGGCAGCACGGGGGTCTCCAGCCTGCTGCCGCCCGGCTCGCTGGACGGCGGCTGGCCGCTGCTGCGCACGCGGGCGGGGGAGGGCGCCGAACGGCTCCGCCTGCTGCGCCACCTGGACGGCGCGGCGCAGTTCCGGCCCGACGAGATCATCATCGGCCGCTCCCGGGACCGCCCGGACGCGTCCGGGCGGGCGCTGCCGGACTACGCCGCCGGGCTCGGCCGCGCCCCCGTGGAGGTGCTGCTGGAGCTGATCCTGGCCGAGGGCGAGAGCCTCACCATGATCGTCCCGGCCGCCTCCCGGGACGACCTCGCCCGCGTCTCCGCGCACCCCGCCGCCATGCACGGCAGCGACGGCTGGCTGATGACGGCCGGGCAGGCGCGGCACGAGCACCCCCGCAACCTCGCGAGCACCACCGAGGTGCTGGTCCCCGCGCTCCTCGGGCGGACGCCGCTCGACCGGGCGGTCCGGCACCTGGCCACCGCGCCCGCCCGGCGGCTCCGCCTGGACGGGCGCGGCACCCTGCGTCCCGGCGCGTTCGCCGACATCGCCGTCGCCGACCCCGGACGCGCCGCCGCCTACGAGAGCGGCCGGGGGACGGGGGCGGGCGCGGCTCCGGCACCGGAGCGCGCCTATCCCGACCTCATGCGCTGGGTCTTCGTGAACGGCGAACCCGCCATCGAGAACTCCCGCCCCACCGGTCGGCGCGCAGGCAAGGTCCTGCGCGCGCCATGACCGTCCCCCACGCACCGATTGGAACGGAGCAGACCATGGCACCCAGCAACGCGTCCCCGGCCACCCCGCACGTCAGCAGGCGGTCCTTCCTCCGCGGAACGATGGCGCTCGGCGCCGTCGCCGGGCTCGGCGGCACGGGCCTGCTGACGGCCTGCGGGTCCGGCGGCGGCGACGGCTCGCCGAACGACCTCCAGATGCACCACGACGCCGCGGTCGGCCCGCTGTTCAAGCCGTACGTGGACTACTTCAACACCAACTACGCCCCGCTCAAGCTCGGCACGTCCTACGTCGCGCAGGACTACCTCACCGTGACCAACCAGCAGCTCGCCGGCGGCAACGCGTCCTACGACGTGCTGTTCGCGGACGAGGGCTACCTGGAGTCGTGGTCGAAGAACCAGTGGGTCCGCTCCCTCAAGGACCTGCCCGGCCTGGACAAGCTGGTCGCGAACATGAACCCCGGGGTCGCCGACGCCCTCAAGGGGCCGGACGGCGAGGTCTACGCGCTGCCCTACTTCCAGGGCGCCGAGCTGTTCGCCGTCAACACCGCCCACCTCAAGAAGATCGACGCGTCGGCGCCCGCGACCTGGGACGAGTTCCTGGAGCAGGCGCGCGAGCTCAAGGCCAAGGGGATCAGCCAGACGCCGTACTCGCCGTACTGGATCAAGTACGCGTTCCTCATGTGGCACCAGTTCGCCGCCGAGGTCGCGTCCGAGGGCGGCGGCTCGCTGTTCGATCCGTCCGGGAAGGCGAACCTCGCCGGGAACCCCGTCGCGCGCGCCACCCTGGAGCGCTGGCGGACGCTGTACTCCGAGGGGCTGGTCCCGAAGGACCTGTTCACCACCGACTACGGCGGCGTGACCAACGTCTTCGGCGGCGGCAAGAGCAGCTTCTCGATGCGCTACCAGGCGCAGGTCGTCGGGTGGAAGGACCCGAAGCAGAGCTCGGCGGCGAAGGACATCAAGAACGTGCTGATGCCCGGCAAGACCCGTGAGACGCACGGCTTCGGCGCGTACTGGATGCTCTCGTACAACACCGAGGGCGAGAAGAACGCCGGGACGGTCATCGACTACCTCGGCGGCGCGGGCAAGGACGGCTCCTTCCACGTTCCCAAGAACCTGGTGGCGACCGCGCTCGGCCTCTCCAGCGGCTACAAGAGCGTGGACTCCGACCCGGCCGTGCTCAAGTCGTGGGCGAAGTGGGCGGACGTGGACGCCCTGACCGGCCAGCTCGCCAAGACCGTGCCCCTCGGGCCCGTCACCACCAAGACCTGGTACCCGAAGTTCGCCGACATGGCGTGCGCCGTGCTCCAGGAGGTCGTGCTCGGCAAGAAGTCCTCCGACCAGGGGCTCAAGGAGCTGAGCGACTTCGCGGGCGCGCAGAAGTAGCCGTGTCCCCGACCCAAGGAAGCGAGCCCGCCGCGGACATGACCACCGAGTCCGACCGGCGCCCGGCGGAGCCCCGCCGGCGGCCGGAACGTTCCAGCAAACGTCCACCTCCCACCGCCGCGACCGGCCGCACCGGACGCGGGGGCCGGTCCGGCAGGACGGGCCGCACGGGCTACGGGCGGGGCGAGGCGAGGTTCGGCATGGCCATGGCCATGCCGGCCCTGCTCGTCACGCTGCTGCTGCTCGGCTACCCGCTCGTGTACTCGTTCTGGGTCAGCCTGCACGAGCAGACCCTCGGCAGCCGGGCCCCGGCCCGCTGGGTCGGGTTCGACAACTACACCGCCGTCCTCGGCGACCCCGTCTTCCTGCCCTCGCTCACCCGCACCGTCCTGTTCGCCGCCGCCGTCGTCCTCGGCACCCTGCTGCTCGGCACGGTGTTCGCGCTGGCCCTGAACCAGGACTTCCGGGGCCGGTCCGTGGTCCGGGGCGTGCTGATCCTGCCGTGGTCGCTGTCCCAGATCACGCTGGCGCTCACCTTCGGCTGGATCTTCAACTCCACGTTCGGCCCGCTGAACGGAGCGCTCCAGCAGGCCGGCGTGATCGACAGGTACGTCGCCTGGTTCGCCTCCGGGCGGGTGGCCCTCACCGTGATGGCGGTCGCGTTCGTCTGGAGCCTGGTGCCGTTCGCGACGCTGCTGATCCTGGGCGCGCTGCAGACCGTCCCCGAGGACCTGCACAAGGCCGCGCGGATCGACGGGGCCGGGCCGGTCCGGCGGTTCTTCTTCGTCACCCTGCCCTGGATCCGCGACACCGTGCTGGTGGTGTCCGTGCTCGCCCTGATCAACGCGTTCCTGGCATTCGCGCTGATCTACATCCTCACCGGCGGCGGGCCGGGCACCGAGACGACGCTGCTGTCCTGGTGGGGGTACACCACCGCGTTCCGCGACCTCGACCTCGGCAGGGGCGCGGCGATCTTCTACCTGATGACGCTGGCGATGGTGCTCCTCGCCGCGCTGACCGCGCTCGTCATCCGGGGACCCCGCAGGAACCGCGAAGGGAGGACCGCGTGATGGCCGCCGGAGACCGCGGGCGCACGGCCAGGAAGGTCGCGGTGCGCGCGCTGCGCGCCGGAACCGTCCTGGCGCTGCTGGCATGGGTGCTGCTGCCGTTCTACTTCCTGCTGCTGGTGGCGCTGACGTCCCGGGCCGACTCGCTGCGCACCCCGCCGCGGTGGATCCCCGCCATGCACTTCGGCAGCTTCCGGCAGATCCTCCACTCGGCGTTCAGCTCCGCGCCGCCGAGCAACCCCAGCGACCTGATCGTCCCCGGCATGCAGAACAGCGCCGTGGTCGCGGTCTGCGTCGCCGCCCTCAACATCGTGATCGCCAGTACGGCGGGCTACGCGTTCGCCCGGTTCCGGTTCCCCGGCTCCCGGACGGTCCCGGGCCTGATGCTCGGCAGCCAGCTCGTCCCGGTGTTCGCGCTCGTCGTGCCCTTCTACGTGATGCTCCACTCGCTGGGCCTCACCGACACCCGCGCGGGCGTCGTCATCGCCCACCTCGGGTTCACGGTGCCGTTCTCGGTGTGGATGATGCGGGCCTACTTCAACGGGATCCCCGTCGAGGTGGACCGGGCCGCGATGATCGACGGCTGCACCCGCTGGCAGGTCTTCGCCCGCGTGGTGCTGCCGCTGGCCCGTCCCGGGATCATCAGCGTCGGGCTCTTCTCGTTCATGGTGTCGTGGAACGACTTCCTGTTCGCGCTGGTCCTGAACTCGCGGACGGACGCGATGCTGATCCAGCCGGCCATCTCCGGGCTCTACAACGTGCGCGAGCAGTCCTTCGGCATCATGGCCGCCGGCACCCTGCTGGCCGCCCTCCCCACGATGCTGCTCGCCCTCGTCTCGCAGCGGTTCCTCGTACGCGGCCTGACCTCAGGCGTCGGAAAGGTGTGACGCGTGTCCAGTATCGAACTCCGGCAGGTCACCAAGCGGTTCGGTGACACGCTGATCGTCGACTCGGTCGACCTGACCATCGAGGACGGCAGCTTCACCGTGCTGCTCGGCCCGAGCGGGTGCGGCAAGACCACCACCCTCAACATGATCTCCGGGCTGGAGGAGGTGTCCTCCGGGGAGATCCTGTTCGACGGCGCGGAGGTCCAGGACGTCCCGCCGCACAAGCGCGACGTCGCGATGGTGTTCCAGTCGTACGCGCTCTACCCGAACCGCAGCGTGCGGGAGAACATCTCGTTCGCCCTCAAGCTGCGCAGGCTTCCCGCCGCCGACATCGCGGCACGGGTCGCCGAGGTCGCCGACATGCTCAGCATCGGCGCGCTCCTGGACCGCAAGCCGCGCCAGCTGTCGGGAGGCCAGCAGCAGCGGGTGGCGCTGGCGCGGGCGATCGTCCGCCGCCCCAACGTCTTCCTGCTGGACGAGCCGCTCAGCAACCTCGACGCCAAGCTCCGCGCCGACATGCGCATCAGCCTGCGCGAACTCCAACGCGAGCTCGGCGGCACCTTCGTCTACGTCACGCACGACCAGGGGGAGGCCATGAGCATGGCCGACCAGGTCGTCGTCATGGACGGCGGAGTGGTGCAGCAGGAGGCCCCGCCCCTCGACCTCTACCGGCGGCCCGCGAACCGGTTCGTCGCCGGCTTCGTCGGGACGCCCGGCATGAACTTCGTGCCGGGCGCGGTGGACGCCGGCGGGTCGTTCGCGCACGGCGACTGGACGGTGCCGATCGGCTGGACGGGCGAGGCCAGGGACGGCCTGACGCTCGGCGTCCGCCCGGAGGACGTCACCCTGGAGCCGGACGGCCCCGGCGCGGCGGGCCGCGTCCGCCTGATCGAGCGGCTCGGTGTCGAGGCGATCGTCGTGGCCTCGTTCCCGTCCGGCGACGTCATCGCCCGCGCCGACCCGGACGTCGACCTCGACGCCGGCGCCCCGGTGTCGATGCGCGTCCGTCCTGGGAAGGTCCATCTGTTCGACTCCGAGAGCGGCGACGCGGTCGCGTGGACGCCCGCCCCGGCCGTCGCCAAGGAGGTCCGGAATGCCTGACGACGTCGTCCTGCGGATCGGCGGCCGCGCCCGCGCCGCCCACGGGGGAGCGGTCTACGACGCGGTGAGCCCGGCGACCGGGGAGCGGTTCGCCGCCGTCGCCCGGGCCGCGGAGTCCGACGTGGACGCGGCGGTGGCCGCCGCGGCGGAGGCGTTCGAGACGCACCGCCAGGAGAGCGCGTTCACCCGGGCGGACTGGTGCCACCGCGTCGCGGCCCTGGTGGAGGAGCGCGCCGCGGCCATGGCCCGGCTCCTGTCGCTCGAACACGGCAAGCCGGTGGACCAGGCCGAGGCCGAGATCCGGCTGGCCGCCGACGGCTTCCGGCTCGCCGCCGAGGAGGCCAGGCGGCTCGGCGGCGAGACCATCCCGGCGCGCGACGGCGCCAAGCTCGTGCTCACGACCCGCAAGCCGCGCGGCGTGTTCGCCGTGATGACCCCCTTCAACTTCCCGGTGAACATCCCCGTGGAGTACCTCGGCCCCCTGCTGGCCAACGGCAACGCGGTCGTCTGGCGTCCGGCCCCCTCCACGGCGGCGGTGGCGGGCGCGCTGTACGACTGCGTCGAGGACGCCGGCGTCCCGCCCGGCCTGGTCAACCTCGTCACCGGCCCCGACCTCGGCCCGGCGCAGCGCCTGGTGTCGCATCCCGCCGTCAACGGCGTGGGGTTCACCGGCAGCTCGAAGGCGGGCGCCGAGATCGCCCGGCTCGCCGCGGGCAAGGCCCAGGTGATGGAACTGGGCGGCAACGGGCCGATCGTGGTGCTGCCCGACGCCGATCTGGACCGGGCGGCCCCGGCGATCGCCTCCGCCGCGTTCGCCAACTCCGGCCAGTCCTGCGCGGCCGCCGGACGCGTCATCGCCGCGAGGTCGATCGCGGCGGAACTGGAAGAACGCCTCGTCGAGGAGGCCCGGCGCGAGGTGGTCGGATCGCCCTTCGAGGCGGGCACCACCATGGGGCCGGTCCACACCCGCGCCGTGGCCGACACGATGGCCCGGCACGTCGCCGACGGTCTGGCCCGCGGCGGCCGCGCGGCGTTCGGCGGCGGCCCCCTGCCGGACCGCCCCACCGACCTGTTCTGGCGTCCCACCGTCCTGGTCGGGCTGGACGCGGAGGCCGCGGCCATGGGCGAGGAGACGTTCGGCCCGCTGGCGCCGGTGCTGCGGGTCGCCGACGACACCGAGGCGATCCTCGCATCCGCGAACCGCGGCCGGTACGGGCTCAGCTCGGCGGTCTTCGGACGCGATCTGGACCGTACCCTGGCGGTGGCCGGCCGGCTCCGCGCGGGGCAGGTCACCGTCAACGACACCAGCAACTACTGGGAGCTGCATCTGCCGTTCGGCGGTGCGCCGGGCACCGACAGCGGTCACGGCCGGCTGGGCGGCCGCTACATCGCGGAGGCCGTCACGGAGATCCAGTCGATCTCCGTCGACCTGACCCCGCCCTGGCGCTGAGGCAAAGGAGCCGAAGATGAACGAACCGGTGGCGGCGGCCACGCACTCCGGGGTGCTGGAGGAGGTCGAGCGGCGGGTGCTGTGGCTGTCCACGGCCATCGTGCACCACGCCAACCGCGTCCGGCCCAACCCGTCCGGGCTGAAGGTGGGAGGCCACCAGGCGTCCTCGGCGTCGATCGCCTCGATCATGACGGCGCTGTGGTTCCGCCACCTCGGGCCGCAGGACCGCGTCTCGGTCAAGCCGCACGCGTCCCCCGTCCTGCACGCGATCAACTACCTGCTCGGCGAGCTCGACGAGCGGTACCTGACGACCCTGCGCGAGTTCGGCGGCTTGCAGAGCTACCCGAGCCGGACCAAGGACCCCGACCCGGTCGACTACTCCACCGGATCGGTGGGCATCGGCGCCACCGCGCCGATCTGGGGCGCGGTGGCCCGCCGGTACGTGGAAGGGTCGCCCGCGGGACGCCAGTACTCCCTCGTCGGCGACGCCGAACTGGACGAGGGCGCCGTCTGGGAGGCGATCCTCGACCCGGGCGTGGCGGACCTGGGCGAGATCGTGTGGATCGTCGACCTCAACCGCCAGTCCCTCGACCGCGTCGTGCCGTACCTGGCCGCGCACCGGCTGAAGGGCATGTTCGCCGCCGCCGGCTGGCAGGTGCTGACGCTGAAGTACGGCCGGCTGCTGACCGAGCTGTTCGAGCGCCCCGGCGGCGCGGACCTGCGCGCCCGCATCGACGCGATGCCCAACCCCGAGTACCAGCGCCTGCTGCGCTGCGACGCCGCCGAACTGCGCGACCGCCTCCCCGGCGGCAGCGAGCCCGTCGCCCGCCTGATCGCGGAACTCGACGACGCCACCCTCCTCGCGGCCCTCCGCAACCTCGGCGGCCACGACCTCGGCACCCTGGCCGAGGCGTTCGACGCCATCGACGACACCCGGCCCACCGTGATCTTCGCCTACACGGTCAAGGGCCACGGCCTGCCCAGCGAGGGCCACCCGCAGAACCACTCGTCCCTCCTCACCGCCGACCAGATCGCCGAGCTCGCGCCCCGCCTGGGCGCCGACCCGGACGCCCCCTGGGCCCGTTTCGAGGACGGATCGGCGGCCGCCCGCCTGTGCGCCGACACCGCCGCGCGGCTGCGCCGGCCCCCCGCCGTGCCGCAGGCCCCGCCCGCCGTGCCGGACGACATCGGCCGCACCCCCAAGGGCACCGCCACCACCCAGGCCGCCCTCGGCCGCCTCCTGCTCGACCTCACCCGCGAGGCGCCCGACGCCGCCGCCCGCGTCGTCACCGTGAGCCCGGACGTCAGCTCCAGCACCAACCTCGGCGGCTGGGTGAACAAGGTCGGCGTCTGGTCGACCGCCGAACGCCGCGACTGGTTCGCCGACGACGGCGAGACGATCCTGCACTGGCGGGAGGGCCCGGCGGGCCAGCACATCGAGCTCGGCATCGCCGAGACCAACCTGGTCGGCCTCCTCGGCGAACTCGGCGCCACCTGGAGCCGCTGGAACCGGCCCCTGCTGCCGATCGGCGTCCTGTACGACCCGTTCGTCGGTCGCGCGCTCGAACCCTGGTCGTTCGGCATCTACGCCGGCGGCCAGTCGATCCTGATCGGCACTCCCTCCGGGGTCACGCTGGCCCCCGAGGGCGGCGCTCACCAGTCCATCGTCACCCCGTCCATCGGTGTCGAGCAGCCGGGCTGCGTCGCCTACGAGCCGGCGTTCGTCCTCGACACCGAGTGGACGCTGCTGGCGAGCATGGCCCGCCTGGGCCGCCCCGACGGAGGCTCCGCCTACCTGCGCCTGTCGACCCGCCCGGTCGACCAGACCCTCGCGGACGTCCCGGCCGACCCGGCCGCCCGCGAGCGCCGCCGCCGCCAGGTGATCGCCGGCGCCTACCCGCTGCGCCGCTCCGCCCGTCCCGACGTCACCCTCGCGGCGATGGGCGCCCTCGTCCCCGAGGCCCTGGCCGCCGCCGACCGCCTGGAGCAGGCCGGCGTCGGCACCGACGTGGTCTGCGTGACCAGCCCCGGCCTGCTCTTCCGGGCCCTCCGCTCCCGCCAGGGCCAGGACGACGGCCCGAACTGGATCTTGGAGCAGGCGTTCCCCGCCTCACGCGCCACCCCGCTCGTCACCGTCCTAGACGGCCACCCCCACACCCTGGCCTTCCTGTCGGGGGTGAACAACGTCCCCTGCACCACCTTGGGCGTCACCGCCTTCGGACAGTCCGGCTCCATAGAGGACGTCCACCGCCACCACGGCATCGACACGGACTCGATAATCCGCGCGGCCCTGGACCTCCACACCCCCTGAAAGCACCCGAGAGGATCGATCAGGAATCGAGAAGTGCTCACCCCCGGTCCCTACGTAGCGTGATTCATGCAAGCGGGCGGCGGGGCGGCTCACCGCCGCCCGCGGCACCCACCACGCACACGAGGGGACATGACATGAAGGCGCACGTGAGTTCGATTCTGCTGGCCGTCCGCGACATGGACCGGGCCAAGCGGTTCTACACCGAGGGCCTCGGCTGGAAGATCCAGAACGACTACGGCATCTCGGTGTTCTTCGAGTCGGACGGAGCCTCGCCCGTCGGCTTCTACGGCCGCGAGGGCCTCGCCGACCAGGTCGGGACGAGCCCGGAGGGCAGCGGCTTCAGCGGGCTGGTGCTCACCTACGTCGTCCGCAGCGAGGCCCGCGTCGACGAGGTCATGGCCGAGGCCGAGAAGGCCGGGGCCACGATCCTCAAGCCCGCCGGCGCCCTGCCGTGGGGCGGGTACGGCGGCACCTTCGCCGACCCCGAGGGCTACATCTGGAGCCTCGGCTACAGCGCCCAGGGAGCCGACCAGCCTTACGCGGAGTAGCCGCCGGCGCGGGTCCGGGGCCGACGCGGCGCCACGTCGGCCCCGGCCCGCCGCGTCGGGCGACCGTGATCCCGTCGGCCACCCTCCGTGTTCTAATGATCACGGAAGGGGCGGCTCTCGACGGGGCGGGAGATGGGCATCTCGGAGGATCCGGACGGTGCGAACGCCGTCACGCGCGAGGGCGGCCTCACCTGGCGGGTCGTGGCGGGATGGCTCGTGGGGATCACCGCGGCCCTCGCGGTGACCGGCGTCGCGCTCGGCCGGGAGACCGGCCTGGCCCCGTTCCTGGTCTTCCTGCCCACCTTGATCGCCGGCCGCGGGACGGTCCGGCAGACCGCGGTCGCCTCCGTCTGGACGGTCCTGGTCATCATCGGCTCGCTGATCCGCCGCCCGCTGCCGAGCGCGGCGGCCACCGCCAGCGTGATCATCTTCGCTCTCGCGCTCGACGGCCTGAGCGTCGTCCAGGCGGTCCGCCGCGTCCGCCAGGAAAAGGAGATCAGCCGGCTCCGCTCCGCGGCCGCCGCCCTGCAGCGCCATATCCTGCGCCCGTTCCCCCTCGCCACCGCCGAACTCGTCGTCCACGGCCTGTACGAGCCGGTCGAGGAGGACAGCATGGTCGGCGGCGACGTCTACGAGGCCATGCCGACCCCCTACGGCAGCCGCGTCCTCATCGCCGACGTCCAGGGCAAGGGCCTCCCCGCCATCAGCGCGGCCTTCGCGGTGCTCAACTCGTTCCGCGAGGCGGCCCTGGCAGAGCCGACGCTGACCGCCGTCGTGGATGCCCTGGAGAACTCGGTTCTGCGGCACAACTCCTTCGTCGCCCAGACAGGCGAGGAACAACGATTCGTCACAGCCCTCATCCTGGACATCGGCTCGGAAACGACCGCCCAAGCCATCAACTGCGGCCACATCCCGCCCTACCTGCTGTCCGAGCAAGGGACGGGCCAGATTCACCTAGGAGAGGCCTCCCTGCCGCTGGGCCTAGCCTCCCTCAACCCAGAACCACGAACCGTCACACCGTTCAACTTCCCAACCGATTCCACGCTCCTCCTATGCACTGACGGCATCACTGAGACCCGCGACCCGTCCGGCGCCTTCTACCCCTTGGAAGAGCGCCTGTCCCGCTGGGAGCACCTGCCCCCCGCCGAAATCGCTCCTACCGTCCACCACGACCTGGAGCAGTACGCCCACAGCAAGCTGGCAGACGACGTAGCCCTCCTGGTACTCCACAGAAAACCCACCTTGCCGGACACCCCATCGATCTCATGACGACGGAGAACCCCCGGGGCCGGTCAACGGCGGACGCGAGAAGAGGCGGCGGAGCACGTCGGTGATGGTGACGACACCCAGGATCTCGCCGCCGCGTGTCACCAGGGCGAGCTGATTACCGCTCTCGCGCATGCGAGAAAGCGCGGCGTAGACGGGCGTACCCGCGGGGAACAGCAGCGCAGGACGGGTCAGACGGCGGATGCCCGCGCTTTCCGGCTCGGTCAGGGTGTCGCGGACGTGGACGACCTTCCAGGCGGTGCCGGGCCCGCCGACCAGGATGCGCAGATGCCCGGAGGCGAGTGCGGCGGCCTGGACATCGGCGACGGTGGCGTCCGGCGGGACGGCCGCCAGCCCGGGCTTCACCAGGTCGTCCACCCGCAGCTCGCGCAGGTCGAGGGCGCCGGTGAGCCGCGCGGAGTAACCCGCGTCGAGCGCCCCGACGTTCGCCGAATGCTCGACCAGGTGGCGCAGGGCCTCGGGGTCCTGGCGGGAGACGACCTGGTCGGTCGCCTCGACGCCGACCCTGCGCAGGCACCAGTTCGCCGCCGAGTTCAGCGTGGACAGCAGCGGCCGGGTCAGCTTCATGAAGCCGCGCATCGGCAGCGCCAGCATCGTGGCCGACCGCTCGGGGTGGGCGATCGCCCAGGACTTGGGCGCCATCTCGCCCACCACCAGGTGCAGGAACGTCACCACGACCAGCGCGAGCACGAACCCGGCCGCGTCGGCGAGCCAGAGGGCGAGCCCCCAGTGTTCGAACAGCGGGGTGAGCCAGTGGTGCACGGCCGGCTTGGTGATCGCGCCGAGCGCGAGCGTGCAGACGGTGATGCCGAGCTGCGCCCCGGCGAGCAGGACGGACAGTTCGGAGGCGCTGCGCAGCGCGGCCCGGGCGGCCGGACTGGTCAGGGCGGCGTCCTCCAGCCGGTGCCGCCTGGCCGCGATGAGCGCGAACTCGACGGCGACGAAGAAGGCGCTCAGGGCGATGACGGCGACGGTCGCGGCGAGCACCGCCCACGGGTTCGCCGTCATTCCGCGCTCACCCGCAACCGGACGGACGAGGGCACGTGGTGCTCCACCTCCAGGACCTCGGCCCCCAGGACCCGGACCGGCGGCTCGTCGTCACGGACCAGATCGGCGGCCTCCGGAGGCAGCGGGACCTCGACCGTCGTCCCCACCTCGGGCAGCGCCCCGTGGACGGCGATGACCAGCCCCGCCAGCGTCTCGTAGTCGCCCTCGGGCAGCCTCAGGTCGAGCGTGCGCTCGACCTCGTCGATGTGGAGGTCGCCGGGAACGATCCAGGTGTCGGACCCGGCGACCGCGGCGGGCCCGGCCTCCGCCACGTCGTGCTCGTCGGTGATCTCGCCCACCAGTTCCTCGGCGAGATCCTCCAGCGTCAGGACCCCCGCGAACCCGCCGAACTCGTCGACCACGCAGGCGAGCTCGTCACCCGCACCGGCCAGCGCGTCCAGCGCCTTCGGCAGCGTCATGAGGGTCGCGAGCACGGTCGCGGGCCGCATGACCGACGCCGCCGTCCCCTCCGTCCCGGCGGCCAGGACGTCGTTGAGGTGCACCACACCGGCGACGCGCCCGCCGTCCAGCACAATGCCCGGCGCTCATCGCGCGGCGGACCTCGCCGAGCGGCTGCCGCACCGCCACCGTGTCGACGCGGGAGCGCGGGATCATGGCGTGCTCGACGTCCCGCCGCGGGAAGTCGAGGATGCGGTCGAGCAGGATGGACAGCTCCGGCGGCAGGTCGCCGCTGCGCCGCGACTCGGCGACGATGCGCGCCAGGTCCCGCTCGGTGGCCGCGTGCTCGACGTCGTGCACCGGCGCGATGCGCAGCAGCCGCAGCAGCAGGTTCGACGACTGGTCGAACACCCGGATCAGCCACCCGAACACCTTCAGGTAGACCAGCGTGGACCGTGCCAGCGCCCGCGCCACCGGTTCCGGCCGCGCGATGGCCAGGTTCTTCGGAACGAGCTCCCCGAACAGCATCTGCACCAGCGTGGACAGCCCCAGTGCCAGCACCGTGCCCACCGCGATCCCCGTCGCGTCCGGCACGCCGACGCCGCCGAGCACGTCCCCCAACGCCCGCCCGACCAGCGGCTCGGCGACGTACCCGACCAGCAGACCGGTGACCGTGATACCGAGCTGCGCCCCCGACAGCATGAACGACGTCCGCCGCGTCACCCCGAGCGCCCGCCGGGCGGCACCGTCCCCGCCCCCCGCGAGAGCCGCCAACCTGGACCGATCCACGGCCATGTAGGCGAACTCCTGCGCGACGAAGTACCCCGTCACCCCGGTGATCCCCAGGATCACCAGCACCCCGAGCACCAACGAAAGCAGGATCACCATCGCGCCCCGGCCCCCGAACCCCTGGTCATCTGCCTCCCCTGCCGGAAACGCGGCGAGCGAACACAGAGTTCCCCCAGGTCAGCCCAACACACCTCACCCACGCCGCCCCGCACACCCCCCAAAGCACCTAGGGGGCGGTGTGCCACCGTAGAAGCATGGAACCGGCCAAGCTGTCTCCCGAGGAAGTCACTCTCCTGCTCCGTGACCTCTGCGTCGAACTCGGTTTCTGCCTACCCCCGGACGATCACGATTCACTGCGCGACTCGCCGCCAAATGACGTAGACGAGTTCACGGCCGCGGTTTTCCGGGCTGAAGGCATGGAAGCCTCACAACATCCACATCTCTACGGCCAAGTGCGACAGAAGGTAGCCAAAGCCTTCGAGAAGCCGACCAACCAGGCGACGCAATCGTGATCGCCTGCCCGTAACGCGGCAGCGGCGCACGGGCGCCTGAGATAGCAGGGCAGTAAGGGATGCGCAATGGAATATCAGCTCACGTTCTTCGCCAGGGCAACCGGACAGACAACCGGCGCAGAGGCGATGGAGCATGTTCTCAACGCCGTTCTAGAGAGCGGACCCCCTTTGGTCGGGGAATACCTCGGCCCGCCTGAGCCTCGCCCGGGTGAGTGGTCAGGCCCCGAGGCCGACGCCGTACGAAGCTTCAGGCTGGCCACAGCGACCGAAGACATGAGACCGGCGGCTGACTATCTCCTGTTGGAAATCCATGTAGGAATGCAATTCATCGCCGAAGATGTGATCGCAGCAGACCCTGATGACGACCACGGCGTATGGGGCAGCGATCTAATGGCGCGAGTCACGGTGAGCGGCGAACGTCCCGACTGGCCACTGGTGGAACGTATAGGGGCAACTCTGAAAAACCTGTGGTCAGCGGTCCCCTGGAACAAGACCTCGGGCTTCAAAGTTGCAGCCGCGCCCCGAGGACCGCTCCCGCACGACCAGTACACAACTCCATGACAGCCCAACCCGAAACCTGGCGCTCATCAACAAACACCCTCTATAAGTTGTCGGTCGGAGACCTGGATCACTGTGAGGTCGCTTTGGGCACTTGGGGCTATGGGCCTTTCGATAACGATTACGCCCAAGACCTCCTAGAGGATCTGGCGAAGGCGGACGACATCGTTGATCGCCTCCGCGAGGTCATGTCGCGGGTAGCCGACGCGCCTGGGCCAGTGGATTCGATCTCAGGAGATGACGCGCTGGTGGCTGCGGCGTTGACCGCTGTCCGATCCGGGGGCATGGTCGTGGATCCAGATACCGAAGAAGACCTGATAGACCTCATGTTCCTCTGCCCGGAGGATCTTCGGTCACTGGCCGCGCGGACGTTCGACAGGTTGCTCAACCCGGTCGAGAACAAGTGGTACGACCTGTGGACCCTGTCCAACGGAATCGCCCAGGTCACGGCGGAGTTCGAGCCATACAGACAGGCACTATCGGACCCATGACGAAGGTTCGCGGTATGTTCCGGATCTTGGTCAGTTGGCGCGAGGATCGTTGAGTGGCTGATCACATGGACGCGTCGTTGACCGAGGTTGCGATGCTGCGGCGGGCTGTTCGTGACGAGCAGCTCCGCAGCGAACGCTTCTGGGCTCATGGGCTGGACGTTGAAGGGCTGCTTCGAGGAGTCACCGCTTCGTTGAACACCCTGCCGCTGGTCGTGGTGGAGCATGCCGAGTTCGATCACTATGGCTCCGGGTACGCCTCCTACGCTGATGTGTCTGTCACTAAGCGTGATGGTTCCACCCGGCGAAATGAGGGCGGCGGCCAGGTCAGCGTCGAGTGCCTGAACGTTCTCCTATGTCGTCTGACTCCGGTGGCCTGTGTGCTGCGTCCGGCCAATCGATGGCGAGGCCCTGGTGACAATGGTTCCTCAGTGCTGCCCGAATCCGATCGGGCCGTCACCGCTCCCGATCGGTCGTGGGCCAGCGAATATCGCCAGATCAGGGACGTTCTAGACCGACACGGTATAGCCCTGATCGGCGCAGATCTCCTTATCCGACCGCTGCCTATGGGGCTTGCCGTCGAGACGAACCTTGCAGACTCAGCGCAGACGATCTTTGATGCCTGGTTCCACTGGCGCGACTAGCGCACGCCTCATACGCCCGAGCTTCCCGCCTGCGTAATGGTGGCTCGTCGCCGAACGGGTGTAGAGGTCCCGGCGATTGGGTGGGGCGGTGGCGCGCCCCTGGGGTGAGCGATCGGGGCGGGGCCGGCAGGTGTGGCGGTCCGGCGCGGCTGCCCGGTGACCGGCGCCCACGCCGCACGCTCCGGGCGGCCTGGCGCGGGGCCGCGCAGCGGCCTGAGGGCCGCCGCCCCTTGACGCGTTCCGCGTATGTTCCGGGAAGCGCGACAATCAGCGGCTTCGCTGGTGCTTGGGTGCGTATGCGACAAACCCCGGCGACAGGCTTAGTGCCTGGTCTGCCGGGGTTTGTGGTGGTCGTCTGAGGTGCCCCCTGCAGGATTCGAACCTGCGCACACGGCTCCGGAGGCCGTTGCTCTATCCCCTGAGCTAAGGGGGCGCGACGCGGTATGAGGTTACCAGGGTTGGCGGGGTGACGCGCACCGGGAGGTTCGCCGTGCGTTCAGGGGGTCCGGTGGGCTAACTTCAAGGCCGTGACCGAGCCACTGGGACGCGTGCTGGTCGTCGATGATGACGAGGTGATCCGCCAGCTCATCGCCGTGAACCTGCAACTGGAGGGGTTCGAGGTGTCGACCGCGGTGGACGGCCAGGACTGCCTGGAGAAGGTGGCGGAGGTCGGGCCGGACGTGATCACGCTGGACGTGATGATGCCCCGGCTGGACGGGTGGGTCACCGCGGTGCGGCTGCGGGAGGACCCCGGGACCGCGCACATCAGGGTCGTGATGATCACGGCGCGGGCGCAGGAGCATGACGTGCGGCGGGGGCACGAGATCGGCGTCGACGCGTACGTGACGAAGCCGTTCGACCCCAACCAGCTGATCCAGACGGTGCGGAAACTCGCCGCGGTGTCCAGATAGTGGTCGGCTAGTCTCACCAGGGTGACTCCAGGGGATGCTCTCGCGCGGGCGGTGCGGGACGCCGTGGACGCGGGGGAGATCGATGTCGCGGTTCCCGAGGAGGTCGTGGTCTTCGGGCGGGGCGGCGGGGTCTTCGAGAGTCCGGTGGCGCTGAGGCTCGGTGTCGATCCGCAGGTGATCGCGCGTCGGGTCGGCGGGAGCGTCTCCGGGCCCGGGTTCGTGAGGATCGTGGTGGGGCCCGAGCTGGTGGAGGTCATCCGGCGTGATCCTCGTTACGGGGTCGCGCGGGTGCCGTCGGGCGGGTGGAGCGAATGGCCCCGGACGTTCGAGAATCCGGGGTTCTCGGTGCGTTACGCCTATGCGCGGGCCTGTTGGGTCGGGCGTTGGGCGCGGGAACTCGGGGTCGGGGCCGGGCCGTTCGAGGGTGGTGCGGAGGAGCTCGTGGGGGCGCTCGGGGACGTTCCCGGACGGGCCGCGCAGGCGGAGCGGGAAGGCGACGCCAGGCCCCTGATGTTGTGCTTGGAGAGCGTTGCCGGGGCGTACCACGAGGTGCACGAGCGTTGTCCCGCGCTGCCCGTGGGCGATGAGGAGCCCGGGGCGGTGCACGCGGGACGGGTCGGCCTGGCGGAGGCCGTGAAGGTCGTCCTCGGCAACGGGCTGAACATGATCGGTGAAACACCTAGAGAGCGGATATGAGTCGAGTACACCCTGCCGGGCCGCGGCATGCCGACGTCCTGCCGGAGGATCATCCGGCCGGGCCGGCGGAGGACCTGAACGCGCTCGAGCCCTCCGTGTGGCCGCGGAACTCCAAGCGGGAGGAGGGCGCCCTCACCGTCGGGGGAGTGGACGTCAGGGACCTGGCGAAGGAGTACGGGACGCCCCTCTACGTCTACGACGAGGAGGACGTCCGGAGCCGCGCCAGGGAGTACGCGGCGGCGTTCCACGACGGGGACGTCCACTATGCGGGCAAGGCGTTCCTGTGCACGGCCGTCGCGCGGTGGCTGAACGAGGAGGGGCTCGGCCTCGACGTGTGCAGCGGCGGTGAGCTCGCCGTGGCGCTGGCGGCGGGCTTTCCCACCGAGCGCATCACGCTGCACGGGAGCAACAAGGCGTCCTGGGAGCTGGAGAAGGCCCTGGAGGTCGGGGTCGGACGGATCGTGCTCGATTCGTTCGAGGAGATCGCCCGGGTGGGGTACCTCGCCAAGGAGATGGGCGTCCGGGCCAAGGTGATGGTGCGCGTGACCACGGGCGTCGAGGCGCACACGCACGAGTTCATCGCCACCGCCCATGACGACCAGAAGTTCGGGTTCTCCCGGAGTTCCGGGGCGGCCCTGGAGGCGGTCAGGCGGGTCCTGGCGCTGGAGCAGCTCGAACTGGTGGGGCTGCACAGCCACATCGGGTCGCAGATCTTCGAGGTGGACGGGTTCGAGGTGGCCGCGCACCGGCTGGCCGAGCTGCTGGTGGCCATCCGGGACGAGCACGGCGTCGAGCTTCCCGAGCTGGACCTCGGCGGCGGCTACGGCATCGCGTACGTGCCGGGCGAGGAGCCGCACGACCCGAAGTCGATCGCGGACGGGCTGCGCGCCATCGTCGCGCGCGAGTGCCGGGCGTACGGGCTGGCGATGCCGCGGCTGACCGTGGAGCCGGGCCGGGCGATCATCGGTCCCGGCGGCGTCACGCTGTACGAGGTCGGGACGGTCAAGGACGTCGAGGGGCTGCGCACGTACGTCTCGGTGGACGGCGGCATGTCCGACAACCTGCGCACGGCCCTGTACGGCGCCGAGTACACCGGGGTGCTGGCGAGCAGGACGTCCGAGGCCGCCCCCATGCTCAGTAGGCTTGTCGGCAAGCACTGCGAGAGCGGCGACATTGTGGTGCGGGACCTGTGGTTCCCCGAAGATCTTGCGCCGGGGGATCTGGTGGCGGTGGCGGCGACCGGTGCGTACTGTCGGTCGATGGCCAGCAACTACAACCATGTCCCGAAGCCCGCCGTGGTGGCGGTGAGGGACGGCAGGTCGCGCGTGATCGTCCGGCGGGAGAGCGCGGACGACCTGCTGCGGCTCGATGCGGAGGTCGAAGCGTGAAACGCGGACTGCGCGTGGCGCTGCTCGGTTGCGGCGTGGTCGGCACGGAGGTCGTCCGGCTGCTGAACGAGCAGGCGGACGATCTGGCCGCGCGGGTGGGGGTTCCGCTGGAGCTGGCCGGGATCGCCGTGCGCAGGCCTGACCGGGTGCGCGCGGGCGTCGACCCGGCGCTGCTGACCACGGACGCGCAGACGCTGGTGACCAGGGACGACGTCGACCTCGTCATCGAGGTGATCGGCGGCATCGAGCCGGCCAGGACGCTGATGCTGGAGGCGATGAAGGCCGGCAAGTCGGTCGTCACCGCGAACAAGGCGCTGCTGGCCGAGGACGGGGCGACGCTGTTCGCGGCGGCGCGGGAGTACGGCGCCGACCTGTACTACGAGGCGTCCGTGGCGGGCGCGATCCCGCTGCTGCGGCCGCTGAGGGAGTCCCTGGTCGGCGACCACGTGCACCGGGTGCTCGGCATCGTGAACGGCACCACGAACTACATCCTCGACCAGATGGACACGCACGGCGCCGGCTTCAACGAGGCGCTGGACGAGGCGCAGGCGCTCGGGTACGCGGAGGCCGACCCGACGGCCGACGTGGAGGGCTTCGACGCGGCGGCCAAGGCGGCGATCCTGGCGCAACTGGCCTTCCACACGCCGGTGACGGCGGCGGACGTCCACCGCGAGGGCATCACCGAGGTGAGCGCCGCCGACGTGGCGGGCGCCCAGGGGATGGACTGCGTCGTCAAGCTCCTGGCCATCTGCGAGCGGATCCCTTCGGAGGACGGCCGGAACGGCCGCGGCGTGTCGGTCCGCGTGTATCCGGCGATGATCCCGAGGTCGCATCCGCTGGCGAGCGTCCGCGAGGCGTACAACGCGGTGTTCGTCGAGGCGGAGTCGGCGGGCTCGCTGATGTTCTACGGCGCGGGCGCGGGCGGCGCTCCGACGGCGTCGGCGATCCTCGGCGACCTCGTCGCGGTGGCCCGCAACGTGGTCGGCGGCACGCCCGGCCCGGTCGAGGTCACGTACGCGAAGCTGCCGGTGCTGCCGATGGGCGAGACCGTCACCCGCTACTACATCGAGGTGGACGTGACGGACGAGGCCGGCGTGCTCGCGACGGTCGCCGAGGAGTTCGCCAGGCACGGGGTGTCGATCCAGGCCGTGCGGCAGGTGGGCTCGGGCGAGGAGGCGCAGCTCGTCGTCGTGACGCACCGGGCGCCGGACGCCGCGCTGTCGGCCACGGTGGCGGGCCTGCGGGAGCTGGAGATCGTCCGCGGCGTGACGAGCGTCATGCGCGTCGAAGGCGACGAGTGAGGCGGGGCCGGTCCCGGTAGACTTCGGGCGAACATCGCAGGTCAGCCGAGGAGACCGAGTGAACGCGAACGCCCGCGCGTGGCGCGGCATTATCGAGGAGTACCGCGACCGGCTTCCGGTGACGGACGCGACGCCCGTCGTCACCCTGCTGGAGGGCGGTACCCCCCTCGTGCCGGCCCCCCGGCTCTCCCAGATGACCCGTTGCGAGGTGTTCCTCAAGGTCGAGGGCGCCAACCCGACCGGGTCGTTCAAGGACCGCGGCATGACGATGGCGATCAGCAAGGCCGCCGAGGACGGCGCCAAGGCCGTCATCTGCGCCTCGACCGGCAACACCTCCGCGTCCGCCGCCGCGTACGCGGTGCGGGCGGGGATGACCTGCGCGGTCCTGGTGCCCAACGGCAAGATCGCGATGGGCAAGCTGGCGCAGGCGCTGGTGCACGGCGCCCGGCTGCTCCAGGTGGACGGCAACTTCGACGACTGCCTCGAACTGGCGCGCAAGCTGTCGGTCGACTACCCGGTGGCGCTGGTCAACTCGGTGAACAAGTACCGGCTGCAGGGCCAGAAGACGGCCGCGTTCGAGATCGTGGACACGCTCGGCGACGCGCCCGACGTCCACTGCCTGCCGGTCGGCAACGCCGGAAACATCTCCGCGTACTGGATGGGCTACCAGGAGTACGCCAAGGACGGCCTCGCCTCGCGCGCCCCGCGCATGCTGGGCTTCCAGGCGAGCGGCGCGGCGCCGTTCGTGAAGGGCGAGCCCGTCCTGAAGCCGCAGACGATCGCCACGGCGATCCGCATCGGCAACCCCGCCTCGTGGGACCTCGCGGTCGCCGCGCGCGACGAGTCCGGCGGCGCGATCGACTCGGTCACCGACCGGCAGATCCTCGCCGCCTACCGGCTCCTCGCGCGGGAGGAGGGGGTGTTCGTCGAGCCCGCCTCCGCGGCGAGCGTCGCCGGCCTGCTCCAGGCGAGCGAGCAGGGCGGGGTCGCGGCCGGGTCCAGGGTCGTCTGCACCGTCACGGGCAACGGCCTCAAGGACCCCGACTGGGCCATCTCCGGGGCGCCCGCGCCGACGACCATCAAGGTCGACGCGCACTCGGCCGCGTCCGAGCTCGGCCTCACCTGAGGTGGGCTGGCAGGAAGGCCCGGTGCTGGTGCGGACCCCCGCCACCAGCGCCAACCTGGGCCCGGGATTCGACTCGCTCGGCCTCGCGCTGGAGCTGTACGACGACGTCGAGGTCGAGGCGACCGGCGGCGGCCTGTCCATCGAGGTGGACGGCGAGGGCGCCGAGGTCGCCGACCGCGGCGACCGGCACCTGATCGTGCGGGTGTTGCGGCGGACCTTCGACGTCCTGGACGACCTGGCCGGAAGCGGTCCCGCGCGCCCGGACGGGCTGCGGCTGCGCTGCCGCAACCGCATCCCGCACAGTCGCGGCCTCGGCTCCTCGTCCGCCGCGATCGTCGCCGGGATCGTCGCGGCCCGGGCGCTGCACCCCGCCGGGAAGCTCCTCGACGACGCCGGGGCGCTGCGCCTCGCGACGGAGATCGAGGGCCATCCCGACAACGTGGCCCCCTGCCTCGCCGGAGGCCTGACGGTCGCCTGGACGACGCCCGGCGGCCCCCGGTCGGTGCGGCTGGAGTCGCAGGTCACGCGGGTCGTCGCGTTCGTCCCCGAGCAGCGGCTCGCGACGGAGCGGGCCCGCGGCCTGCTGCCCGAGACCGTCCCGCACGGGGACGCCGCCGCCAACGCGGGGCGCGCGGCGCTGCTCGTCGCGGCACTCACCGGCGGCCTGGACGCCGGCATCCTGCTCGACGCGACCGAGGACCGGCTCCACCAGGACTACCGCGCCCCGGCCATGCCCGAATCGGCGGCGCTCGTCGCGCGGTTGCGGGACGCGGGCGTTCCGGCCGTGATTTCCGGTGCGGGGCCCACTGTCCTGGCCTTCACAACCGCATCACGAGTTGATTCGATCGGCGCCGGAGTGGGTAAAGGGTGGCACGAACACCCGTTGGACGTCGCGACCCGCGGCGCACGCGTGATGACCCCGGAATCGGAGTTCCGGAGCTGACGGCGGTGCCGTGGGCGGGGGACGCGCGTCGCTCCGGCCGGTGCCGGTCCGGCAGGATCCGGCTAGGTAAAATGCGAAGACATCGACCTCTGGGGAATAGCAGTGTGCCCTGGTGATGTTAGGCTGATTGCCGCACCAGATGCCCCGTTCGGGGCAGCGTGCTCGTCAGCCGCGCGTCACCATTTCGGCCCTCCGGTCGTGCCGGTCCCGCGTACCAGGCTCCCCGACACCGTGACTTCCCGTTGTCAGGCATTCCAGCGAAACTTCGGACGTGGCGGTACCGGGGACACGCACGAGCGGAACGTCCCGTCCACCATCTGGCTGTGCCCAGAACACGCAGATCCCGGTTCCATCGTGATCAGCGGAGCCCGATCCGGCGCCCCCGCCGGGCCGCACCACCGGGTCGACTGGCCGAACGCCGGCCAACGCCCGCGCCCTGGGAAGGACCCTTAGTGAGCGAATCCAGCGAACTCCTTACGGACGCAACGAGCACGGAAACCGCCGCCGCTCCGGCCGGCGCGGAGACCGCCGCCCCCCGGCGCCGCCGCGGCACCGGCCTGTCGGCCATGGTGCTCCCCGAGCTCAAGGCGCTCGCGTCCAGCCTCGGCATCACCGGCACGACCGGGATGCGCAAGAGCCAGCTCATCGCCGCCATTCAGGAGAAGCAGGGCGGCCAGGGGCAGGGCTCGGCCGGGGGCGAGCAGGGAGCCGCTGCCCCGGTGACGGCCGAGCGCCCGCGCCGCGGCCGCACCGCCGCCAAGCGCGAGGTGCCCGACGAGCAGGTGACCATCGCCGACGCCGCGCCCGTGGCCGCGCCCGCGTCCGACAACGCGGCGGCGCCCGAGGCGCAGTCCGGCACGGCCGAGAAGGCCGTCCAGGGCGACAAGCAGGAGAAGGCCGAGCGGCAGGGCGGTCGGCAGCGGGGCGAGAAGCAGGACCGGGGAGCTTCCGAGGGACGCGGCGACCGCCAGGGCCGGGAGCAGGGGCGCGAGCAGAACTCCGAGGACGGCGAGTCCCAGGGCGGCCGGGACGGCAACCGCGACGGCCGTGAGGGCCGCGAAGGCGGCGGCCGCCAGCGGCAGCGCGGTGGCCGGGAGCGCGGCGAGGGCCGCGACCGCGGCGACCGCGGCGACCGTGGTGAGCGCGGTGAGCGCGGCGACCGAAGCGAGCGCGGTGAGCGCGGTGAGCGTGGCGAGCGCGGTGACCGGGGTGACCGGGGTGAGCGCGGCGACCGCGGCGACCAGGGCGGCGGGCGTCAGCGCGGCCAGGGCGGCGGCGGTCAGGGCGGCGGCGGCCAGCACGACGACGACGACGGCAGCGGCCGGGGCCGTCGCGGGCGCCGGTTCCGGGAGCGCAACCGCGGCCGCGGCCGCGAGCGCTACGAGGAGCCGGTGCTCACCGAGGACGACGTCCTCATTCCCGTCGCGGGCATCCTCGACATCCTCGACAACTACGCCTTCGTCCGGACGACCGGCTACCTGCCCGGCCCGAACGACGTGTACGTCTCGCTGGCGCAGGTCCGCAAGAACGGGCTGCGCAAGGGCGACGTCATCACCGGCGCCGTCCGGCAGGCGCGCGAGGGCGAGCGGCGCGAGAAGTTCAACGCGCTGGTCCGCCTCGACACCGTCAACGGGGTGGAGCCCGACCAGGCCAAGGGCCGCGTCGACTTCAGCAAGCTGACCCCGCTGTACCCGCAGGAGCGGCTGCGCCTGGAGTCCGACGCGGGCATCCTGACGACCCGGATCATCGACCTGGTGTCGCCGATCGGCAAGGGCCAGCGCGGCCTGATCGTCTCGCCGCCGAAGGCCGGCAAGACGATGGTGCTCCAGGCGATCGCCAACGCGATCACCAAGAACAACCCGGAGTGCCACCTGATGGTCGTCCTGGTGGACGAGCGTCCGGAAGAGGTCACCGACATGCAGCGGACGGTGAAGGGCGAGGTCATCCACTCGACCTTCGACCGTCCCGCCGAGGACCACACCACGGTCGCGGAGCTGGCCATCGAACGCGCCAAGCGGCTCGTCGAGCTCGGCCACGACGTCGTGGTGCTGCTCGACTCGATCACCCGCCTGGGCCGGGCCTACAACCTGGCGGCGCCGGCGTCCGGCCGGATCCTGTCCGGCGGTGTCGACTCGACCGCGCTGTACCCGCCGAAGCGGTTCTTCGGCGCGGCGCGCAACATCGAGAACGGCGGCTCGCTGACGATCCTCGCCACCGCGCTGGTGGAGACCGGGTCCCGCATGGACGAGGTCATCTTCGAGGAGTTCAAGGGCACCGGCAACATGGAGCTGAAGCTCAACCGGTCGCTCGCGGACAAGCGGATCTTCCCGGCGGTGGACGTCGACCAGTCCTCCACCCGCAAGGAGGAGATCCTCATGGCTCCGGAGGAGCTGCGGGTCGTCTGGCAGCTGCGCCGGGTGCTGCACGCGCTCGACACGCAGCAGGCGCTGGAGCTCCTCATCGAGAAGATGAAGGAGACCAAGTCCAACGCCGAGTTCCTGCTCCAGGTGCAGAAGACGACCGTCTCCGACGACCGCTGAGTCTTCCGGCGATCGCTGAGCAGTGCCGCGCACGCCCCCGTCCGGTCCTCCGGGCGGGGGCGTCGCCGTCCGAGCCCCGCGCGAAGGGGTGGGGTTAGCCCCACCTCCGATCGGGCGGCGGACGTCATGGCGGCCCCGCGTCCCGCCCGGCACGCTTGGACACACGAGACGGAGAGGGCCGACGCAGGTCCGAGCGGCACGGAGGGACGATGTGGGCGAGTTGAGCAAGGACCCCGGCGCCGCGGGCGGCGGCGCCGTCCAGTGGGCCGCGGCGCGGTGGGCGACGGCGACGAGGGCCGGCGGGGAGTCGGCGTCCGTCATGAACCGGTCCTGGCATCCGCTCGCGATGGTGAGGTCCTCACTGACGTGGCGCTCGGCGCTGTACCTGGGCGTCAGCCTGGCCTGGGGGCTGGCCTGGTTCGTCGTCCTCGCCGTCGGGCTGACCCTGTCGGTGGCGCTGCTGATCATCTGGGTGGGCGTCCCGCTGCTGGCGCTGCTGATGGTCGCGTGGCGGTTCGGCGCGGTGGTGGAGCGGCGCTTCGTCCTGGCGGCGTTCGGCGTCCGGATCCCGGCTCCGTACCGGCGCATGCCGGCGGGCCGCAACCCGCTGACCAAGCTCAAGGGGATGGCGGGGGACCCGGGCACCTGGAAGGACCTCGTCTACTTCGCCGCGCTGTTCCCGATCACGCTGGTCGAGTTCGGCGTGTCGGCGATCGCGTGGGCCGGGACGGGCACGCTGCTGTTCCTCCCGGTGATCGTGGCGGTGTCCGGCGGGGCCGAGGTCAACTTCGGGGTCTCGTACTGGGCGGGCAACCCCGTGGAGGCGCTGCCGGTCTCGCTCCTGGGGCTGGTGCTCCTCGTCCCGGCGATGTACGTGACGCGCGTGATCGCGATGGGGCACGCGGCGTTCGCCGCGCTGATGCTGGGCCCGAGCCCGTCGCAGCGGGAGAACGCGGCGCTGCGCGAGCGGACCGAGCACCTGCGGGCCAGCCGCGCCCGTGGGGTGGACGCGGCCGAGTTCGAGCGGCGCCGCATCGAGCGCGATCTGCACGACGGGGCCCAGCAGCGGCTGCTGGCCGTGGCGATGGACATCGGCCGCGCCCGCGCCAAGCTCGACGAGGACCCCGAGGGCGCGCGGGCGCTGATCGAGCAGGCGCACGCGGGCACCCGGGAGGCGATCTCCGAGCTGCGCGACCTCGCCCGCGGGATCTACCCGGCGATCCTCACCGACCGCGGCCTGGACCCGGCGCTGTCCGGGCTGGCCGGGCGCGCCCCGGTCCCCGTCGAGGTGGAGGTCGACCTGCCCGAGCGCCCGCCGGCCGCGGTCGAGAGCATCGCCTACTTCATCGTCGCCGAGTCGCTGGCCAACATCGCCAAGTACGCCCGCGCGACCCGCGCGTCCGTCCGGGTGGCGCGCGAGGACCGCTGGGTGGTCGTCGAGGTGGTCGACAACGGGGTGGGCGGCGCGGTCGCGCGGCCGGACGGCGGCCTGGCCGGGCTGGCCGACCGGGCGGCGACGATCGACGGCATGCTGATCGTGGACAGCCCGCCCGGCGGCCCCACGATCGTCCGCGCGGATCTGCCCTGCACGTGGTGATCGCGGCGCGGGGCGGCGCGCCGGGCACGATAATGGCCGGATGCGGGTAGTGATCGCCGAGGACTCGGTGCTGTTGCGGGAAGGGCTCGTCCGGCTGCTCGCCGACGCCGGGATCGAGACGGTGGCGACGGTGGGCGACGGCCCCGGCCTCCTCGGGATCGTGGAGGAGCACGCCCCCGACCTCGCCATCGTGGACGTCCGGATGCCGCCGTCGTTCACCGACGAGGGGCTGCGCGCGGCCCTCGGCGTCCGGGAGCGCCGCCCGGGCACGCCGATCCTCGTGCTGTCGCAGTACGTGGAGGAGCGCTACGCCACGGACCTGATCGGCGGCGGCGCCCAGGGGGTCGGCTACCTGCTGAAGGAGCGGGTGTCGGACGTCGAGGAGTTCATCGACGCGGTGCGCCGCATCGCCGCGGGCGGGACGGTCATCGACCCCGAGGTGATCGGCCAGCTGCTCGGCCGGCGCCGCACCGGCGACCCGCTGGAGGCGCTGACCCCGCGCGAGCGCGAGGTGCTCGGGCTGATGGCGCAGGGGCGCTCGAACGGCGCCATCGCCGCGGACCTCGTCGTCACCGAGGGCGCCGTGGAGAAGCACATCTCCAACATCTTCATGAAGCTGGGCCTGCAGCCCGCCCAGGGCGGCCACCGGCGCGTCATGGCCGTCCTTGCCTACCTGGGGCTGCACTAGGCGGGGGCGGCGGGCCCCGCGCCTCCCGCCCCGGATCGGGAATGCCCGGTGACCTCGCGACGTTCGGGTATCTGGCACACTTGGTGTGCAACCGCTGCGGTACCGGTTCACGCCTCCCACATCTCCCATGGCTTCGCCATGCGGATCGGGGGCGCCCGGCGACCGCCTGAGGCGAGGAGAACCGATGAAGCCCGACATCCACCCGAACTACGTCGTCACGACCGTGACGTGTACGTGCGGCAACACCTTCGAGACCCGCAGCACCGCCGAGAACGGCGTGATCCACGCGGACGTGTGCTCGAACTGCCACCCGTTCTACACGGGCAAGCAGAAGATCCTCGACACCGGTGGCCGGGTCGCGCGCTTCGAGCAGCGCTTCGGCAAGAAGAAGGCCGACAAGTAGGGCGAGCCGCACGGCGGACATCAGGGGCGGCCCGGGGACCCACGGTCCCCGGGCCGTCCGAAACCGGTGCGGGGGCGGCCGTCCCCGCACCGCAACGGGCCAGGACACAGCGTGAATCTCGACGATCTGATCAGCGAATACGCGGGCATCGAGGAACGGCTCGCCGACCCGTCCGTCCATGCCGACCAGAGCCTGGCGCGCAAGCTCGGCAAGCGTTACGCGGAGCTGCGCCCGATCGTCGAGACGCACCGCGAGCTGTCCGCGACCGAGGACGACCTCGCCACGGCCCGCGAGCTGGGCGGCGAGGACGCCGCGTTCGCCGCCGAGGCCGACGACCTCGCGAAGCGCCGCACGGAGCTGGAGGAGCGGCTGCGGCGGCTGCTCGTCCCCCGCGACCCGAGCGACGGCAAGGACGTCATCCTGGAGGTCAAGGCGGGCGAGGGCGGCGAGGAGTCGGCGCTGTTCGCCGGCGACCTGCTGCGCATGTACCTCCGCTACGCCGAGCGCGTCGGCTGGAAGACCGAGATCCTCGACTCCCACCCCTCCGACCTCGGCGGGTACAAGGACGTCACGGTCGCGGTGAAGGCCAAGGGCGCCCAGGAGGAGGGGGTCTGGACGCGGCTGAAGTTCGAGGGCGGCGTCCACCGGGTGCAGCGGGTGCCCGCGACCGAGTCGCAGGGACGCATCCACACCAGCGCCGTCGGCGTCCTGGTGACGCCCGAGGCCGAGGACGTCGACGTCCAGGTCGACCCGAACGACCTACGCATCGACGTGTACCGCTCGTCCGGGCCGGGCGGGCAGAGCGTCAACACGACCGACTCCGCGGTCCGCATCACGCACCTGCCGACCGGCGTCGTCGTCTCCTGCCAGAACGAGAAGAGCCAGCTGCAGAACAAGGAGCAGGCGCTGCGCATCCTGCGCTCCCGGCTGCTGGCGATGGCGCAGGAGGAGGCCGACGCGGCCGCCTCCGCCGAGCGCAAGAGCCAGGTCCGCACCGTGGACCGGTCCGAGCGGGTGCGCACGTACAACTACCCGGAGAACCGGATCTCCGACCACCGGGTCGGCTACAAGGCCTACAACCTCGACCAGGTGCTGGACGGCGACCTCCACAACGTCACTCAGGCGCTGGTCGACGCCGAGATGGAACGCCGCCTGGCCGAAGCCCAGAAGTCATGAGCGCAGCGAACCGGGGGGCGTGGGGGGTCGTCCCCCCTCGGAAGGCACGCATGAGCGCAGCGAACCGGGGGGCGTGGGGGGTCGTCCCCCCTCGGAAGGCAGGATCATGAACCTGCTGCTCGACGAGATCGCCAGGGCGACCGCGCGGCTCGCCGACGCGGGCGCCGCCTCGCCCCGCGCCGACGCCGAGGAGCTCGCGGCGGCCGTGCACCGGGTGCGGCGCTCGGAGCTGCACGGCGTCCCCGACAGCGCGTTCGACGCCCGGTTCTGGGAGTTCGTCGCGCGGCGCGAGGCGGGGGAGCCGCTGCAGCACATCACCGGCCGCGCGTTCTTCCGGTACCTGGAGCTGAAGGTCGGGCCCGGCGTGTTCGTGCCGCGCCCGGAGACCGAGGTGATGGTCGGCTGGGCGCTGGAGACGCTGCGCGACATGGACGTGCGCGACCCCCTCGTCGTCGACCTCGGCACCGGCTCCGCCGCGATCGCGCTGTCCATCGCGCTGGAGGCGCCCCGCGCCCGCGTGCACGCCGTCGAGAAGGACCCGACCGCCTTCGTCCACGCGACCCGCAACGTGGAGGAGTTGGACGAGCGGGGCCGCGTCCGCCTGCACCTGGACGACTTCGGGACCGCCCTCACCGAGCTGGACGGCACCGTCGACCTCGTCGTCAGCAACCCCCCGTACATTCCGATGAGCGAGTGGGAGTACGTCCCGCGCGACGTCCGCGACCACGATCCCGCCGACGCGCTGTGGGGCGGCGGCGACGACGGCCTGGACGCGATCCGCGTGGTGGAGCGCACCGCCCGGCGCCTCCTGCGCCCCGGCGGCTACGCGGCGGTCGAGCACAGCGATCTGCAGGGCAACGGCGTGTACTGGGTCTTCGCGGAGGAGCACGGCTGGCGCGACGTGCGCAACCGGCGCGACCTGGCGAACCGGGACCGCTTCGTCACCGCGCGCCTGGCCGCCGACTAGCCCCGCTATCCTGGTCGGTGCCATACCCGCGAGCGCTGTGCAGATGGGAAGACGGGCGACCGTGAGCCGACGTTACGACTGCTCTGAGCCGATGGAGCGCAGCCGGGGGATCGCCGAGGCCTTCTCGGCCGTCCGGCGCGGCGAGCTGATCGTCCTGCCGACCGACACCGTGTACGGGGTCGGCGTGGACGCGTTCATGCCGCCCGCCGTGACCGCCCTCCTGGACGCCAAGGGCCGGGGCCGCGAGATGCCGCCGCCGGTGCTGGTCGGCTCCGTCCGCGCCGCCACGGCGCTCGTGGACGACCTCGGCACCTACGGGCAGGACCTCATCGACGAGTTCTGGCCGGGGGCGCTGACCCTGGTCTGCCGCGCCAATCCCAACCTCATGTGGGACCTCGGCGAGACGAAGGGCACCGTCGCGATCCGGATGCCGATGCACGAGCTCGCCGTCGAACTGCTCAAGGAGACCGGGCCTCTCGCCGTCAGCAGCGCGAACCTGTCCGGCCGTCCGGCGGCCCGCACGGCCGACGAGGCCGAGAAGATGCTGGGCGACTCGGTCGCGGTCTACCTGGACGGCGGCACCTCCGGCCACGCCGACCCCTCCACGATCATCGACCTGACGGGGCCGGTGCCCCGGCTCCTGCGCGCCGGCGCCATCTCCGAGGACAAACTCCGCGCCGTGGTCGGCGTCCTGCTCACCGAAGAGGACGAGCCCGAGAAGCCCGCAGAGGCCCCCTCCATCACCGAGGCGGCCAAGCCTTCCCTCACCAAGGAAGAGCCTCCGCAGACTCCCCGAGAGCCTTCTGAGCCCCTCCAGGAAGCCCCTGCCCCGAACCCCAAGCCGTCGCTCCGCAAGGACGAGGACGACCCCGGCGCCGCCTAGCGCCGGAGCCGTCCCGGGCTTCCGGCGACGGCCCGGTCAGGGGTCCCTGCGGCGGCCGGCGACCATGCCGAGGGCCAGCAGCGCCGGCCCGGCGACGATCGCGTACGCCACCTGCCCGGCCGCGCCGTAGGGGACGCGCGACCCCGCGTCCGGGTCCACGAGTCCGCCGACCGCGGTGAACGGCATCCACCCGGCCAGGGCGCCTCCCACGCGCGGCAGCATCCCGGCGGCGCTCTCTCCCGCCAGCGACCACAGGAGCAGGACGCCGACGGCGGCGGCTCCGTTGCGGACGAGAGCGCCCACGGCGACTCCGGCCACGGCCGTGAAGGCCCAGAGGACGCCCGTCCCCAGGACCTGGCGCCATTCCGCCGCCGTGTCGAGGCTCGGACCGGGCCCCGCCGCGCAGAGGGCCGCCACCAGCAGGCTCGCGAAGGCCAGGAAGACGGCCGCGGTCGCGCCGGCCGCCGCCAGCAGGAGGGCCTTCGCCGCGGTCAGGGGCCAGCGTCGCGGCACCGCCTGGCAGGCGAGGCGGATCGTGCCGTGCCTGTACTCGCCGGTGACGGACAGGGCCGCGAGGACGAGAAGGATCATCTCGCCGAACGACAGCCCGGCGAGGACGTCCACGACGGTGACGGCGCCTCCCTCCTCCGGGACGCGGGCCGCGAGGACCGCCGAGGCGAGCGCCAGGGCCGCGGCCGTGCCGAGGCACCACCACGTGGACCGGCTGCGGGACAACCGGACCGTCTCGGCGGCGAGCGCCCGGCGCAGCGCCGTCATCGCCGCCCTCCCGCGCAGTCGACCGGGGAGGACGCCTGGTACTCGACGGCGTCGCGGGTCATCTCCATGAAAGCGTCCTCCAGGGAGCCGTGGTCGGTGCGCAGTTCGTGCAGTTCGAGGCCGTGCGCCGCGGCGATCCCGCCCACTTGGGCGGCGGTGCCGCCGTGCACCCGGAGATCGCCGTCGGGTCCGTGGCGGACGTCGAGGCCCGCCCGGCCGAGCAGGGCCGCGAGCCGCCGCGCCTCCGGGGTCCGGACGATCACGGCGGCGCCGGCCGCCTGCTCGACGAACGCCCGCATGGGGGCCTGCGTGATGAGCCGGCCGGCGCCGATCACGACGACGTCGTCGGCGGTCAGGGCCATCTCGGCGAGCAGGTGGCTGGAGACCAGGACGGCGCAGCCCTCGCCGGCGGCCCGCCGGAGCAGGTGCCGCATCCAGCGGATGCCCTCGGGGTCGAGGCCGTTCATCGGCTCGTCCAGCAGAAGCGCCCTGGGCCTTCCCAGGAGTGCCGCGGCGATGCCCAGGCGCTGGCGCATGCCGAGTGAGAAGCCGCCGACCCGTCTGCCCGCCACGCCGGCCAGCCCGACCGTCTCCAGGAGTTCGTCGACGCGGCCGGGCTCCGCCCCCGTCAGGCACGCCGTCCAGCGCAGATGGCTCCGGGCCGTGAGATGCGGGCGCACCCAGCCGGCGTCGAGGAGCGCGCCGACCGTTCCGGAGGGGTTCGGCAGGTCGTGGTAGCGCCGCCCGTCGATCAGCACCCGGCCCGACGCGGGCCTGGCGAGCCCGACGATCATGCGCATCGTCGTGGACTTGCCCGCGCCGTTCGGGCCGAGGAAGCCGGTCACCACCCCCGGGCGCACCGTGAAGGACAGGTGGTCGACCACCGTGCGGCGTCCGTAGCGCTTGGTCAGTTCTTCGATTCTGATCACTGTCGTGCCTTCCTCCGGGTCACCTGAGGGCGGTCGCCAGCCCGAGGGCCACCGAGGCCAGAGTGATCAGGGCCCACGACCACGACCCCGCGCCGGACCTTGCGGAGCGGACCAGCAGGACGAGCGCCGCCGGAGCGGCCACGCAGAGCAGCGCGTCGGCCGTGTACGTCGCCGGATCGCCGTCGAGCAGGGTCCGGACGAGCGACGACGCCGCCGCGGGAATGAAGGTCAACACCCATGCGGCTTCCGGCACGGGCTCGCGCGTCTTGGTCACGATGATGTCCCCAGAGATCGGTTCGGGTGATGCCGCCGCCCCGCTGGCACGGGGCCGGCTCCCGTGGAGGAGCCGGCCCCGTGCGCCCTTCGGGGCCCCGGTGCTCCTAGTAGCCGCGGAGCAGCTTGTAGAGGTCCCAGGCGTTGGTGCTCCAGCCGGCCGCCTTCAGGGCCCACCGCAGGGGCCGCGGCAGCTTGCTGTACCACTTCTTGAAGGCCTTCCAGCCCTTCTTCGCCGCCTTGATCGCCGACTTGAGCTTGCCCGCCTTCTTGAGGATCTTCAGGAGGGTGCTGAGGCCGCCCTTCCGCGCGAGGTCCTGCTGGAGCTGCTGGATCTCGCGACCGGAGAAGCCGATCTGCCGGAGCGCGGCGGTGTCGGCGGCGCTGAACCGGGACGGGGCGGGCTGCTGGACCGCCGTGACGGGCGCGGCCGTGCGGCCGGCCTCCGCCGTGGCGCCGAAGGCGGGGCCCGCCACCCCGAGGCCCAGTACCGCGGCCAGGGAGACGCCCGCCGCCTTCGCGGCGAACCGCTGCTTGTTCATGGGAGGTTTCCTCCAGATCGATCCGGCGGAACGGGTGTCCGCCGCGAGCCGCCCTGGCCCGCGGGATCAGATCAACAAGAGGGGGTCTCCGCGGCGTCTTCCCGGCTTCTCGTGCACGTCTCCCCGGCGTCTCCACCAGGTCTTCGACTTGTCCTCCTCCGAGGTGGGGGACCCGGCCTGGAAGTTCTCGCCTCTTCCTCGCGCGGGCGGGCGCTCAGGGGACGTCGCCCCTGGCGTAGGCGACGGCCCCGACGAACAGCGTCGCGACCGCGATCGTCGTCATGGTCTCGTAGGCGCGCCGCCTGACGGCCTTGACGAAGACGACGACGGTGGCGAGCGCCGCGCACGCCGCCAGCCCGATGGCCAGGACGTCCCACGGTCCGCCCTCGCCGCCGGCGCGGACGCCCTTCGCCGCCAGGATGAGCAGTGCCGGAAGTATCCATGCCGCATCGAGTCCCTCGTCCGGGTCGAGTCCCTCGTCCGGCGCGGGGACGGCCGCCTTCTCTCCGGTGGTGGCCTCGCCGTCCGGCCGGTCGTGTTCGCAGGTCATGGATCAAGGAAAGCGCGCCGCGTGCCGCCCGCGCGTCCTGCGGCGGGACGGACCGCGGTCGGCCGGGCGGTCGGCCGCCGCCTCAACCCCCGGGTGGAGGGGCGGCCCCCGGACGGACGAGGCCGGCGTCGTAGGCGAAGATCGTGGCCTGCACCCGGTCCCGCAGCCGCAGCTTGCCGAGGATCGCGTTGACGTGGGTCTTCACGGTCGCGGTGCCGATTCCCAGCGCGGCGCTGATCTCGGTGTTGCTGAGGCCGCTCGCCATCCGCACGAGGACGTCGCGTTCCCGGGGGGTGAGCGCCTTCAGACGGCCGTCGGGGACCGACGGCGGGCTGATGGCGCCGGTGACGAAGGCGTCGATGAGGCGGCGGGTCACGGCCGGGGCGAGCAGGGCCTCGCCGCCGGCGACCGTGCGGATGGCGTCCACGAGCTCCTGAGGGTCGCAGTCCTTGAGGAGG
This sequence comes from Actinomadura verrucosospora, assembly GCF_039540335.1. Lineage (NCBI taxonomy): Bacteria > Bacillati > Actinomycetota > Actinomycetes > Streptosporangiales > Thermomonosporaceae > Actinomadura > Actinomadura verrucosospora. Next base: position 34,133 of record NZ_BAABEV010000035.1, on the reverse strand, counting down.
AAGCCCGAGGCCCCGGCGCGCAGCGCGCCGAAGACGTACTCGTCGCGGTGGAACGTCGTCAGCACCAGCACCCGTGCGAGCGACCCGGTGGCGGCCAGTTCCCGGGAGGCGGCCAGGCCGTCGACGCCGGGCATCCGGATGTCCATCAGCACCACGTCGGGGCGGCACCGGGGGACGGCGCGCAGCGCCTCGGCGCCGTCCCCGGCCTGCCCCACGACCTCCAGGTCCGGCTCGCCGTTGATGATCGCGGTGAAGCCCGCGCGGACGACGGCCTGGTCGTCCACCACCAGCACCCGGATGCTCATGTCCTCTCCCATGCGTCCAGTAGCGCGCGCATCTCCGTGAGGGCGGCCCGCGCGAGCTCCGCCGCACGGGCGACGGCCTCGTGCGCGTCGCCGTCCGTACCGCCCAGGCCCGCCTCGGCGACCGTCACCAGCCTGACGGTGTGGTGCAGGACGGTCCCGTTCAGTCCCGCGGCGACGCGGTCGCGTTCGGCCTGCACGGCGTCCCCCGCCCGTGCGGAGACGGCGTCGAGCGCGGACTCCCCCCACCGGCGGCTCCTGGACGCGGTGGTGACGCCCAGCGTCCAGGCCGCGAGCGTGAGGGGCGCCGTGCACACGACGGCGGTCACCAGCCCGAACGCGAACGCGACAGGTGTCGGGCCGTCCGCCGCCACCTCATGGTCGGCGACCAGCAGGAAGCCCAGGCCGAGCCCCCAGGGGAGGGGAGCGGCGAGCGCCGCGGGCCAGGTGCGCGCCCCGTCCGGCCTGTAGCAGGCGAGCGAGTAGACGGCGACCAGTTCCGCGGCGCTTCCCAGGACCAGGAGGCCGAGCAGGTCCCGTGACCACAGTCCCCAGGCGACGGCCAGGGCGGCGTCCGCCGAGACGATCAGCGCGAGCACGGCGCGGGGCGCGTGCCGCCTCCACCACAGCGGGACGGCTCTGAGCGTGAGCGCGACGCCGAGCAGGAGGAGCTCCGCCCCGGGCCGCCCCGTGACCAGAGGATCCGGCGGCACGAAGCCCAGGAGCGGCAGGAACGCGCAGAAGGCGACCGCCACGCCGTCGAGGATCTCCGGCCATCCCCGCCGGTGGCGCGGACCCGACGGGAGGTGCGCGGCGACCGACCAGCCGCCCGCCGCCGTGGGGCCGGCCGTGAGGACGCCGCCGAGCCCGGCCGCCCGCTCTCGCATGCCCTGGATGCCTCTGCCCCCTCCCAGCGCGGGGACGGCCGCGCGGGTTGCAGCGGCGTCGTTCTCGATCGTCAGTCTCACCGCGCGCGGCGCGTAACGGACGGAGACCCGCACCTCGGCGCCCGCCGAATAGCGCATGGCGTTGGTGAGCGACTCCTGGACTATCCGGTAGGCGGTCGTCGTCAGCTCGGCGGGGAGCCTGCGAGCCCGCCCCTCCACCCGCAGGGACACCGGGATGCCCAGCCGGTTCAGGCCCTGGCACAGGGGAGGCAGCAGTTCTTTCAGGCCGCCGTGGCCCTCCCGAGGGGCCACGACGTCCACCAGCCCGCTCAGCGACCTCAGCACCTCGCGGCCTGTCTCGGCCGCGACGGCGAGGGCCTGGGCCACCAGTTCGGAGTCGGCTCGGCGGGCCGCCGCCCCCGTGTGGACGGCGACGGCGCTCAGATGGTGGCCGGCGATGTCATGGACTTCCCTGGCCAGGCGCTCGCGCTCCGCCTCGGCCGCCGCGCGGCTCTCGCTCTCGATGTCGGCCAGCCGCGCCCGCAGGCCGCTCCGCGCCACCTCGCGCTGACGGCGGAGCTGGCCGAACGCGGCGATGCCCAGGTAGAGGACGCCGTCCAGGAACTCGTTGGAGAAGAGATCGCCCGGTCCTCGCGCGTACGGGAGGTAGACCGCGAAGGCGACGGCGTAGGCGGCCAGGCATCCGAGGACCGCGTCCCGGCGTTCCCTGTGCACCGCCACCGAGTACAGGGCGACGCCGTCGGCGAGCCCGCTGACGGCGGTGTCCGCCGTGCCCGCGGCGACGATCGCCGATGCGCTCAGCGAGATCGCGGCGGCGAGCACCGGCACGGGCGCCACGCGCCGCCACACCAGCGCCGCGGCCGCCAGGACGATCGAGCCCGCGACCAGAGGCCAGCGGGCGCCGCCGAGCGGCTCCCCGCCGCCCTCGGCCAGGAACCAGGTGCCGGAGAGCTGGACGCCCGCGACGGCGAGCGGGACGCCCACGTCGGCGGTGCGGGGCCACCGCCCGAGGCTCTCGTCCGTGCGCACACGCCGACCCTAAGGCGCGGGTCCGCCGGACGTCTCCGGCCCTGGGCGCGGCGCGGCCGGACGCTCCCGTGTCCGGGGGACGGACGGCCGGTGCGCCGGACGCATGACCAGGGCTTCTGACATCCCTGTGCGGAATCTGTAGAAATTTTCGGCCGAGGAAGCAGCGAGCGGCGGGGCGCGTGCATCAACCGTGCATGCATGGTGATCAAAGTGCCGTCCCCGCGGAGGACGCCGGGCTCGGGCTCCTCTCCTTCTTCCGGTGCCGGGTGGACGGACGGGACGTCCGGCTCGCCCCGGCGCCCCGCCGTCTGATCGTCACGGTGGCGCTGGAGCCGGGCGGGCTGGGCAGGGAGTCGCTGCAGGGGCGGCTGTGGCCGGACGCGGGCGCCGCCGAGGCGGCGAAGCGGCTGCGGCAGTCGCTGTGGCGCGTCCGGCGGGACACCGGGGCGCGGCTGCTCGCCGTGACCCCGTCCCATGTCGCGCTCGCGGACCACGTCGACGTCGACCTGCGCCGGGGCGAGCGGTTAGCGCGGCTGGTGGCCGGGGGATCGGTCACGGCCGCGGAGCCGGACGAGGTGCGGCTGCTCGGCGGCGAGCTGCTGCCCTGCTGGCCGGAAGAGGACGTGTGGGCCGCGCGGGACCGGTGGAACCTGCTGCGGCTGCTCGCGCTGGAGCGGCTCGCCGAGCACGCGCTGGCGGCCGGCGACGCGACCGGTGCGATCGACCTGGCGGAGGCGGCCGCGCGCGTGGACGGGCTGGCCGAGGCGTCCCACCGGATCAGGGCCGCCGCGCACCTGGTGCGGGAGGACCAGGTGAGCGCGTGGCGGGTGTTCACCCGCTACCGGCGGCTGCTGGACGAGGAGATGGGGCTCCAGCCCAGCGCCGCGTTCCGGAGGCTCCTGGAGCGGCACGGCCGGACGCTCGTGTCATGACCGGCGGCGGCGCTGGCCTCAACCGGCCGTCCGGCGGGCGGGTCGTGCGCGGGCGTCCCGCGGGCGGCCGCGGTTAAGATCGCGCCCCGTGGTCATCCCCCGCACCGGCGATCTCGTCGCGCTGTACGAGGAGCACCAGCTCCGCCTCGTGCGGATGGCGGTCCTGCTGGTCGGGGACGAGGCCACCGCCGAGGACGTGGTGCAGGACGTCTTCCTGCGCATGCAGGACAGGTCCCCCCGGCTGGACGGCGAGGGCAAGCTGCTGGCCTACGTCCGCGCGGCGGTGCTGAACGGCTGCCGCATGGTCCTGCGCCGCCGCAGGATGATGCGGCGGCACACCGAGCCCCACGAGCCGCCGGTCTGGTCGGCCGAGTCGGCGGCGATGCTCGGCGAGGACCGCCGGGCGGTCATGCGGGCCCTCCAGAGGCTGCCGCGCCGCCAGCGCGAGGCCGTGGTGCTGCGCTACTACCTCGATCTGAGCGACGACGAGGTCTCCGCGGCCATGGGCATCCGGCCCGCCACGGTGCGGTCCACGATGGCCAGGGCGCTCGCCGCGCTGGCCCGCGAACTGGGGGAGGAGGTGCGATGAGCGGGCTTGAGGACCGCCTGCGGGACGCCCTGCACGCTTCGGCCGGCAGGGTGGACGCGGACAAGCCGCGTCCCTTTCCCGAGCGCAGGCCGCGGCGGGGCGCCCCGGTGCGGCGGTGGGCCGTCCCGGTCTGCGCGGTGCTGGCCGTCCTCGCCCTGGCCGCGGGGATCGTCGGCGTCCGCAAGATGATGGAGCCCGACCGGCGCCTCCAGAAGGTCCCCACGATGCCCCGCTTCTACTTCGCCAGCTACCTGGCCGGAGGCGGGGAGCTCTCCCGCGTCGAGGTACGCGAATCCCGCACCGGCCGCCTCCTGGACACGAGATCCGCCCCCGCGGGAACGAATTTCCTGAGCATCGCCGCCACCGGCGACGGGCGGACGCTCTTCGTTCTGAAACGAGCGAGAACGAGGTGCGTGACGAGGGTCGAGAAGTTCTCGATCAACGGGTCGGGAAAGATCGTCCGGAGTACGGAGGTGGGCGGTTCGGCCGTTTCCGGGGAGCCTGCGGGGCAGGGATCTCTCGCGGTCACCCCCGACGGCCGCCGGCTGGCCTACGGCCTGGTCGACTGCGGCGACCCGCCGATCACGCGGATCGCCTCGAACGCCAGAATCGCGATAGTGAATTCGGCGACCGGAGACCGGCATGAATGGCGGGAATCGCGGGTGGCGCTGGCCGACCGGCTTTCCTGGGACGGATCCGGGGACCGGCTGTTCTTCGTGCGCTCCTGGTACAGGGGGCCGGAAAAGACCGTGCAGGAAATCCGTTTCCTGCCGCTGGGAGGGGACGGCGCCCCGCCGTCCACGGCCCGCCCCGTCCGCGCCGTGACCTCGCCGCGGATATTCGAGGGAGTCGCGGCCGCTCCGGACGGTCGGCGCGTCTTCGTGATCGAGGGCGCGGCGGGGTCGGTCTCCGCCGGCGGGGGCGACGCCCCGAAGGTGACCGCCGACGCCGGGTTCGAGGTTCTGGAGGTGTCGGCGGGCGACGGCCGCGTCCTGCGGTCGACCCGGCGCCGGAGCGCTTCGTTCGCGGGCGACCCCGCCATGAAGGGCGACGCCACCGGAAGGTTCCTGGTGACCGGCTACGGGCTGGTCGATCTCGGAAAGCCGGACGGGATCTCGCGGATCAAGGTGGGCGGGGACTTCTACGACCTGGACTGGTGAGCCGGGCCGACAGGGGGCCGGGAAAGCGCGAAGGCCCCGCCGGGCCGGGCGGGGCCTGTGTCGTCAGGCGGAAGGGGGAGGGGATCAGAAGATCTTCTTGCCCTTGCCGTAGTAGTACTTGCCGGTCTTCTTGTTCCGGCCGCACTCCTGCACCCACATGTGGCTGCCGTAGGACGACTTCACGCTGATCTTGACGGTGGCCTTGCCGTCGAAGTTGTACTTGGTGCCGTCGGGCGCCACGCCGATGATCTTGAAGCGTGACCAGTACACCTTGGAGCCCTCGGTGAACTTGAAGCGGACGCAGGAGGTCCAGCCGTTCTTCTTGTCGTCGGCGAGGTAGCCCGTGACGGCGGTGCTGCCGCCGCTGCGGGTGTAGGAGCCCCATGCGGCCACGTGGCTGTAGGAGTTGTAGGGCTTCCAGCTGCCGGTGGCGGCTTCGGCGGGGGCTCCGACGGCGGCCATGCCGGCCATCAGCGTGCCGGCGGTCAGGGCGACTGCAGCGATTCGCCGCATAGGTCCCTCCGTGTTCGGATTGGGGGGGTTAGCGAGCGATAACCTAGCAGCCCCTTACCAGCGGTTTTCTGTAGGGACGTCCATTTGACCGGGGCAGGACGGATCCGGCCGTCCGGCGAACCGATCCGGCGCCGGAGGCGTCCAAGACGCCCCCGAGCGTCCGCGCGAGGGGCAAAGGGCTTACCGGTCGGCCGCATCGACCGCGTTACGCCGCCACGATCATGGCAACGGTGGAAACATGCCCGACGTGCGTGGCCGTGTCCGGCGCTCCGCGACCATCGCGGGGGTGCTGCTGCTGTTCCTCGTGCTCGGCCTGCCCGCCTGCGCCGGCCGGCCGGCCGGCGCCGAGCCCGCGCCCGGGTCCTCGGGCGTCGCGCCGCCCCCCGAGCCGGCCTACCGCGGCGAGAGCATCCCGGCCTACGACGTCGTCCTCACCATCGGCACCGACGGCGTGCTGTACGTCCGGGAGACGATCACCTACGACTTCGACCAGGCGGGGGAGCACGGGATCGTCCGGCACGTGCCGTTCCGCCGCGGCGACCGCCTCTACGAGGTCCGCAACGTCAGCAGCAGCTCCTCCACCGGCGCCCCGGCCCGCGTCCGCACGACCCGGTTCCTGCGCGACGTGCGGATCAGCGTCGGCGACCGGCACCGCGAGGTCCGCGGCCGCCAGGCCTACGTGATCGAGTACGAGGTGCGCCGCGCGTTCACCCCCCGCGCCGACCACGACGACCTGCTGTGGGACGCCATCGGGACGAGCTGGGACGTCCCCATCGGGAACGCGGCGGTCCGGGTGCAGGCGCCGGTGCCGCTGCGGCACGCGACCTGCCGGGCGGGCGCGACCGGGGCGACGACCCGGTGCCTGCGCGACCGCGACGGCCCGTACGCGATCGACTTCGTCCAGAACGCGCTCGCCCCGCACGAGGGGATGCGGATCCGGGTCCGGCTGCCCAAGCGCGCGATCGCCGTCCCGCCGCCCCGGTACGTCCCGCCGCGATGGACGGGCCACTGGACGGGCACCGCCGTGCTGGCCCTCGCGCTCGCCGCCGTGCCCCTGCTCGCGCGCCGTCCGGCGCCGCGGCGGGGGACCGGCGCCGGCCTGGCGGCCGCCGGGGCGCTGCTCGTCGTCGCCGACGCGGGGGACGACGTCGCGGCGAGCGGCCCGTGGGCGTTCTCGCTGGGCGACCGGTGCCTCGCCGGCCTCGCGCTCGTGATCGTCGGAGTCGGGATCATGTGCGTTCAGCGGACCGGTAGTGCCCGATTTGCGGCGGAAGACCGTCCGGGAGGACTACAGTTGGTCGGTCGCGACGTGAACTGATCGTTCCGGCGGGTCGTCTACCTAGGTGAACTCAGCCCCGGACGGGGCACGTAGGCATCGTTGATCGGCGAAGGGAGGCGCAGGGGAGTGCGGGAGTACCTGCTCACGATCCTGGTCGCCGCTCTCGTCGCCTACCTGCTGACCCCGTCGGTGCGCAGGTTCGCCGTGTGGTTCGGGGCGCAGGCCGTCCCGCGCGACCGCGACGTGCACGTGATCCCGACGCCCCGGCTGGGCGGCCTCGCGATGTTCGGCGGGATGGTGGCGGCGCTGGTGGTCTCCACCGGCCTGCCCGAGATGCGCAAGGTCCTCGGCGACGGCGGGATCAGCGTCAGCAAGGCGCTCCTGCTGTCGGGCGGGCTGATCGTGCTGATCGGCATCGCCGACGACCGCTGGGAGGTGGACGCGCTCACCAAGTTCGCCGGGCAGGTCGCGGCCGCCGGGATCTTCATCATGCAGGGCATCCAGGTCTACGTGATCCCGCTGCCCACCGGCGACTCGCTGTCCCTGCCGCCCGCCTACGGGGTCCCGCTCACCGTCCTGCTCGTCGTCGCCACGATCAACGCGGTCAACTTCATCGACGGGCTGGACGGCCTCGCCGCCGGCGTCGTCGGGATCGCCGCGCTGGCGCTGTTCTCCTACGCCTACCTGCTGTCGAAGGCGCACGGCCTCACCACGCTGTCCGCCGCGACCCTCACCGCCGCGGTCCTGTTCGGCATGTGCGCGGGCTTCCTGCCGCACAACTTCAGCCCGGCCAAGATCTTCATGGGCGACACCGGCTCGATGCTGATCGGGCTCCTGCTCAGCGCCTCCACGATCATGCTGACCGGGCAGTTCGACGCGGCCGTCCTCGCCAACGGGCTCTTCCCGTTCTTCGTCCCGGTGCTGCTCATCCCGGCGGTGGCGGCGGTCCCGTTCATGGACATGCTGCTCGCGGTGTGGCGGCGCACCAACCAGGGCCGCTCCCCGTTCGCCCCGGACAAGCAGCACCTGCACCACCGGCTGCTGGAGCTCGGCCACTCCACCCGCCGCGCCGTGCTGATCATGTATTTCTGGGTCGGGCTGCTGGCCTCCGGGCTGGTCGGCCTCGCGCTGTTCGACGCCGCCTGGATCACCCTCGGTGTCACCCTGCTGGTGGCGGTCGCGGGCGTGCTGCTGATGCTCCGCATCCCCGGTCGCCGCAGGTCCGCCCGGGGGAAGGCCGCGGACGCCGGCACCGGCGACCAGCCCGCCGAGCGCCCCTCGATGCCCGTCTGACCTGCGCCGGGACGCCTTCGGGCGGGAGCGGCGCCGACCGCTCCGCGGGCCCCGAACGGGCGTGGGCACCGGGCGGGCTCGGCTACAGTCCCTCGTGCGGGTGTCGCGCGCGGTAGCGCCGCGCACGCCGGATCGCATTACCTCTAGGGTAATTGTGGACATTCCGGACGCTTGTGATACCTTTCACGAACAAGAGACGACCACTGAACGTGACCAGCCGGAGCCCTCATGCATACCTCCGACGCCCGGATGCTCCGCGGCGCCGCGATCCCGACGTCGGTCGTCGGGGTGGGTGCCGTAGTGATCGGCCTGCTGACCGCGGGCGCCCAGGGCGCCCTCGCGGCGGCGCTGGCCTCCGTCGTGGTGATCGCCTTCTTCTCGGTGAGCGCGCTGGTGGTCTCCTGGGCCTCCCGCCTCTCGGCCCAGACGATGATGCTGGCCGCCCTCGCCAGCTACGCGGTGAAGATCCTCGCGGTGATGGTGCTGGTCACGGCCATCGACGGCGTGTCGATCTTCAACACCCAGGTCTTCGGCTGGACGGTCATCGGGCTCGCGCTGCTGTGGATCGGAGCCGAGTTCCGCGTCGTCCTGCAGCGGAGGCCCTACATTGACGACCCCGAGAACGTGCTGGACCGGAGTCCGTGATGAAGCGCTCGCGGACGGTACCGGCCACCATGACGGACTACTCCAATATGACCACCGCAGGCATGGCCTGCTATCGTCCGGAGCGCGATGAGCGAGCAGAAACGCCGGCCGGAAGACGGCCAGCGGGAATTCGCCGACGCCGCCTGGTCCGTGCCCAGCTACCTCCTTTCCGGGATGCTCATCTGGGGCGGTCTCGGGTGGCTGCTGTCCAAATGGACGCACCAGACCTGGCTGGTCCCGATCGGCCTGGTCATCGGCGTCGTGCTCGCCGTCTACCTGGTCTACGTGAAGTTCGGTCGCCACTCCTCCTGAGCGGCCCCGCCGCCGAGGAAGCCTTCGTGAAACATCACCACATTGATGAAGGGAACGCCGCGTGAACGCGCTGACGGTCCTCGCCTCCGGCGGAGAAGAGTTCCAGGCCCCCGGACCGGAGCTGTTCGACTTCCCGCCCCTGTTCGCCGGCGGCCCCGCGTGGCTCACCAAGCCGGTCGTCTTCGCGGTCGTCGGGTCGCTGGTGATCTGCGTCTTCTTCTGGAGCGCCTTCGCCAAGCCGAAGCTCGTGCCGCGGGGCGTGCAGAACCTCGGCGAGGTCGGCTACATGTTCGTGCGGGACGAGATCGCCCGCCCGTTCCTCGGCAAGAACACCGACCGGTGGATGCCGATGCTGATGTCGATGTTCTTCCTGATCTGGGTCTGGAACATCTTCGCGGTGGTCCCGATCATCCAGTTCCCGATCGCCTCGCACATCGCGTTCCCGATCGTCCTGGCGCTCTTCGTCTACATCATCAAGATCTACCTCGGGCTGCGGCACCAGGGCATCCGGTACTTCTCGAACATGATCCCCAGTGGCCTCCCGCTGCCGGTCTACTTCCTGCTGGTGCCGATCGAGTACCTCTCGACCTTCGTCCTGGCCCCCTTCACCCACGCGGTCCGGCTCTTCGCCAACATGTTCGCGGGCCACACGATCCTGGCGTTCTTCAGCCTGGTCGGCTTCTGGTTCCTCTTCGAGAAGCCCACGGTCGCCGGGTTCGGCGTCGGCATCATCGGTGTGATCGTCACGATCGCCATGACGGCGCTGGAGCTGCTGATCCAGTTCCTGCAGGCGTTCCTGTTCACCATGCTGGCCGCCATGTACATCTCGAGCGGCCTGGAAGCGGACCACTAAGACCCGCGGGGCACGCGACGCCCCGGCTCCGCGGACCCCATCGGACAACCTCGTAAGCCCAGACCGGCGGAGCTTCCGCCGGCCGACAGAAAAGGGAAAGAACATGGGAGACCTCGCTGCCCTCAGCGGTAACGTCACCTCGATCGGTTACGGCCTCGCGGCGATCGGCCCGGGCATCGGCGTCGGCATCATCTTCGGCCAGGGCGTGAACGCGATCGCCCGCCAGCCCGAGCTGACCGGTGTGATCCGCACCAACATGCTGCTGGGCTTCGTCCTTACCGAGGCGCTCGCCCTGATCGGCCTGGTCGCGCCGTTCATCTTCCAGGGCATCAAGTAGTAGCCGTCCGAACCTGAGGAAGGGCTGCAGACATGATCACAGCAGCTTCCGTCCTGGCGGCGGAGGAGAACAACCCTCTCATTCCGCACCCGTTCGAGCTGGTCGTCGGCATCTTCTCGTTCCTGGTCGTGCTGATCGTCCTCGGCAAGATCCTGACGCCGCGCATCCAGCAGACGCTGGAGGAGCGGACCGAGGCGATCGAGGGCGGCCTCCTGCGGGCCGAGCAGGCGCAGAAGGAGGCCCAGCAGGTCCTCGAGCAGTACAAGGCCCAGCAGAAGGCGGCCGCGGTCGAGGCGTCGAACGAGCGGCGCAAGGCCGAGGAGCAGGGCGCGCAGATCATCGCCCAGGCCAAGGAGCAGGCCCAGGTCGAGGCGCGCCGCATCGTCGAGAACGCCAAGGCGCAGATCGAGGCCGAGCGGCAGCAGGCGCTGCAGTCGCTGCGCGCCGAGATCGGGGCCATGTCGGTCGAGCTGGCCGGGCGCGTCGTGGGCGAGTCCCTTGAGGACAGCGCGCGGCAGAGCCGGGTCGTCGACCGGTTCCTCGAGGAGCTCGAGGAACGCGCTCGCACCCAGGAGCAGATCACATCATGACCATCACGGGAGCGGTGAGCAGGGCGTCGCTGGCCGAGGCCAAGGAACGGCTGGAGGCCGTGATCCCCTCCGCCGACCTGGCGCGGCTCGGCGGCGACCTGTTCGCGGTGCTGCACCTGATCGACCGCGAGCACGGTGTGCGGCGGGCGGTCTCCGACCCGTCGCGCGACGGGGCCGAGAAGGCGCAGCTCGTCCAGATCCTGCTGGAGGGCAAGGTGTCGCCGGCCGCTCTCGGGCTGGTCGCCGACGTCGCCCGGCTGCGCTGGTCCACGCCGTCGGAGATGTCGGACGCGCTGGAGATCCTCGCGGTCACCGCCGAGGCGGCCCGCGCCGAGGCCGCCGGCCGCATCGACGACCTGGAGGACGAGCTGTTCCGGTTCTCCCGGGTCGTCGAGGGGGAGCCGGAACTGCGCGGCGCCCTGGCCGACCCCGGCCTGCCGGCCGAGCGCAAGACCGGGCTGGTCAACGCGCTGGTGGACGGCAAGGTCACCGACGCGACACTGGCGCTGCTCACGGAACTCGTGCTGCGTCCGCGAGGACGTAGCCTGGAAACCGGGCTCGCCGACTACGGCAAGCTGGTCGCCCAGCGCAGGCAGCGGCTGGTCGCCCTGGTCCGCTCGCCGGCGCCGTTGTCGGCGGCGCAGCGGACCCGGCTCGCCGCGGTGCTCGCCGCCGCCTACGGCCACGAAGTACATCTGAACATCGAGATCGACCCCACCGCGATCGGCGGCCTTTCGGTCCAGATCGGGGACGAGATCATCGACGGCACGATCGCCGGACGGCTGGACGACGTCCGCCGGCGGCTCGGCACCGGCTGACCCGCCGGCTAGCTGACCCCATAGGGAGCAAGAGAGGAATCATGGCGGAGCTGACGATCCGTCCGGACGAGATCCGGAACGCGCTGGAGCGCTTCGTCCAGTCGTACGAGCCCGAGGCCGCCGCGCGCGAAGAGGTCGGCACCGTCGTCGATTCCGGCGACGGTATCGCCCACGTCGAGGGCCTGCCCTCCGCGATGGCGAACGAACTCCTTGAGTTCGAGGACGGTACCCGTGGCCTGGCTCTGAACCTGGACGTGCGTGAGATCGGCGCCGTTGTCCTTGGCGACTTCAGCAAGATCGAAGAGGGCCAGAAGGTCCGCCGGACCGGCGAGGTCCTCTCGGTCCCCGTCGGCGACGGCTTCCTCGGCCGCGTCGTGGACGCGCTGGGCAACCCGCTGGACGGCAAGGGCCCGATCGAGACGACCGAGCGCCGCGCGCTCGAACTGCAGGCCCCCACGGTCGTGCAGCGGCAGTCGGTGAGCGAGCCGCTGCAGACCGGCATCAAGGCCATCGACGCGATGACGCCGATCGGCCGCGGCCAGCGGCAGCTGATCATCGGTGACCGGCAGACCGGCAAGACGACGGTCTGCGTGGACACGATCATCAACCAGAAGGAGAACTGGGAGTCCGGCGACGAGAAGAAGCAGGTCCGCTGCATCTACGTCGCGATCGGCCAGAAGGGCTCCACGATCGCCAACGTCCGCCGCTCCCTGGAGGAGGCCGGCGCGCTGGAGTACACCACGATCGTGGCTGCTCCCGCGTCCGACCCGGCGGGCTACAAGTACATCGCCCCCTACACCGGGTCCGCGATCGGCCAGCACTGGATGTACCAGGGCAAGCACGTCCTGATCATCTTCGACGACCTGTCGAAGCAGGCCGAGGCCTACCGCGCGGTGTCGCTGCTGCTGCGCCGCCCGCCGGGCCGCGAGGCCTACCCCGGTGACGTGTTCTACCTGCACTCGCGCCTGCTGGAGCGCTGCGCGAAGCTGTCGGACGACATGGGCGGCGGCTCGATGACGGGTCTGCCGATCATCGAGACCAAGGGCAGTGACGTGTCGGCCTACATCCCGACGAACGTCATCTCGATCACCGACGGGCAGTGCTTCCTGGAGACGGACCTGTTCAACCAGGGCGTCCGGCCGGCGATCAACGTCGGCATCTCGGTCTCCCGGGTCGGCGGCGACGCGCAGATCAAGGCGATGAAGACGGTCGCCGGCACGCTGCGCCTGGCGCTGTCGCAGTTCCGCGACCTGGAGGCGTTCGCCGCCTTCGCGTCCGACCTGGACGCCGCCTCGCGCGCCCAGCTGGAGCGCGGCGCCCGGCTGGTCGAGCTGCTGAAGCAGCCGCAGGGCAGCCCGTTCCCGGTCGAGCAGGAGGTCGTGTCCGTGTGGGCGGGCACCTCCGGCGCGCTGGACGACGTCCCGGTGGCCGACGTCCGCCGCTTCGAGCGCGAGTTCCTCGACTACGTCGAGCGTGAGGAGGGCGGCCTGCTGACCTCCATCCGCGAGACCGGCAAGCTGTCCGACGACGGCCTCACCAGCCTCAAGAACACCATCACGGAGTTCAAGAAGGGCTTCCAGACCAGCGAGGGCGAGCTGCTCGCTGAGGAGCCCGTCGAGGCGATCGACGACGAGGACGTCAAGCAGGAGACGATCACCCGCGTCAAGAAGGGCTGACGGCCATGGCCGCACAGCTTCGTCAACTCCGGCAGAAGATCAAGACGGTCAAGTCGACCGCCAAGATCACTCGTGCCCAGGAGATGATCGCCACGTCGCGGATCGTCAAGGCCCAGCAGGCGGTGGCGGCCTCCAAGCCGTACGCCGACCAGATCACGCAGGCCCTGACCGCGCTGGTGAGTCACAACGTCGGGATCGACCACCCGCTGCTGGAGGAGCAGCCGGCCGACAACCGCAGCGCCGTGCTGATCATCACGAGCGACCGCGGGTTCTGCGGCGCCTACAACGCCAACGTCATCCGCGAGGCGGAGTCGCTGATCAAGGCGCTGCGGGACGAGGGCCGCGAGCCGGTCCCCTACGTCGTCGGCAACAAGGGCATCACCTGGTACCGGTTCCGGGGCCGGGACCTCGCCGAGTCCTGGAAGGGGTTCAGCGACCGCCCGAACTTCGGCAACGCCGAGGGGATCGGGCGGCGGCTGGCCGAGGACTTCCTCAAGACCGACGCCGAGGGCGGGGTCGGGGAGATCCACGTGGTCTACACCGAGTTCGTCTCGATGCTGACCCAGACCGTCCGGGTCACCCGGCTGATGCCGCTGGAGATCGAGGAGACCTCGGAGACCGAGGCCGCCAAGGTCCCGCCGGCGTACGAGTTCGAGCCGTCCGCCCAGGCCGCGCTCGACCTGCTCCTGCCGAACTACATCGAGAGCCGCATCTTCCACATGCTGCTGCAGTCGGCCGCGTCCTTCCAGGCGTCGGTCCGGCGGGCCATGAAGTCGGCGACCGACAATGCCAACGAACTGATCGGGGTCTACACGCGCCAGATGAACCAGGCGCGGCAGGCGGCGATCACCCAGGAAATCAGCGAGATCGTCGGTGGCGCTGACGCGCTCGCCGATTCTGGCGGGGAGTGAGAAGGGTATGACTGCTCAGGTAGAGACGGCGACCGCGACCGGGCGCGTCGCCCGTGTCATCGGCCCGGTCGTCGACGTGGAGTTCCCCGCCGACGCCATTCCGGAGATCTACAACGCCCTCAACGCCCAGGTCACCCTGGGCGGCGAGGAGAAGACCCTGACGTTCGAGGTCGCGCAGCACCTCGGCGACAACATGGTCAGGGCGATCTCGATGCAGCCGACGGACGGCCTCGTCCGCGGCGCTCCGGTGTTCGACTCGGGCGAGTCGATCATGGTTCCGGTCGGCGACATCACCAAGGGCCACGTGTGGAACGCCCTCGGCGACGCGCTGGACGTCCCGACCGCCTCGCTGGAGGTCAACGAGCGCTGGGGCATCCACCGCAGCGCTCCGCCGTTCGACCAGCTGGAGTCCAAGACCGAGATGCTGGAGACCGGCATCAAGGTCATCGACCTCCTGTGCCCGTACGTCAAGGGCGGCAAGATCGGTCTGTTCGGCGGCGCGGGTGTGGGCAAGACCGTCCTCATCCAGGAGATGATCCGCCGCGTCGCCCGCAACTTCGGCGGCACCTCGGTGTTCGCCGGCGTGGGCGAGCGCACCCGTGAGGGCAACGACCTCTGGGTGGAGATGGACGAGGCGGACGTCCTCAAGGACACCGCGATGGTGTTCGGCCAGATGGACGAGCCGCCGGGCACCCGGCTGCGGGTGGCGCTGTCCGCGCTGACGATGGCGGAGTACTTCCGCGACGTGCAGAACCAGGACGTGCTGCTGTTCATCGACAACATCTTCCGGTTCACGCAGGCCGGTTCGGAGGTCTCCACGCTGCTCGGGCGCATGCCGTCCGCGGTGGGGTACCAGCCGACGCTGGCCGACGAGATGGGCGTGCTCCAGGAGCGGATCACGTCGACGCGCGGTAACTCGATCACCTCGATGCAGGCGATCTACGTTCCCGCCGACGACATCACCGACCCGGCGCCGCACACCACGTTCGCGCACCTGGACGCCACCACGACGCTGTCGCGGAGCATCTCCGAGAAGGGCATCTTCCCGGCGGTGGACCCGCTCGACTCCACCTCGCGGATCATGGACCCGCAGATCCTGGGGAACGAGCACTACGAGGTCGCCCAGGAAGTGATCCGGATCCTGCAGAAGTACAAGGAGCTGCAGGACATCATCGCGATCCTCGGCATCGACGAGCTCTCCGAGGAGGACAAGGTCACCGTCCAGCGGGCGCGGCGCATCGAGCGCTTCCTGTCGCACCCGATGTACGTGGCCGAGCAGTTCACCGGCCAGCCCGGTGAGACGGTGCCGAAGGACGAGACGATCTCCTCGTTCAAGGCGCTCGCGGAGGGCAAGTACGACCATCTCCCCGAGCAGGCGTTCTTCATGTGCGGCGGCATCGAGGATGTCGAGAAGAAGGCCAAGGAGCTGGAGAAGTAGTCCGCTCCGGCGGGCCGCGCCCGGGCTCCGCGCCCGGGCCGGCCCGCCGGATCCGCTCCAGTAGTCGGAGGGAAAGACGTGGCAACCCTGAAGGTCGGGCTGGTCTCGCCGGAGCGCGAGGTCTGGTCCGGCGAGGCCAAGATGGTGGTCGCGCAGACGATCGAGGGCTCGCTCGGCATCCTGCCGGGGCACGCCCCGGTGCTGGGCGTCCTCCTCGACGGCAGCGTGGTGAAGATCGAGCCCGCGGACGGCGGTGCGCCGGTCCTGGCGGCGGTCGGCAGCGGGTTCTTCTCCGTCGCCGCCAACGAGGTGTCGGTGCTGGCCGAGCAGGTCCAGCGGGCCGAGGAGATCGACGTCGACGAGGCCAAGCGGGCGCTCGACGAGGCCCTGTCCGCCGAGGGCGAGGACACGACGCCGGAGCGGCGCGCCCGGGCGCGGCTGCGCGCGGCGGGCGTCGAGGCCTAGGTCCGGGCGAACGGCGGGGGACTTGGGCGAGCACCTGGCACTGGACGTCGGCGGGGTGCTCGCCGTGCTCGTCCTGGGGGCGGCGCTGCTGTTCGCCTCCATGGCGGTGCGCCGCTGGCTGTTCACGCGCGGCGGCGGCACCGTGGAGTGCAGCCTGCGCGAACTGCCCCGGGAGGGCGGAGCCCCCGGAGTGTGGAGGCTCGGCATCGGCCGCTACAAGGGCGATGTCCTGCACTGGCACCGCGTGTTCGGTTTCCGCAGAAGGCCCCGGCAGGTGATCCACCGCCGGGGCCTCGTCGTGTCCAACCGGCGCGTCCCGGACCGGGAGGAGGCCGAGGGCCTGCTGCCGGACGTGAGCGTCATCGAGGTCAGGGACGGCGACCTCGTGGTGGAGCTGGCGATGGGCGCTGCGGCCCTCACCGGGTTCCTGGCCTGGCTGGAGGCGGCTCCGCCGGGCTTCCCGGTCGACCTGCACTCCTCCGAATGAGGGGACGGGCGGGCACGATCTGGGGCGGGCCGGGCATGAGCTGGTAAGACTCCGGTATCGAATCGGCCTGGCCGTGCCGCCGCTGCTTGAGGCGGCCGGGGCGCGGGGTGAGGATCGCGCTGGTCCGCTCCCTTCTCCGTCCGCTGGAGTGCACGTGCGCATGCTCCTCACCGGCCGCAGGCATCCCGCCGTCCGCAGGCTCGCGTTCGGCACGGCCGTGGCGCTGCCCGCCCTGTTCCTGCCCGCCGCCCTGCCGACGGCCGGGGCCGCGCCGGCGCGTCCCGATCTCGCCGCGCTGGTCACGCTGGGGGACATCAGGCCCCACCTGGCCGCGTTCCAGGAGATCGCCGACTACAACGGCGGCGACCGCGCGGCGGGGAGGGCCGGCTACGACGTGTCCGTGCGGTACGTCACCGGGCGGCTGAAGAAGTACGGGTTCGCGCCGAGGGTGCAGAAGTTCACCTATCCGTACTGGCGGGAGCGGACGCCCGCGGCGTTCGCGCGGACGGCGCCGTCCAAGGCGTCCTACAGGCGGGAGGCCGACTTCCTCACCCTCGCGTACTCGGGTTCGGGCGATGTGACGGCGCCGGCGGCGGCGGTGGACGTCCCGTCCAAGGGTGAGGGGACGAGCGGCTGCGAGGCCGGCGACTTCAAGGGTTTCGCGAAGGGCTCGATCGCGCTCGTCCAGCGGGGGACCTGCACGTTCGCGGCCAAGGCCGCCAACGCGCGGGCGGCCGGAGCGTCCGCCGTGGTGATCTTCAACAAGCCGGGGGAGCGGGGGCCGCTGAACGGGACGCTGTCGCGGCCGGCCGCGGTCCCGGTCGTCGGGCCGACGCACGCGGTGGGCGCCGCGCTGGTGAAGGCCGCGCGGAAGGGCGGCCTGAAGCTGCGGGTCAGGACCGACGCCGTGCACGGGAGGCGGGCGTCGGCCAACGTCATCGCCGACACCCCGCAGGGGCGGGCCGACAACGTCGTGGTCGCCGGCGCGCATCTGGACAGCGTCCCGGCGGGCCCGGGGATCAACGACAACGGCACCGGCGCGGCCGTCCTGCTCGCCGTCGCCGCCAAGATCAAGCAGCTCGGCCGGGACGGCCTGCGCAACCGGGTGCGGTTCGCCTGGTGGGGGGCCGAGGAGGAGGGCCTGCAGGGGTCGGAGCAGTACCTGCGGTCGCTGCCCGTGTCGCAGCGGGCGCGGATCGCGCTGAACCTGAACTTCGACATGCTCGGTTCGCCGAACGGCACCCGGGGCGTCTACGACGGCGACCACTCGACCGGCGCGGGCACGCGGGCGCCCGCCGGGTCGGGGGCGATCGAGCGGATGTTCCGGCAGTACTTCCAGGGCCGCCGCCTGCCGGTCACGGAGAGCCGGTTCGACGGGCGTTCCGACTACGGGCCGTTCGTCGAGCGGGGCATCCCGGCGGGCGGGATGGACACCGGCGCCGAAGGGGTGAAGACCGCCGCCGAGGCCAAGGTGTTCGGCGGCAGGGCGGGCAAGGCGTACGACCCGTGCTATCACGCGAGGTGCGACCGCCTGAAGAACGTCAACCTCAGGATGCTCGACAGCAACGCCGACGGGATCGCGCACGTGCTGCAGCACCTGGCCCGGACGACGGTCGCGGTGAACGGCGGCGCCCGCTTCGGCCCGGCGGCCGTGGACCCGTCCTACGCCCCGCTGTGGCAGGGCCCGTACCTGCTGCGTTGAGGGCGGGCGGGCCCGGCCGGCCCGGCGTCACACCGAAGGGAACCCGAAGTCTTCGACCGGGGTGGCGGGGCCCGCGTTGTGGACGGGCCGCTCGGGATCGGTCATGCACCCCGCGAAGGGGCCGTCGGGGGCGCGGAGGCGTGCGAGCGTGGGGTCGAGATGGTCGCGGTGCCAGGTGCTCGGGCCGGTGTGCCCGCATGCCGGCGCGTCGGTGAGCCCCTGCCAGGCCATCCAGAGGGCGTGGAGGCGGGCGAGCGCCTCGGGATGCTCCCACCAGCGCGAGCACCACGGCCGGAGCGGGCTCACCTGGGTGACGTAGACGGGGACCAGGAGGACGTTGACCCAGGTGGCCATGGTCTCGAGTTCGAGGGTGTGCTCTGGGCCGTCCAGGTACAGGAGGAAGGTCGGCACGACCGGGCCTTCGTCCTCGGGCCGGGCGGCGGGGTCCTCGGCGTCGATCGACGTGGGCGAGGCGAGCCGATCGCGGAGTCCCTTGATGACCTCCGCGTGCCTGGCGAGACCGTGACCATGGATCTCGACGACCGCGCGCAGGTCGGCGAGGTCCTCGGCGAGGCCGTCGGGTGAGTCGGTCATGATGCGTCTCCATCGGGCTACTGGCTGCGAGCGCCATGGATGACCGTCCGGAGACCGTGGACCGAGTCAAGTTCGGCGTGACCGTTAGTCCGGTATGACGGTGATGCCCTAGTTTGGCGTCACGGCGATGTCGCCGTCGCGCGTGCGCAGGTCGAGGCGCCGCGCGGACCGCGAATCCTGGCGGACGCCCGGGTCGATCCGCCTGGCCCCCTGGGCGGACAGCGAGATGGCGTAGCCCTCCTCGCCCGGCAGGCGCAGCCGGATCGGGCCGCTCCCGGCGACGGCCCGGACGTCGGCGGGCGGCGAGTCCAGCCGCATCGTGATCCCGCCGTCGTCGCTCCGGGCGGTGATCCGGTCGGCGGCGAGCCCGTCCAGGGTGATCGAGCCGCTGCCGGTGCGGAGGTCGGCGACGCGGACGCGCCCGCTCACCTCCATCCGGCCGTCGGACGCGCGGGCCTTCAGCCGGTCGGCGGTGAGGTTCCCGGCCGTGACGGCGCCGCTGCCGCTGCGCAGGTCGGCGGTGGCCACGCGGCCCGTCACGCGCACCGCCCCGTCGTCGGCGCTGATCGACACCGTCGCGGCCCGCAGGTCCGTCGCCCTGATCGCGCCGCTGGCGCTGCGCAGCCGCACCGTCCCGGCGAGGCCGGACACCTCGATCGCCCCGTCCCCGCTGTCGACCTGCACGGGCGTGCTGCGCGGGACCTGGACGCGGTAGGAGACCCCGCACGCGGAGAACCCCATCACGTTCCGGCCGCACGAGGACGACAGGGCGAGCGTGGAGCCCTCGGAGACGTGCCGTGCCTTCGGCCTGTTCTTGTCGTTGGACCAGCGCAGCCGCTCGGTGATCCTGATGCCGGGGGAGTCGGACGCGGTGACCTCGACCCGCCCACCGTGCGCCGTGATCCTCAACCCGGTGGTGCCCGCGGGCGCGGAGTAGGAGTGGTCCTGCTGGTGCCGGCCGACGCTCACGTTGCCGCAGCCCGTCAGCGCCGCCGCGGTCAGCGCCGTGGCGGCCGCGGCGGCCGTGGCTGTCAGAGTCCTCACGTGGTCTCTCCCCGTCGTCGGCGTACGGCCCGTCAAGGGCAAGCCTGCTCCAGGCGCGGCGGCGCCCGCCAGGAGGGGAGCCGGTCAACCGGGGGTGGGGTTAGCCCCACCCCCGTGACGCCTCAGCGCTCGCCACCGGGCTTCCACAGGACGTCGCCGGTCTCGGCGTTGGCGACGCGGCAGAGGATGAACAGCAGGTCCGACAGCCGGTTGAGGTACTTGGCCGTCAGCGCGTTCACGCCGCCCTCGGGCGTGTCGCCGGCGTCGCCGTGGGCCTCGATCGCGGCCCAGGCGGACCGCTCGGCCCGGCGCGTCACCGTCCGCGCGACGTGCAGGAGCGCGGCGCCGGGCGTCCCGCCGGGGAGGATGAAGCTGCGCAGCGTCGGAAGGTCGGCGTTGTACTCGTCGCAGGCCTCCTCCAGCCGCTCGACGTAGGACGGCTCGATGCGCAGCGGCGGGTACTGCGGGTCGGGGACGACGGGCGCGCACAGGTCGGCGCCCACGTCGAACAGGTCGTTCTGGACGCGGGTCAGCAGCGCGACCAGCCCCTCGGGCAGGGATCCGAGCGCGATCGCCGTGCCGATCGCGGCGTTGGCCTCCTCGACGTCGGCGTACGCGGCGAGGCGCGGATCGGTCTTGGACGTGCGGGACGCGTCCCCCAGCGCGGTGGTGCCGTCGTCTCCCGTGCGGGTGTAGATCCGGGAGAGCACGACGGGATTGTCCCTGTTCTTCGCCATGGGGGCAGCCTAGCCCTGCCGCTGGCAGAAGCCCGTTCGGTAGGGTTTCGGAAAGACCCCGGAGGCCGCCGTGTACGACTACATCATCGTGGGAGCGGGCAGTGCGGGCTGCGTCCTGGCCGCCCGACTGACCGAGGACCCCTCCGTGAAGGTCCTGCTGCTGGAGGCGGGCCCGCCCGACGACGCCCCCGAGATCCACATCCCGGCCGCGGTGGCCGCGCTGATCAAGGGCCCGTACGACTGGGACTACGCGACCGTCCCGCAGGAGCACGCGGCCGGGCGCAGCGTGTACTGGCCGCGCGGGCGCACGCTCGGCGGCAGCTCGTCCACCAACGCGATGATCTACATCCGCGGGGCCCGGCACGACTACGACACCTGGCGCGACTCCTACGGCTGCGAGGGCTGGGGCTACGAGGACCTGCTGCCCTACTTCGTCCGCGCCGAGGACCAGCAGCGCGGCGAGCTGCCCTACCACGGCGTCGGCGGCCCGCTGCGCGTCGAGGACCTGCGCTACCGGCACCCCCTGACCCGGGCGTGGGTGCAGTCGGCCAAGGCGTACGGCCTCGCCGCCAACCACGACTTCAACGGCGCCGACCAGGACGGCGTCGGCTTCTACCAGGTCACCCACAAGCGCGGCCGCCGCTGGTCGACCGCCGCCGGCTACCTGCACCCGATCGAGCACCGCCCGAACCTCACGGTCGTCACCGACGCCCTCGCCACCCGCGTGGTGATCGAGGACGGCCGCGCCGTCGGCGTCCGCTACGAGGCGCGCGGCGAGACGATGTCGGCCCGCGCCGAGGCCGAGGTGATCCTGTCGGGCGGCGCGGTGAACAGCCCGCAGCTCCTCATGCTCTCGGGCGTCGGCCCCGCCGACCACCTGCGCTCCCTCGGCATCGACGTCCTGGTCGACTCCCCGGTGGGGCAGCGGCTCCAGGACCACCCGTTCGTGAACGTCATGTTCGCCACGCCCCGCACCAAGCCCCTCTGGGAACTGGCGAACGCCCGCTCCTTCGCCCTCTATCAGGCCCTGGCGCGCGGCCCCTACGCCTCGAACGTCGCCGAGGCCGGGGGGTTCGCCCGGACGGTGGAGGGCCTGCCCGCCCCCGACCTGCAGTACCACGTCCTGCCGACCCCGTTCGTCAACCAGGGCCTCACCGACTCCTCCGAGCGCCTGCTGTCGGTCATGGTCACCGCGGTGGCGATCGCGAGCCGCGGCGCGCTGACCCTCCGCTCCGCAAGCCCCCACGCCAAGCCGCTGATCGATCCCGCCTACCTCGCCGACAAGGCCGACCTGGACATCCTGGTCGCCGGCGTCCGGCAGGCCCGCGAGATCGCCTCCACCGGGCCGCTGGCCTCCCTGATCGGTGGCGAGTGGGCCCCCGGCGAGCAGGTCGACTCCGACGAGGCCATCGCCGACTTCGTCCGCCGCGAGGCCGCGACGCTGTTCCACCCGACCAGCACCTGCGCGATGGGCGCGGACGACTCCGTCTGCGACACCGAACTGCGCGTCCGGGGCGTCGAGGGCCTGCGCGTGGTCGACGCCTCGGTCATGCCGGCCGTCCCGCGGGGCAACACCAACGCCCCGACCATCGCGATCGCCGAACGCGCCGCCGACCTGATCCGGGGCCGCGCCCCCCTCGCGCCCGCGGGCGCCCGGAAATGAGGAACGCCCCCGTCGGAGACGACGGGGGCGTGGCCGCTGGGACGCAGGCTGCGGGGCTCACCGCTTGAGCGCCTTCACGATACGGGCGCGGCGGCTGTTCTTCCCCTCCGCCCGCAGCACTCGTACGCGGTCCTCGATGACGACCTTCATGAACTCCTGGCTGAACATCCGCTTCTCCTTGTTTCCCGCCGGGCCCTCTCGGCCCGACATGTACAAGGTTCGTCCTAAGGCCCCACCCTGAGCATCGGGACGACGCCTTATCTAGGCATGCCTAGGACGCCTTAGACCCGGCCGTCCCGCCGGCAGGACCGCGTAGGACGCTCAGCCGCGTCCGGGCGGCCCGGGTATGGACAGGCGGAGCGCGATGTGTCACCATCCTGCGCATGATCAATGAAAGGGGCGCTGCCGCCCTCGTCCGGTGAGCGGCGACGCGCAGCGGGAAGCTGCCGCCGTCCGCGCGGAGTGGCTCGGGCATCTGCTCTCCACCGCGCCCGCCGACCGTCCGGCCGCCGAGGCGGCCATATCCGAGCTGTACCGGCTGATCGGTCTCGATCCACCCCGTTTCCACTGGGTCCCGTCGCCGCTGGCGGCCCTGGAGACCGTCCCACCCGGCGTCCGGCCGCGGGCCCCCGAGAGCGCGGACCGGCTTTCCGAATGGCCTCTTCCGGCACGCTTCCGCCGTCTGATCGGCGGGTTGTCCGTGCAGCTGGAGGCTCAGGTCCTGCGGAACTCCCGGTCGCTGGGCCCGATGCTGTCGCAGCTGGTGAGGATGCCGATCGTCGGCTCGGCCAGGAACACGGTCCGGATGGCGCTCCGGTCCCCGCACGAGAGGGTCGAGAGGGGCACCGCCTGGCACGGGGCCCTGTGCGCCTCCTGGAGCGCGAACTATGACGCGGTCCGCCGGACCTCCGGTGTGGTCTTCACGCCCGAACAGAACCGGCTGATCGACCTGTGGGCGACGCCGGCCCGGTCGTGCGGCTGGTGGTGGCCGCGCGAGGACGTCTGCGTCGTCTCCGAGCGGCCCGTCGAGATCCATACGGAGGTCTGGGGCGACGAGGGCGAGGTGCGCCTGCACCGCTCGGACGGTCCCGCCCTCCGGTACGCCGACGGCTGGGACGTGCACGCCTGGCACGGCACGAGGGTGCCGGCCTGGGTGGCGGAGGATCCGAGCGTCGAGCGGATCGCGCGGGAGGCCAACATCGAGGTCCGGCGGTGCGCGGTCGAGAACATCGGCTGGGGCGAGTACATCGACCGGGCCGGGCTGCGGCTCGTCGCGGCCGCGCCGGATCCCGGCAACCCCGGCTCGGAGCTGCGGCTCTACGACCTCGGGGCCGACGACCCGAGCGAGAAGGCCAGGGTGCTGCTCGCCGTCAACGGCTCCGTCGAGCGCGACGGGAGCCGCCGCCGGTACGGGCTGGCCGTCCCGGGCGTCTTCGACGACCCGCTCGCCGCCGCCGGATGGACCTACGGGCTGTCCGCCGGCCAGTACGCACGACTCGTCCGCCGAACCTGAAAGGTGATCTCTTTGGTCTTCGAAAGCGTGACTCTCGACTCCCTCTCCCAGCAGACCGGGCTCGCCGTCCTCGACCATCTCGACCGGTCGGTGAGCATCCCCGTCGTCGACGGGATCCAGGCGCAGGGCGATCTGATCGTCGTCCCCATGGCCGAGACCTCGGGCCTGTCGGCCTGGCAGAACGCCACGTGGACGGACGTGCCGCCCGAGGGCGTCGAGCTGCTGCGGGGCGTGGCGGGCGGCAACCCGCACACGCTGGTCGCCGACCCCGGCACCTGCCGCTGGACGACGCAGGTGTCGGAGCCCGGCGGCCTGGCGATCGGCGTCTTCGAGGCGTCCGCGACCGTCTACCTGCTGCACCCCGAGCACGGCGCGTCCGGCTGCGCGCCGGGCCGCTACGTCGTCCGCCGCCAGCGCGAGTACGCCCCCGGCGGCTGGGGCTCGCGCCTCGTGGCCGACTGAGCGCCGCCTCTGGGTCAGGCGGTCTCGATGAAGCCCAGGCGGTCGTAGAGGCGGCGGGCGCGGCGGTTGCGGCGGGTCACGGCCAGGGCGAGGGTGTCGTGGCCCTGCCCGGCCAGGGCGTGCATGACGGCCTGGACGAGCCCCTGACCCAGGCCGCGGCCCGCGTGGGCCGGGGCGGTGAAGAGGAACGCGAGCAAGGGGACGGCTCTGTAGAGGGTGACGAGAGCCCCTCCCACCGGGCGGCCCTCATGGTCGGCCACGAAGGACGCCTCGGGAAGGAACGTGCCGTACTCGCCGGCCATGGTGAGGTGGATCTCGCGGACGGCGCCCTGGACGTTCCCCACGTCGGCCTCGTCGGGAGTGCCGCGGTAGGCGTCCCACATCAGGGCGGCCAGGGCCGGGACGTCGGCGTCGGTGAACGGCCGGAAACCGGGCGGGGGCGGGGGCGGCGCGCCCAGGGCCACCTCCAGGCGGCTCCGCGCGGGGTCGTTCATGCTCCGAGTCTAGGCGGCGCCCCCGCCGGGGACCGGCGGGGGCGGTGCCGGGTCAGCGCTTGTAGCGGCGGCCGTGGATCATGTTGATCATGCCGAGGACGCGCGCCATCTCCTTCTCGGTGCGGGCGAACGTGGTGAGGTTCATGGTCGCGAACCGCTGGCGGGTGATGGCCTTCGGGCGGGCGAACTCGCGCAGGCCGTCGGCGCCGTGGATGCGGCCGAAGCCGGACTCGCCGACGCCGCCGAACGGCAGGGCGGCGACCTGGGCGAAGGCGGCGAACGCGTTGATGGACGTCATGCCCGACCGCATCCGGCGGGCGGCGTCCATCGCGCGGGACTTGTCGCCGGAGAAGATCGTCCCGGCGAGGCCGTAGCCGGTCCTGTTCGCCTTCTCGACCGCCTCGTCCATGTCCTTCACGCGGTGGACGGTGATCGTGGGGCCGAACGTCTCCTCGCACACGGCCGCCGAGTCGTCCGGGACGTTCGTCAGCACGACCGGCTCGACGTAGGGCTTGCGGACGGACTCGGCGCCGCCGACGACCGCCTTGCCGCCCTTGTCCAGCGCGTCCTTGATGTGGCGCTCGATGACGTCGAGCTGGGACGGCATCGTGATGGGGCCGTAGGCGGCCTCGCGGTCGAAGCCGGGACGCAGGTCGCGGGCCTTCTCGGTCAGCTTGCCGAGGAACCGGTCGTAGGCCTCGTCCACGACGTAGATCCGCTCGACGCCGATGCAGGTCTGGCCCGCGTTCGACATGGCGCCCCACAGCGCGGCGTCGGCGGCGGCGTCGAGGTCGGCGCCGGTGTCGACGATGCAGGCGTCCTTGCCGCCGCACTCGGCGACGATCGGGGTCAGGTTCTCGGCGCAGGCCGCCATGACGCGCTTGGCGGTGCGGGCCGAGCCCGTGAAGGCGATCTTGTCGACGTGCGGGGAGGAGGCGAGCGCCGCCCCCGTCTCGCCGAGCCCGGTGACCGTCTGCAGGACGGGGTGCTCGGGGATCACCGCGGCGAACAGCTCGGCGAGGAGCACGCCGACGCCCGGCGTGTACTCGGACGGCTTGAACACCACGGCGTTGCCGGCGGCGAGCGCGTAGGCGATCGAGCCCATCGGGGTGAAGATCGGGTAGTTCCACGGCCCGATGACCCCGACGACGCCGAGCGACTGGTACTCCAGCACGCAGCGCTGGTTGATCGCCATGAGCCCGGGGTAGACGTTGCGCGGCCCGAGGACCTTCTGCGCGTTGCGCGCCGCCCAGTCCAGGTGGGTGATCGCCATGATCGTCTCAAGCTGGGCGTCCTGGACCGGCTTGCCGGTCTCCTGGTGGATGAGCTCGGCCATCCGGTTCAGGTTGCGGGTGAGCGACCCCTTGACGTTCAGCAGCCGGAGCCGGCGCTCCTTCCAGCCGAGGGCGCGCCACCAGCCGGCCGCTTCGCGGGCGCGCTCGACCGCCGCGGCCACGGCGGCGCCGTCCTGGACGGGGTGCTCGGCGACGACCTCGCCGGTGGCCGGGTTCAGCGACGCGAAGGTCTCGGCGTTCTCCGTGGCCACGGACATGGGGAACCTCCCGGGAGGGCCTGGTAAGTGACTGCTTGCACAGCAGTACCGGCTAGTAAACCACCCTATGTGCCGGGTCGGGCGTCGGGGATCCAGCTTCCGTGGAATCCGGCCGGGACGCGGCGCGGCAGCCGGACGCTCGCGACGGGCGCCAGATCCGCCGCGTCCAGCACCAGCAGCTCGGACGCCTGGCCGCGGGTGACGATCGACAGCAGCCAGCCCTCGTCCTCCGCGCGGGCGCCCGCCGCCGGGACGAAGACCGCCTCGCCGACGTGCGCTTCGTCGCCGAGCTCGTGCGCGGACGTCCCCTGCCCGCGCAGGTCGTACTTCACGATCGACTCGCCGCCCACCGTGTAGAGGTAGCGGTGCTCCCTGCCGGTGCGGGCGTCGTCGTGCGTGGGGAACTCGACGCCGCGGTCGTCGAGCGGCTCCTCGGTGGCGCGGCGGGTCGCGGGGTCGAGGACCCAGCGGTGCAGGTGCGCCTTCTGCGAGCGCGCCGCGCCGGTGGCGGGGTCGACGGTCCCGCCGATGTCCTCCCAGAGGGTGGCGAAGTTCTCGGGCCGGTAGCGCGCCCCGTCCACCACGATCCGTCCGGCGGCGTCCTCGTGGGCGTTGCCGACGTGGAAGACGTAGCAGGGGTCGATGTCGTACCAGGTGACCTCGGCCGTGCCGTCCCGGCGCATCACGCCGAGCCGGGCGCCGTAGGCGTCGTCCCAGACGTACGGCATGCCGGTCGACCCGGACATCGCCAGGTCGACGTCGAACACCACCGGCAGGTCGAGCCAGACGACGTGGTTCTCGGTGATCGCGAAGTCGTGCATCATCGTCGGGCCCGCCACCTCGACCTCGCGGCTCTCGGCGAGCGTCCCGTCCGGCGTCAGCCGGTGGTAGGTGAGGTGGGGCGCGAACGCCCCGTACCCGAAGAACAGCAGGTCGCCGGTGACCGGGTCCTCCTTCGGGTGCGCGGTCATGGCGGTGGTGAGCCGCCCGCCGAAGTCGCAGGCGCCGACGGTCTCCAGCTCGGGCGTCACCTCGTAGGGGAACCCGGCCTCCACCAGCGCCCAGATCCGGCCCGCGTACGGGACGACGTGGGTGTTGGCCTGCACCGAGCGGCGGTCGAAGGTGAGGTCGTCGCGGACGAACGGCGTCCCGTTCAGGTAGGCGTCGGTCCGCACCCACCGGTTGCGGTACCACTCGGCGCGGCCGTCCCGCAGCCGGATGCCGTGGATCATCCCGTGGCCGGTGAACCAGTGCCCGCTCGGCTCGCCGGGCTTGGGGTTCGGCCCGTTGCGCAGGTAGCGGCCGGTCAGTTCGGGGGGCAGCGCGCCGGTGACCTCCAGGCCGCGGGCGTCGGTCTCGTCGGGGACGGGGGCCAGGTGACCGTCCAGCCAGGTGGCGGGGCGCTCGGTGATGTTCTCGCCCATCTCGGTGCTCCTTTCCGGGCCGCTCCTCGGCGAGGGGTCAGCGAGAGGACGGCTCGGGCTGCGACGTGGCGGGCGCCTCCGCCCACGGTAGCCCGACCCGGTCGAGGTGGCGCCTGCGCGCGAACCCGGGGTACCGCGCGGTGAAGACGGCGGGGACCGTGAAACCGGCGACCTTCACGGCGACCAGCAGCGCCGTCGCGTCCGGTGTCCAGTGCTGGACGCAGCCGAGGGCGGCCGCCAGCACGGTGAAGCTCGCCGCCCACACGGAGGTGAGCACGCGGTTGACGCTCCGGAACACGTCCGTCGCGGCGATCTCGGCGGTGACCTGGCGGCGCGCGACGCCCGCGGTGAAGGGGCGTCCGAACAGCAGCGTCGCCCAGGCGGTGAGCGCCAGCCACCCGATCGCCAGGGAGGCGCCGTAGTCCAGCGCCGGCGAGCCGGGGACGGCGAACGCGAGCGCGGTGAGCGCGGCCATGAACGCCGAGGTCGAGATCTCCAGGATCAGCGAGTCGGCGCGGCGGCCCCGGCGCAGGTCCTGGCCGAGCAGGGCCAGCGCGGCGACGAGCCCGGCGGCGGCCCCGGCGCGGTCGTCGAAGCCGCTGACGACCGCGAGCAGGATCCAGGGGAGGAAGGTACGGGCGTAGTACTTCGACATGGCCGGGGCTCCTGGCTTCACATTCCAACTTTGACATGTCGAAGATAGACATTCCAATTTCGACATGTCAACTGTGAAGGGTTAGGGTACGGGGCATGAGTTTGCGACATGCGGTGCTCGGGCTCATCGCCGAGATGGACGGCGCCAGCGGCTACGACCTGCTGAAGATGTTCGAGATCTCGCTGGGGAACGTCTGGCCGGCCCGGCAGAGCCAGCTCTACGGCGAGCTGGGCAAGCTCGCCGACGCCGGGCTGATCGAGGTCGCCGAGGAGGGGCCCCGCGGCCGCCGGGCGTACCGGATCACCGATTCCGGGCGCGCGGAGCTGCGCCACTGGCTGGTGGACGTCCCCTCGAAGGGGAGCCGCAAGGACGAGTCGCTCCTGCGCGTCTTCTTCCTCGGCATGGTCGAGCCGGAGGAGGCCCAGCGCTACATGCGCGGGCACGCGGCGGGGGTCGGTGAGTACCTCGACGAGCTGACCGCCCTGGAGAAGAACGTCGACTGGGGTGAGGACGACCTGTCCGTCTACGGGCGGCTGGTCATCGAGTACGGCAAGCGGTTCGCCGCGATGCGCCGCGACTGGTTCGAGTGGGCTTCGCGCGAGATCGAGTCTCTCGGCGAGCGCGGCGCCGAGCGCGGGCGGGGCCGCGAGCACTGAGGCTCGCGGCCCCGCGGGACGCGGTCAGCGGAAGTCGTGGGCGTGGTCGGCGGCCCACTCCTTGAACGTCCGGCCGGGACGGCCGGTGATCCGCTCGACCTCGCCGGACGGCTCCATCGGACGGTCGACGGCGCGGGCGCGCAGGCGGAGCAGGACGTCCACCAGGCCCTCGCGCATGTAGGGGCGGCCGAGCATCTCCTCCCGCGCCAGCTCGGGGGAGATCTCCTCGAACCGCGCCGGGCGGCCGGCGGCCTCCCCGATCAGCTCGACCATCTCCGGATGCGAGAGCAGCTCGGGACCGCTCAGCACCGGCCTGGCGCCGACCAGGGCGTCGGTGAGCAGGGCCTTCGCCGCGACGGCCGCGATGTCGCGCTCGTGGATCGGCGTGCTGCGCGCCGCCGCGTACGGCTCGCGGACGGGCTCGCCCGCGGCGATCGCCTCCCGCCACGCCAGCGCGTTGGAGGCGAACTCGCCAGGACGCAGGAACGTCCACTCCATCCCGGTCTCCTCGATCGCCCGCTCGATCGCGAGGTGGTGCACCGCCAGCTGGTTGGACGGGTCGTCGTCCAGCGCGGCGGCCGACGAGAGCATCACCGCGCGCCGGACGCCGTGGTCGACCGCGCGGGCCAGCACGTCGCCGAGGCCGTTCCAGAACACGGCCGGGTTGAGGAAGAGCGACGTGACGCCGTCCAGCGGCATCTCGTCCGTGCGGGCGACCTGCGCCTCGCTGGGCAGGTCGGCGGTGGCGGGGTCCCGGGACAGGGCGCGGACGGCGGCGCCCGCGGTGAGCAGTTCGCCGACGAGATGGCGTCCGACGTTGCCGGTCGCTCCGGTTACGAGGATCATGCGGCCAGCTTCAACCAGATGGATGAAGTTGTCAAACAGTCGGATGGTTGAACTTCTCAGCAGCCCGGCTACCATGGGGAACGTGACGGAACCGACGAAGCGGCCGGCGACGAGGCGGGCGCGCCGCGCCCCCGCCCCCGAGGAGCGCGCGCTCGACGCCGAACGCTCGCGGCGCCTGCTGCTGGACGCCGCGCTGGAGGAGTTCTCCGCCAAGGGCTACGCCGGCGCCCGCGTCCAGGACATCGCCGACCGCGCCGGCGTCAACAAGCAGCTGATCAACTACTACTTCGGCGGCAAGGACGGCCTGTACTGCGCGCTCCACCACCGCTGGCTGGAGCGCGAGGCCGAGTTCAACGACCCCGCCGCCCCGTTCGACGAGATCGTCGTCCGGTACCTGCGGCACGTCCTGGACGACCCCCGCGGCACGCGGCTGAACGCCTGGCGCGCCCTCACCGAGGACCTGGACGACATCCCGCCCGGCCCCCGCGAGGACCTGTCCGACATCGAACGCCGCCAGGCCGCCGGGGAACTGCCCGCCGACCTGGACCCGGCCGCGATCATGTTCGCCGTGATGGCGCTGGTGTCGGCGCCGGTCACCAAGCCGCTCGCCGTCCGCCACGTCTTCGGGATGGACCCCGAGTCACCCGAGTTCCAGGAGCACTACACCGAGCAGCTCCGCCGCATCGTCCGCCGGCTGACGGGCTAGCTCTTCCACCACTGGAACAGGTAGTGCCCGAGCTCGATCGGGAAGTGGTCGACCGAGCCGTTGACGCGGAACGGGAACTCGCCGAGGCCGATCGCGTCGGTGAGGTAGTAGATGACGTTGAAGAAGCCCTGGTTGATCGGGCCCAGCCACAGCAGCGCGATCAGGACGAGGAACGCGTAGCCGCCGTAGGCGTTCGCCTGGTCGGCCAGGCGGCGCGGCAGGTACGGCTCGACGATCCCGAAGCCGTCCAGCCCCGGGATCGGGAGCAGGTTCAGGATCGTGGCGGTGACCTGCAGGAACGCCAGGAACGCCAGCCCCGACCAGAACAGCGCGTGGTCGGCGTCGGCGA
This sequence comes from Actinomadura verrucosospora, assembly GCF_039540335.1. NCBI lineage: Bacteria > Bacillati > Actinomycetota > Actinomycetes > Streptosporangiales > Thermomonosporaceae > Actinomadura > Actinomadura verrucosospora. The sequence continues at coordinate 3,199 of NZ_BAABEV010000035.1, read as the reverse complement.
AGTTCTTGAAGATCACCGCGAGCATGATGGCGAACAGCGCGTTCGACAGCGGGCCCGCCGCCGAGATCAGGCTGTGCCGCAGCCGGCCCTGGATCACGTGCCGGTCGATCCACACGGCGCCGCCCGGCAGGCCGATGCCGCCGAGCACGATGAACACGACGGGGATGAGGAAGCTCAGCGTCACGTCGGAGTACTTCAGCGGGTTCAGTGTGAGGTAGCCCTTGTCGGCGACGCTGCGGTCGCCCGAGCGGAACGCCATGTACGCGTGCCCGAACTCGTGCAGGGACAGCGACAGCACCCACGCCGCGATCACGAACCCGAACACCGCGATCCGGCCGGGCCTGTCCAGGATCGTCCCGTAGCGCCAGGCGATCAGGCCGCACAGGATCGTCGCCCCCACGACCGCGAGGAACACCGGGCTCGGCCGGACCGCCGCGCCTCCCCGGCTCTCGCGCGCAGTGCCATTCATCGTTCCCGGCCCCTCTCGCCGCGCCGTCTCCGCGGCGTCCCGTCCCAGGTCGTCATGCCGGCGCCGCGATAACCGGCACGACGTAGGTGCGCAGGAAGCGGCGCAGCCCGTCGGCGTCCCGGTCCCGGTCCATCACGATCAGCGAGGTGATGATGCGGAAGAGGAACTCGACCGTGCCCTCCACCTCGATGTCGGCGCGCAGCGTCCGCTGGCGCTGCGCCTGCTCGAAATGGGGCCGCACGTACTCGCAGCACAGCGCGAGCACGTGCTCGGCCGCCCCCGCCACCGCCGCCTGCATGTGCCCCGCCGCCTCCGGGACGAGGAAGTGCGCGATCGCCGGCTCCTCGCGGACGTAGTTCAGCGCGTCCAGCGTCCCCTCGACGATCGCCTCGGAGACCGACCGCTCCCGGCGCAGCCGCTCGGCGAGCCGGTCGAGGAACCGCCGCAGGTCGCGCACCACCACGGCGAGGATCAGCTCGTCCCGCCCGCCGGTGACGCTGCGGTACACGGTCGCCCGCGACAGCTTCGCGGCGGCGGCGATGTCCTCGACCGTGGTCTTGGCCACGCCGAAACGGCCGAAGCACACTTCGGCCGCGTCGATGATGCGCTCGCGCGTGGCGTCGCCGGTGACCGGGGGCATGACCCGAACATTACCGGCCGCCGGTCGGCGCTCAGTCCAGCGTGTACTCCAGCGCCCAGGTGTGCCCGCCGTCCTCGGTGACGGAGATCTGGCCGACGCCGCGGATCCCGGCGAGCTCCCCCGTCCCCGAGGTGGGGACGATCAGCCACCGCAGCCACTGGGTGTCGGCCGTCCCGTCCTCGCTGCCCGCGCTGTGCTGGAGGACGAACGTCCCCTCCCGGCCGTGCAGGATCCCCTGGACGTGCTCGATCCCGACATAGGCGACCGGCCCCGCCGGCGACTCCACCGTGATCAGCTCGGTGGAGCTCGTCCCCACGAGGTCGCCGTGGAAGGTCTTGCCCACGTGGACCCGGGTCATCCGGTTGCCGCCCTGCTCGTCGTAGGGCTTGTCGGCGTCCCACGCCTCGATGTCGAAGCTGCCGCTGGCTTGAAACGTCATGCCCGCAATGATGCCCGTCCCGTGAGACACCGGGCGAGGCCGACGTCCCCGCGAGACGGACCGGCCCCAGCGGTGGCCGGGGCCGGCGGGGTCGGGGCCGGTCAACGCGTCTCAGGGGTGGAGGTCGGTCACGCCCTTGCCGCTCGCCATGTCGAGGGGGACGGAGACCTGGTCGTGCGCGATCAGCCAGTCGTCGCCGGCCTTCCGGAAGCAGAAGGTGGCCCGGACCCACATGCCGCTCGTCGCCGTTCCGTTCTTCAGCGTGCCGCTGAGCCGGCCGAAGCAGTGCCCGAAGGCCACGTCCCCGCCCACGGTGAGTGCCAGGTCGCGGACCTCGTAGTCCACCTCCTCGAAGAACGTGAACACGTTCGTCCAGTTCTTCAGCTTCGCGGCGATCCCGACGTGCTGGAGCGGCGGTTCGACGTCGAAGGACACGACGTCCTCCGCGTAGAGCCGCTCCAGGGCCTTCAGGTCCTTGGCGCGGATCCCCTCGACGATCTTGCCGACCTGCCCGCGGATCCCGGCCTCGTCGACCTCGTGCTGCGCGGTCATGGACACCCACCCCTTCGATCAGTGCGGAACCTCGGCCTTCTCCCCTATGACGGAGCAGCGGCCCGAAATGTGATGCCCGCGCGGAGACGATCGCGTCCGAACATCCTCGCGGGCGGTCGCGTCACATGATCAACACGGCCGGGGCGGCGAGGAGAGCACGTGGGCGAGTGGAAGATCTCCGGTTTTCGCGAGGTGCGCGAACTCGGGGCGGGGGCGCAGGGACGCGTCGTTCTGGCGCGGCACGAGCAGACCGGGTTCCCGGTCGCGGTGAAGTACGTCGTCGTCGGGCCGGACGCGGCCCCGTTGGAGGCGTTGCGGCGCGAGGCCGAGATGCTGGCCCGGGTGGAGAGCCCGCACGTGGCCCGGCTCTACCAGCTGGTGGAGGGCGAGCACGGCGCCGCCCTCGTGATGGAGGCGGTCGACGGCGTCTCGCTCAAGGTGGTCCTGGCCGAGCACGGGCGGCTGGATCCGCAGGCGGCGCTGACCGTCCTGAAGGGGTCGCTGCTCGGCCTGGCGGCGGCGCACGCGGTGGGCGTCGTCCACCGGGACTACAAGCCCGCCAACGTGGTGGTGCCCGAGGACGGGCGCAGCAAGCTCATCGACTTCGGCATCGCGTCGGCCGCAGGTTCGGCGTCGCGGTCGGGCACTCCGTCGTACATGGCGCCGGAGCAGTGGCAGGCGGGCGAGGCCGGCCCGTCCGCCGACGTGTACGCGGCGACCTGCGTCTTCTACGAGTGCGTCATGGGCCGGCGTCCGTTCGGCGCGGACAGCGTCGTGGGGCTGCGCGGGCAGCACCTCACCGCACCCGTTCCGTTGGAGGACTTCCCCGTCCCGCTGCGCCCGCTGGTCGCCCGGGGGCTGGCGAAGAACCCGGCGGAGCGGCACGCCGGGGCCATGGAGTTCGTCGCCGAGCTCGAGAGCATCGCCCGCGCGGCCTACGGGGACGACTGGGAGGGCCGCGGCGTCCGCACGCTGGCCGCGGCGGCGGCGGGGCTGTCCATGCTGTTCCCGCTCGCCGCCGCGGGGATCTCGCCGCGGGCCGGCACCGCCGCCGGGGGCGCCGCCGCCGAGAGCGCGGGCGCGGGCGGCGCCGCCCCGG
>NZ_BAABEV010000034.1:0-102890 GCF_039540335.1 Actinomadura verrucosospora | reverse complement strand
CCGTCCTGTACTACGGCGACGAGATCGGCATGGGCGACAACATCTGGCTCGGCGACCGCGACGCCGTCAGAACCCCCATGCAATGGACCCCCGACCGCAACGCCGGCTTCTCCGCCTGCGACCCCGCACGCCTCTACCTCCCGGTCATCATGGACCCCATCTACGGCTACCAGGCCGTCAACGTCGAAGCCCAGGCCAACAACCCCGGCTCCCTGCTCCACTGGACCCGCAAGATGATCGAGATCCGCCAGCGCCACCCCGTCTTCGGCGTCGGCTCCTACGTCGAACTGTCCGCCTCCAACCCCTCCGTCCTGGCCTTCACCCGCGAGATCACCGAGGACGAGAGCCCCTGGGGCGAGATGGACACCGTCCTGTGCGTCAGCAACCTGTCCCGGTTCCCCCAGCCGGTCGAGCTGGACCTGCGGCGCTTCGAGGGCTACGCGCCCGTCGAGTGCATGGGCGGCGTCCAGTTCCCCGCCATCGGCGAACTCCCGTACCTGCTCACCCTGCCCGGGCACGGCTTCTACTGGTTCCAGCTGGTCCCTCCTGAGGACGGCGATCCCGTGGCGGGCGCGGACGCGGGGCCGGGCACCCGCGCGGGAAGGACCGTCTGACCGTGCTTCCTCCAGAGCGGGACCTCGTCCGGGACCTCGCCGAGTGGCTGCCGCGGCAGCGGTGGTTCGGCGGCAAGGACGGCCCCATCCACGACCTCGCCATCGGCACCGCCACCGAACTCCGATCCGGCGACCCCTCCCTGCACCACCTCGTCCTCCACGTCCGCCGGGACGACACCACCGATCACTACCAGCTCCTCCTCGGCGCCCGCCGCGACCTTCCCGACCGGCTCCGGCACGTCGAGATCGGCGGGCCCTGCGGCGACCGGTCCGCGAAGGCCCGGCTGTACGACGCCGCGCACGACCCGGACCTGACCCGGGTGCTGCTGGAGGCCATGGCGAGCGGGGCGTCCGCGGGCCCGCTGCGGTTCCACCACGCGGGCGGCGCCCGCATCCGGACGGACCTGGCGAGCCTGCCGATGACCGCCGAGCAGAGCAACACCTCGTTACTGTTCGGCGACGAGTACATCTGCAAGCTGTTCCGCCGCCTGTCCCCCGGCGTCAACCTCGACCTGGAGGTCAACCTCGCGCTGAGCCGCCGCGGCTGCGCGCACGTCCCGGCCGTCCTCGGCTGGATCGAGCTGGAACCGGGGCACGGGGCGCGGGCGGGCGAGGGCGCGGAGCCGGTGACGCTCGCCCTCCTGTCGGACTACCTGCACACCGGCGTGGACGGGTGGAGCCTCGCGATCGCCAGCGTCCGGGACTGGTTCGCGCACACGCCGCCGCCCGGCGGCGACGAGTGGGCGGAGCTCGACGCGAGCGCCGCCGGCGGCGACTTCGCCGCCGAGGCCGAACGGCTCGGCGCGGCCACCGCCGAGGTGCACCGGGCGCTCGCCGACGCGTTCGGCGTCACGGTCGTCCCGGCCGGGGAGGTCCGCGCGACGGCCGCGCGGATGAACGCCGAGCTGACCGGCACCTGCCGCGCGGTGCCCGCGCTCGCGCCGCACGCCAAGGCGCTCACCGAGGCGTTCCTTGACCTGGCCGCGCGGGCCGAGCCGCTGCCCGTCCAGCGCGTGCACGGCGACTACCACCTCGGCCAGGTCCTGCGCACCGAGTCCGGGTGGACGGTGCTGGACTTCGAGGGCGAGCCGGCGCGGACGCAGAGCGAGCGCCGGGCCCTCGCGCACCCGCTGCGCGACGTCGCCGGGATGCTCCGCTCGTTCGAGTACGCGGCGCGGTTCCTCATCACCAAGGCGGGCACGGTGCCGAGCGAGTCGGGGCCGCGGCTGGAGACCCGGGCGCACGCCTGGGCGGCGCGCAACCGCGCCGCGTTCTGCCGCGGCTACGCGGGGGCCGGCGGACCGGATCCGGCCGCGCATTCGGTCCTCATCCGCGCGTTCGAATTCGAGAAGGCCGTCTACGAGGTGCGTTACGAGGCGCAGAACAGACCGGCCTGGCTCCCCGTTCCGCTGAAATCGCTGGCGCATCTGACCGCCTGACAAAAGACACTGAAGGCCGCCTCCAATTCCGCGCCATGATCAAGTAAAATCGGCCGTCCTCGACAATTCCGTGCCGATCAACGGGTACCCGATCCCTCGGCGGGATGATGATCACCTGCCGATACCCGAACGGAAACGGAGACCAGAGGAATGTCCACCCCACGCCACTCGCAGGAGCCCGGAAGCGCAAGCGCAGCGATCGCGGGCCATCCCGGCCGCGGCCGGGCGGCCGGCCGAAAACGGGGCATGCTCCGCACGGCCGTCACGGCCACGGTGACCGGGCTCGCGCTGACGGTCCCGCTGGGTTCCACGGCCTTCGCCGCGCTCAACCCGACGGTGCTGAGAAGCCTGCACCTCGACGCGGCCACCCTGGAGAAGGTCCAGGCGTACGACAGGTACCGGACGCGGGAGACCCTCCAGCGCAAGCGCGCCAAGAAGGCGCTGCGGTTCGCCCGCAAACAGATCGGCAAGCCCTACCGGTGGGGCGGGACGGGCGCGGGCGGCTACGACTGCTCCGGGCTGATGATGGCCGCGTGGCGGCGGGCGGGCGTCAAGATCCCCCGTGTCACCTACGCCCAGTACCGCAGGGTGGACCGGAAGGTGGGGATCGGGAGCCTCAAGCCCGGTGACCTCATCTTCTTCCACGGCCGCAGCCACGTCGGCATGTACGTGGGGCACGGCCGTTTCCTGCACGCGCCCAATTCGGGGGCCAGGGTCCGCATCGACAGGTTCGGCGCGGCGCGCAAGCGACAGTTCGCGGGCGCGGTACGGCCCGGCGCGCCCGCCTACCGGGAGTGGTCGCCGTCCGTGCGGGAGCTCGTCGAGAAGATCGACCGGATGAGCGCCGAGAAGCGCGCCGACCAGCCCCCTGATAGCGAGCGGACCCCCCAGATTCCGCCATCACACCATACAAATAACAAGAAATCCGACAATCCCCCAATCACCGCCCCCGGACACATCCCGGCGGAAAAGGCCGCGCCACCCGGCGGCCACTCCACGAGGCCGGACGATTCCGCGGCACAGGCTCCGCGAAGCGACAGACCGTCGAACGAGTCAAAGCCTGAGCCCCGGCCGAGAGCCGTGGCGCATCCGAGATCGTTCTGGAACGGCCCCGGCACCGAGCCGTGGGCGGAGTACGCCACTCCCTAGCCCCTTTCCGCCCGCCCCGGCGCCGCCCGCGCGGCGCGCGGCGCCGGGGGGCGCGTCGCACTTGACCCGGAGGGGACTCCAGGTGCTTTGGTGGATCCCCATGGAGTACACCCAGCTCGGCCGTACCGGCCTCAAGGTCAGCCGCGTGGTGCTCGGCACGATGAACTTCGGCCCGTTCACCGAGGAGCCCGACGCCCACGCGATCATGGACGCGGCACTGGACGCGGGGATCAACTTCTTCGACACCGCGAACGCCTACGGGTGGGGCGCGAACAAGGGCCGCACCGAGGAGATCATCGGCTCCTGGTTCGCCCGGGGCGGCGGGCGCCGCGAGAAGACCGTCCTCGCGACGAAGGTCTACGCCGACATGGCGGCGCCGGACGAGCCCTGGCCGAACCGGGGCGGGCTGTCCGCGCTGCACATCCGCCAGGCCGCCGAGGCGTCCCTGAGGCGGCTCGGGACCGACCACATCGACCTGTACCAGTTCCACCACATCGACCGGTCGACGCCGTGGGAGGAGATCTGGCAGGCGATCGACGTCCTCGTCCAGCAGGGCAAGGTGCTGTACGCCGGGTCGTCCAACTTCCCCGGCTGGGGCATCGCGCAGGCCAACGAGGCGGCCGCCCGCCGCGGCTCGCTCGGCCTGGTCAGCGAGCAGTGCCTGTACAACCTCGTCGAGCGGCGCGCCGAGATGGAGGTCGTCCCGGCGGCGCGGGCCTACGGGCTCGGGGTGATCCCCTGGTCGCCGCTGCACGGCGGGGTGCTCGGCGGCGTCCTGCGCAAGGAGCGCGACGGGGACGGCTCCCGGTCCCGGTCGGGCCGCGCCGCCGAGATGCTGAACGACCCGGCGGAACGGGCGCGCGTCCAGGCCTACGAGGACCTGTGCGGCGAGCACGGTCTGGAGCCGGGCGACGTCGGCCTCGCCTGGCTCCTCACCCGCCCCGGCGTGACGGGCCCGATCGTCGGCCCGCGCGTCCGCGAGCAGCTCGACTCCGCCGTCCGCGCCGCCGCGCTGGAGCTTCCGGAGGAGTTCCTGTCCGCCCTGGACGAGATCTTCCCCGGCCCGGGCCCCGTGCCGGAGGCGTTCGCCTGGTGACCCGCGGCCGCGGTCCGGAACGCGGAGAACCCCCGCCCCGGGCCGCGGCGGGGTAGCGTTCCCCCTGTGAACGATCAAGACAGGCCGTCCCTGGCGGACATCCCCCACGACGTCCCGACGTCCGCCCGCGCCTACGGCTGGCTGCTCGGCGGCAAGGACAACTACGAGGTCGACCGGCAGTTCATCCGGGCGCAGCTGGAGCACCACCCCGCCGGGCTCGACATCACCCGGCAGAACCGCCTGTTCCTGTACCGCGCCGTCCGGTACCTGGCCGCCGAGGCGGGGATCCGCCAGTTCATCGACATGGGCTGCGGCCTGCCGACCGACGCGAACGTGCACCAGGTCGCCCGCGACTTCGCGCCGGACGCGCGCGTCGTCTACGTGGACATCGACCCGATCGTCCTCGCCCACGGCAGGGCCCTGCTGGCCGGCGACTCCTCGACCACGGTCATCCAGGGCGACATGCGCGACCAGGACACCATCCTGGAGGACCCCGAGGTCAAGCGGCTGATCGACTTCGACGAGCCAGTCGCGACCCTGTTCCTGTCGGTCGGCCACCACCTGCCCGACGCCGACGACCCCCGCCGCGTGCTGCGCACGATCATGGACCGGGCCGCGCCGGGCAGCCACCTGACCTTCTCCCAGGTCGCCTGCGACGACCCGGTGCGCAGCGCCGAGATGACCGCGCAGGTCACCGGGGCGGGCATCCCGTGGCAGACGCGGACGCCCGCCGAGATCGACGCGCTGCTGTCGGACTTCGACCCCGTCGAGCCGGGCCTGTGCAACCTGGTCGACTGGCGCCCGCTGGACGTGCAGCCGCCGCTCGCCCCCGTGCCGCCCGAGCTGGAGCGGTACGAGGGCGCCTCCAAGCTGGACCGCGGCATCTACGAGTACGGCGGGGTGCTGCGCAAGCGCTAGAACGACCGCCTCGAAGGCCGCCGTCCCGGAACCGGGACGGCGGCCTTCTGCGTGCGGGGGCGTTGCCGAGGCGGCAAGGAAACGGGACCAAAGGGGCGAGTCATGTTAAGTTGCCACTGAAAATCGTTTTCATTTTCAGGAGCTTCCATGATGTCTGCTCAGCGCGCCCGCGTCCTCGGGGCCGGCGCCGCCCTCACCCTCGCGTCGCTCGGGGCCGCCGCCTGCGGGTCGTCCTCCGGCGCCGGGGCCGCGGAGGCGGTCTCGGTCGTGGCCTCGACCAACGTGTACGGGGACATCGCCCGCCAGATCGGCGGGGACCGGGTGAAGGTGACCTCGTTCATCAGCGACCCCGCGCAGGACCCGCACTCCTTCGAGGCGGGGACGCGCACCAGGCTCGCGCTGTCCAGGGCCGGTGTGGTCATCGAGAACGGCGGCGGCTACGACGACTTCATGGAGACGCTGCTGAAGGGGTCGGGTTCCAAGGCCCGGGTGCTCAACGCCGTCCAGATCTCCGGGAAGACCGCTCCGGCCGGCGAGGAGCTGAATGAGCACGTCTGGTACGACCTTCCCTCCGTCGCGCTGCTGGCCGACCGGATCTCCGCCGCGCTCGCCGAGGCCGACCCCGAGGACGCGCGGACGTTCGCGGCGAACGCCGCCGCCTTCAAGGCGAGGCTGAAGACGCTGGAGGGGAAGGCGGCGGCGGTCAGGGCCGCGCATTCCGGCGACGGCGTGGCGGTCACCGAGCCCGTCCCGGGCCACCTGCTGGACGCGGCCGGGCTGGTCGACCGGACGCCGGAGGAGTTCGCCGAGGCGGTCGAGGAGGGGGACGACGTCCCGCCGCGGGCGCTGCGCGACACGCTGGCGCTGCTCACCGGCCGGAAGGTGCGGGCGCTCGTCGTGAACGTGCAGACGAGCGGCCCGGAGACCGCCAAGGTCCGCGAGGCGGCCCGCGAGGCGGGCGTGCCGGTGGTGCCGGTCACCGAGACCCTGCCGGCCGGCCGGGACTACGTCGCCTGGATGGACGGCACCATCGCCGCGCTCGCGAAGGCGCTCTCGTGATCGCCCTGCGCGGCGCGACCCTGGCCTACGGCGAGCGGACCCTGTGGCGCGGGCTGGACCTCGACGTGCGGCCCGGCGAGTTCCTCGCCGTCGTCGGCTCCAACGGGTCGGGGAAGACCAGCCTGCTCAGGGTGCTGCTCGGCCTCCAGCGGCTGTCGTCCGGAACGGTCGCGGTGGACGGGCGCCGCCCCCGGCGGGGCAGCGACGCCGTCGGCTACGTCCCGCAGCACCGGGCCGTCCCGCCGCACACCCCGCTGCGCGCCCGCGACCTCGTGCGGCTCGGCGTCGACGGCCACCGCTGGGGGCCCTGGCGACCGCGCCGGGACGCGCGCCGCCGGGTCGAGGCCGTCCTCGCCGACGTGGGCGCCGCCGCGTTCGCCGACGTCCCGGTCGAACTCCTGTCGGGCGGGGAGCTGCAGCGCGTGCGCATCGCGCAGGCCCTGGCCACCGGTCCGCGCGTCCTGCTGTGCGACGAGCCGCTGGCCTCGCTGGACGCCGAGCACCAGCGCGTCGTCGCCGGACTCGTGGACCGGCTCCGCCGCGACCACGGCACCGCCGTCGTGTTCGTCACGCACGAGATCGACCCGATCCTCCCCTTCGCCGACCGGTACCTCGACCTGGGCGCCGCCCGCGAAGCCCGAAGTTCCCGCCAGGAGACGGCATGAGCTGGCAAGAGGCCTGGCACGAGATCTTCAACTTCCGGGACTACGGGGCGCTGCTCGGGCTCGTGCGCAACTCGCTCGTCGCGGGGGCCGTGCTCGGACTGGTCGGCGGGCTCGCCGGGACGTTCGTCGTGATGCGCGACCTGGCGTTCGCCGTGCACGGCATCAGCGAGCTGTCGTTCGCCGGCGCGGCCGCCGCCCTGCTGGCCGGGGCGAGCGTGGCGGGCGGTTCGATCGCGGGGGCCCTGGTGGCCGCCGGCCTGATCGGGGTGCTCGGCGCGAAGGCGCGCGACCGCGGCTCGGCCATCGGCGTGCTGATGCCGTTCGGGCTGGGGCTCGGCGTGCTGTTCCTGTCGCTCTACCAGGGCCGGTCGGCCAACAAGTTCGGGCTTCTCACCGGGCAGATCGTCGCGATCGACACGCCGCGGCTGTCGTGGCTGCTCGCGACGTCGGCGGTGGTGCTGGCGTGCCTCGCGGTCATGTGGCGCCCGCTGGCCTTCGCGAGCCTGGACCCGGACGTGGCGGCGGCGCGGGGCGTGCCGGTGCGGGCGCTGTCGCCGGCCTTCCTGCTGGTGCTCGGCCTGGCGGTGGCCGTGTCCGTGCAGGTCGTGGGCGCGCTGCTGGTGCTCGCGCTGCTCTGCACTCCGGCCGCGGCGGCGGTGCGGGTCACCGCGTCGCCGGTGCTGGCGCCGCTGCTGAGCGCGGCGCTGGCGACGGTGTCGGTGCTGGGCGGCATCCTGCTGTCGATCGGGTCCAGCATTCCGATCAGCCCGTACGTCACCACGATCTCGTTCCTGCTGTACGGGGCGTGCCGGGCGGCGGGCGCCGTCCGGGCCCGGCGCGGGTGGGGGGCGCGGGGCGCGCGCCCCGGCACCGTCCCTACATGATCTTTTGGCGCCCGCCCGGGATTGCGTCCCGGGCGGGCGCCGCACCGCGCATCGCGTTCCGGACATGTCGGATCCCAGATCACCAGGTCGTTGCGATTCGCTTACCCGGGCGTGGGCATCGCCGCAGGCCGCACGGGAATCGAATCATCTGGACTCTTGCGGCGAACAGGGCGATTGGGAGGGACGCGATGTGGGATTTCGCGGGCCGGGACACCGCTATCGACCTGGGCAGCGCGACCGTGCGGATGCATGTGAAGGGCCGCGGCGTCGTCTGCCGCGAACCGTCGCTGCTCGCACGCTCCCGCGACACCGGGCGCATCCTCGCCCTCGGCGTCCCGGCACGGGAGATGGCCGGGCGCAACCCCGACGTCACGCTCGTGCGGCCCATCCGCGAAGGCGCGCCGACCGAGACCGACGAGGCCGAGTACCTCATGCGGCACCTGGTGCGCCGCCACCACCGGCGGCACTACACCGCGCGACCGCGCCTGGTCGTCACGGTCCCGAGCGGGCTGACCTCCGTCCACTACCGGGCGCTGCAGTTCTCCGCCTACCAGGCGGGCGCGCGCCGGCTCACGCTCGTGCCGACGCCCATCGCCGCCGCCATCGGCATGGGCATGACCTCCTGCGGGCGGCCCGACATCACGGTGATCGCCGACATCGGCGCGGAGGTCACCGACGTGGGCGTCATCGCGTTCGGCGGCCTGGTCACCTCGCACACCGCGCACATCGGCGGGTCGACGCTGGACCGCGCCATCGCCGCGCTCGTCCGTCAGGAGCACGGCATCGCGCTGTCGCAGGCGGCGGCGGAGGCGGCCAAGCTGGAGGTCGGCGCGGTGCCGCCGCTCGGCCGCCGCCCGGTGCGGCAGACCGTCGTGCACGGGCGCGACATCGCGACGGGCATGCCGCGCGGCGTCGTCCTCACCACCGCGGACGTCGCCCGCGCGATCACCGGCCCGGTGGCGCGGATCGTGGACGCGATCGGCGCCGGGCTCGCCGGCTGCTCGCCCGAGATCTCCGGCGACCTGCTCGGCGTCGGCATCACGCTCACCGGCGGCAGCGCCCGGCTGCCCGGCCTGGAGCGGCTGATCCGGGACCGGACGGGGCTCGGCGCGCGGGTCGGGGACGACACCGGCGACGCGGCCGTGCTCGGCGCCGGGGAGGTGCTGCGGTCCGCCGGGTCGCGGGAGCCGTCGGCCCGCGAGTCCTCACCGCGCCCGCACCTGCTGACGACCCTGGCGGAGTACTGACCGCGTCCCGCCGCGGCCGGCGGCCGCGCCCGGCGCCGGTTACACTTCCCCATGAGCGACGCACCCGACCGCGAGGGACCGGGGAGCCCGCGGCTGCAGGAGGTCTCCGACGGGATCTTCGCCTACCTCCAGCCCGACGGCACCTGGTGGATCAACAACGCCGGCTTCCTCGCGGGCGCGCGGGGGGTGACGAGCGTCGACTCCTGCTCGACCGAGCGCCGCACCCGCGCCTACCTGGAGTCGATCCGGTCGGTCACGGACCGTCCCGTCCGGACGCTGGTCAACACCCACCACCACGGCGACCACACCTTCGGCAACTACCTGTTCTCCGGGGCGACCGTCGTCGGCCACGAGGGCACGCGGGAGGGCGCGCTCAGCTGGGGCCCGCCGTTCGACGAGCCGTTCTGGACGAAGGTCGACTGGGGCGCCGTCGAGATCGAGCCGCCGTTCCTCACCTACACCGACGGCCTGACCCTGTGGGTGGACGACCTGCGCTGCGAGGTCCGGCACGTCGGGACGCCCGCGCACACCACCAACGACTCCATCGTCTGGATCCCCGAGCGGCGGGTGCTGTTCTGCGGCGACCTGCTGTTCAACGGCGGCACCCCGTTCCTGATGCAGGGCTCGGTCGCGGGCGCGGTCAAGGTCCTGGAGGAGGTCGTCGCGCCGCTGGGCGCGGAGACGATCGTCCCCGGGCACGGGCCCGTCGCCGGTCCCGAGCTCATCGACCGGGTGCTCGGCTACGCGCGGTTCGTCCAGGCGACCGCCGCCGAGGCCCGGCAGGCCGGGCTGGCGCCGCTGGAGGCCGCCCGCGAGACCGACCTCGGCCCGTACGCGGAGCTGACCGACCCCGAGCGCCTCGTGGGCAACCTGCACCGCGCCTACGCCGAACTGGACGGGCAGCCGCCCGGGGCGCCGATCGACCTGGTCGCCGCCCTCGGCGACATGGTCGCCCTCAACGGGGGCCGCCCGCTCACCTGCCGCGCGTAGCGGCGCGTCAGCGCAGCTCGGCCGCGGTGACCAGGCGGATGTGGGCGGTGGCCCAGGCGCGGGTCATGCCCTCCGGGTCGTCGGCCGCGAGCGCCGCGGTGAGGGCGGCGAGCGTCCCGGCGCAGGTGCGCAGGCCGACGCGCTCCAGCGTCGCGCCCGCGCGGACGAGGCGCTCCCGCACGCCGGACGGCAGGCGCAGGAGGCCGCGGTGGGCCGCCTGCGCGCAGGCGGCGAGCGCCTCCTCCAGGGCGTCGCCGAGCGGGTCCGGCACGGCCTGGGGCGGGGACCCGAGGGCGGCGGTGCCGTCGCCGGGAGCCAGGTCGGGGACGACGGGACCGCCGGCGGTCAGCACGGCCAACGGGTCGATGACGAGGCCCCCGCGGTCCCTGCGGACGGCGCCCGACACGAACCGGGGCTCGGTCGCGAGCGCGTCGGCCAGGGCGTCCAGGGCGGCGGGCCGGTGGGGGCTGTAGTCGGCGGAGACGACGGCCGGGACGCCCGCCGCGTCGGCGACCACGGCCTCCAGCCGCTGCGCCCCGGGGCGGTAGCCGATGTGGCGGACCTCGGCGATCTCGACGACGCGGACGAGCTCCGCCTCCACGCGGGGCCGCACGAGCCGGGGCGGGAGCGCGTCCAGGGCCCGCCCCTCGGCGGCCAGGTCGCGCACCAGCAGCCCGGCGGGCAGGCCCTCCCAGGCGTCGCCGAGCGGGGTGACCGTCGTCTTCGCGATCCGCCCGGAGGTGACCCGGACGACCCGCCCCGCGCTGCGCGAGGCGCTCTCGGACACGACGTTCGCGGCGGCGAGGGACCGCAGCGGCGCCCCGAGGACGCGGCGCCCCGCCAGGTCGGCGCCGGTGAGCCTGTCGCCGTCCGGGACGTCCCAGCGCCGCTTCAGCACCAGGACGACGCCGGTGGCGGTGTGCGCGAGGTAGACGTCGGCGGTGCGGGCCGCGGGCGTGCCGCCGACGCGGCAGCCGAGGGCGGCGAGTCGGACGCGGCGCAGCGGCGTGTCCGCCGCCTCCTGCGTGCCGAGCACCTGGGAGCGGGCGGCGCCGCCGCGCGCCGCGCGGTACCGGGCGTGGACCTCGGCGAGGAGCTCCGCGACGCGCGCCGGGTCGTGGTCGGCGCGGCGGTCGTGGTGGGCGGCGAGCTGCCCGGCCAGGTCGCCGAGCGCGGCGGCGGGCCAGTGCAGGCCGGACGCCGCCAGGTCGGCGGCGGTGCGTTCCAGCGCGGTCGCGAGAACGGGCCCGGTGTGCGCCGCGCCCTCCAGCAGGACCTGGTCGGCGAGGTCGAGCGCGGCGTCGAGGCCGTCGCCGCCGGCCCCGGCCGAGCCGCCGACCTCCAGCCGGATCTCCTCACCCTTCAGGCCGCGCTCGTCGGCGGCGCGGAACGCCCAGACGGCCAGCACCGTGACCTCGCCGCGCACCGCCGCCACCGCGTCGGTGTGGACGTAGCCGAGCTCCCCCGGCACCAGGAACCGGACCGTGCAGGTCTGCAGCTCCACCTGCGCCACCGGCTCCCGCGCGGTGGGGCGGCGGATCTTCGCCGAGTACCCGGTGCGGAGGGCGCGGCGCGCGGCGGTGAGGGCGCGCCGCCCGAGGACGCGGGCGAGCGCGTCGTCGTCGAAGGCCCCCGGCGACCAGCCGGGCCCCGGCTCCTGAGCCTCGGGCGCCTCGGGCGCCTCCGGTGCGGCGGCGGTCCGCTGGTAGGCCAGGACGAGGCAGATCCGGTGGCGGCACGTGCCGGTCGCCGCGCAGGAGCACCGCGCGGCCTCCAGCCCCGCCCCGGCGGGCAGGGACGCCGTGGTGCCGTCGGGGAAGGCGCCGTCGACCCCGCCGTCCGGGGAGACGGTGATCTCGGGGCCGGCGCCGGCGTCCAGATCCTTGGCGGCGCGCTTGACCAGGCCGCGGTTGGCGAGGGCGGCGAGCGCGTCCGGGGTCAGCGCGAGCAGGTCGGCGCGGGTCACCGGCCGATCCGTTCCGCGACGAACTCGGCGAGCTGCCCCGGCGTCATCGCGCCGACGTGGGCGCCCTCGTCGGCGAGGCGCTGCGCCGTCCTCCGGTCGTAGGAGGGGTTGGCCGCCTCGTCGAGCGCCGCCAGCCCGAGCACGTGCGTGCCCTGCTGGACGAGCCGCCGCACCTCCTCGACGAGCCGGTGCTCGCTCCCGCCCTCGTAGAAGTCGGTGATGACCGCGACGATCGCGCGGCGGGGGTTCTCCACCAGGCCGGCCCCGTAGGCCACGGCCCGGCCGATGTCGGTCCCGCCGCCCAGCTGCACCTTCATCAGCAGCTCGGCCGGGTCCGTCACGTCGGAGCTGAGGTCGACGACGGAGGTGTCGAACGCGACGAGGTGCGTCTTGAGGCCGGGCAGCCCCCACAGGCACGCGGCGGTGACGGCGGCGTGCACCACGGACCCGACCATGGACCCCGACTGGTCGACGAGCAGGATCATCTGCCACTGCTCGACGTGCCGCCTGGTCCGGGACACGAACCTCGGGTTCTCGATGTAGAGGCGGCGCTCGTCCGGGCGGTAGTGGGCGAGGTTGGCTCGGACGGTGCCGTGGAAGTCGAAGTTGCGGGAGTTCTTCACGCGGCTGGGCCGCCGCGAGCGGGTGCCGTGGAACGCCTGCCGGACCTCGGTGGCCAGCCGCTCCATCAGCTGCCGGACGACGGCCTCCACGATCCGGCGGGCCAGCGCGAGGACCTCGGGGTTCATCAGGTGCTTGGTCCGCAGGACGGCGCGCAGCAGCGCCTCGTCCGGCTCGATGCGCTCCAGGACGGCCGGGTCGGTGACGATCTCGTGGATCTCGTACCGCTCGACGGCGTCGCGTTCGAGCCGCTCGATCGTCTCCTTGGGGAACAGCCGGTGCACGGCGTCGAGCCAGTCGACGGTGGTGAGCTGGGACGGCCCGGTCCCGCCGGTGCGGTCGTCGGACCGGCCGGCCGCGGCGTCGCCGTCCCCGCCGGAGCCGCGCCGCACGCCGCGCCTGGCGAGCTCGGGGTCGCGCCCGTACAGCCAGCCGAGCGCCGCGTCCCGTTCGGCGGCCCCGCCCTCCAGCGCGCCCGTGCACGGCTCGGCGGGCGCGCCGAGGACGAGCCGCCAGCGTTCCAGGTCAGGCGGGATCACGATGTCCCCTCCCCGCTCTCGGTCGAAGGCCGGCTTCCCGCGTCCGCCGCGAGGCCCGCCGCCGCGAGGGCCTTGTCCACGCGGGCGTCCAGCGCGAGGGCCTCGGCGGTGAGCAGCGGCGCTTCCGGCGCGCGCAGCAGCGCGCGGGCGGAGCCGCGAAGGCCGCGCCGGTCCAGCAGCCCCTGGGCGATGGCGGCGCGCTCGCGGGGCGGGAAGAACTCGAACGCCTGCCGCAGCGCGGGCAGCGCGATGAGGAAGTCCTCCTCGCTCAGGCCGCCGACCAGCTCGTCCAGGACGCCGAGAAGGGCGGCGCCCGGGTCGAGCACCTCCTGCCTGGCCAGCGCGAACAGCCCGGCGAGCCAGTCGCCGAACGTCGCCGGGACCGCCGCTCCGCGCATCGCCCGGGCCGGGTCGGAGCCGTCGCCGAGGACGCAGGCGAGCCCGAACGCGGCGCCGCGCCGGTCGGGCGGGGCGCCGGATCCGGCGGCGACGCGGCGCGCGACGCCGAGCGCCGCGGCCCGGTCGAGGCGCAGCGTGCCGGAGGCGTGCAGGAGCGCGTCGCGGACGGCGGCGAGGGCGCGCAGCCGGCGCAGGTCGGCGGGCGCGGGACCGCCGCGCACGCCCTCGGCCAGCCACAGGATCCGGTCGGCGCACTCCTCGACGACCGTGCCGAACAGCGGGCTGCCGGCCGTGCCGAGGACGCGGTCGTGCCGCCACAGCCCGAGGACGGATTCGAGCGCGGCCCCGAGCGCGGCGATGTCGGAGGCGCCCGCGATCCCGGCGGAGATCGACTCGGCGATCCGGCCGGACTGGTCGGCGCAGCCGCACAGCGCCGCGTCGAACAGCACGGCGGCGAGGCCCTCCATGTCGGCGCCCGCGGCGTCCATCCGCTCGTCCAGGGCGGCCGCCGCGGCGTCGGCCAGCGTGGGCCCGTAGGCGCCCGCCTCGATGAGCGCGGCGTGGCGGCGCCCGTCGCGGTCGGCGGCGTCCAGGGTCCAGCGCTCCTCCAGCTCCGGGTCGGCGCCCGTGGCGGGGCCGGACTCGCGCTCGGCGAAGGGGATCCGCAGGACGCGCAGGCGGTGCAGCGCCCGGCTCCGCTCCAGCCCGCGCGGGGTCGTCAGCTTCAGCACGACCGGGCCGCCGCGGTCGAGCCCGAGGCGCGCCAGCTCGGCCGTCGCGTTCCCCACGAGCGGCGGGGCGGGCGTGTCGGCGTGCAGGCGCCCGGTCCGGTCGCCGCTCAGCGCGTCCACCATCTCGGCGACGGCCGGGTGCGCCCCCGGCGCGAGCGCGCCGCGGGAGGTCCACGGGAGCCGCTGGTCGAGGTCGTCGTTGACCAGCGCGGACACCAGGCCGTCGAGCAGGTCGGTGCGGGCCGGCGCGGGGTGGCCGCGCAGGCGGGTGAGGCCGGCGGTGAGGGTCCGCGCGGCGATCAGGTCGGAGGTCGACACGACCTGCCCCCGCCGGCGCAGCCGGGCCACGACCGTCTCCACCAGCGCCCCGGCCGCCGCGTCGGGGCCGTCCTCCCAGAGCCGCTGGTAGTACTCGGGCGACGGCATGCCCGACTGGTAGCCGGTGAACGCGTCGAGGCGCCGGAACGAGTACGGGACGAGGAAGCTGCCGCCGGTGGAGTCGCCGGGCGGCTCGGGCACGCGGGGCCACGCCGTGCCGCCGGACGCGGCGAGCGCTTCGAGGGCCGGCTTGTGGAATCCGCCGGTCACCACGACGACGGGGCGGTCTCCGGCGTCGGCCTCGGCGGCCCGCACCCACTCCGCCATGTAGGACTCGCGGGCGGCGTCGTCCTCCCCGGCCTCCGCCTCGCCCCGCACGAGCCCGAAGTACGCGTCGAGCCGCTCCGCCGTGTTCTCCGCGTCGATCTCGAACAGGTGGTCCCAGAGGATGTCGGTGTTGTCGACGGCGAACTCCCGGCACAGCCGCCCGGTCGCCTCGGCGTAGCGGCGCTCGGCGTCGGCGTAGCGGTTGCTCCGCCCGGCGAACGCCGGGTGCCAGGCGGGCAGGTCGATGAACCGCAGCTCCGCGCCGGCGGCCCGGCCCTCGTTCAGCGCGACCCACTCCGGGGAGTAGGCGCAGAACGGCGACCAGGACGCGTGCACGCGCTCGTCGTCGCGGTAGTAGCTGAAGACCGCGACGGGCGGCTCGTGGCCGAGGAGCAGCTCGCCGATCCGGTCGCCGAAGTCGGCGGGCCCCTCCACCAGCACGTACGCGGGCCGCAGCCGCCGGATCGTCTCCCGGACGAGGCGGGCGCAGGCGGGGCTGTGGTGCCGGACGCCGACGAACGTGGCGACCATCAGCCGGGCAGCAGGTGCCGGGCGGCGTGCAGCGCCTTCCACTGCTCCCCGTCGCGGCGGGGAGCCTGCTGCTCCAGGTAGCGGCGCAGCCGGGCCAGGTCCTCGGGGTTGTCCTTGGCGGCGGTGCCGGCGAGGCACTCGACGATGTCGGCGGCCCCGCCCTCCTCGCCGCGCAGGAACCAGCCGCGCACCCCGACCTGGTGGGCGACCGAGACCGCCTCGGCGGTGCTCATCACCGCCGACAGCCGGTCCATCGACCGGCCCTCCTCGGTGGTGGCGTCGCGCAGTTCCCGGAACACGGTGACGAGCACTTCGAGGACGTCCCGGCGCGGCGCGACCTCCACCCCGCTGTGCTCCAGCAGCCGCCCCGCCTCCTGCTCGACCAGCTCCAGTTCGGTCGCGAAGTCGGCGATCGGGAACACGGTCTCGAAGTTGAACCGCCGCTTGAGCGCGGCGCTCATCTCGTTCACGCCGCGGTCGCGGGTGTTGGCGGTCGCGATGATGTTGAAGCCGTCGCGGGCGAACACCATCGCGTCCGCGCTCTGCCCCCCGTGGGACGAGGGCGCCCCGCTCCCGCCGGAGGCCGCGCGGGACAGCTCCGGGATCGCCAGGACGCGGTCGGACAGCGGCGACAGCAGCGAGTCCTGCACCTCCAGCGGGCAGCGGGTGATCTCCTCGAACCGGACGACCTTGCCCTCGGCCATCCCGGTGAGCAGCGGCGCCGGGACGAGGGAGCGCGTGGAGGGCCCCTCCGAGACCAGCAGCGCGTAGTTCCACGAGTACTTGATCTGGTCCTCGGTGGTGGCCGCGCCGCCCTGGATGGTCAGCGTGGAGGTGCCGCTGACCGCCGCCGCGATCAGCTCCGACAGCAGCGACTTCGCCGTCCCGGGCTCGCCGACGAGCATCAGCCCCCGGCTGGTGGCGAGGGTGACCAGGGCCCGGTCGATGAGGGCGGTGTCGCCGACGAACTTGCGGCGGACGCCGAGCGCCTCGTCCCCGACGATGAACCGCCGCGCGGCCGTCAGGCCGAGCGCCCAGCCGGGCGGCCTCGGCCCGGTGTCGCTCTCGCGGAGCCTCTCCAGCTCGCCGGCGAACCGCACCTCCGCCGGCGGCCGCTGGTACCCCGTGTCCACGTCCTCCGGCCCCTCCGAGGGGTGATCTTCCATGCCCCAACGCTAGGGGACCCCTCGGACACTCCGCCCGAAG
The DNA here is from genome assembly GCF_039540335.1 of Actinomadura verrucosospora. NCBI lineage: Bacteria > Bacillati > Actinomycetota > Actinomycetes > Streptosporangiales > Thermomonosporaceae > Actinomadura > Actinomadura verrucosospora. The sequence goes on along the minus strand of NZ_BAABEV010000034.1, from coordinate 86,191 downwards.
ATCCAGATCTTCCCCGCCGGCACGGCGGATAGCATGCGCGGCATGATCTTGGTGACGGGAGCGGGCGGGGCCGTGGGTTCGGCGCTCCTCGAGATACTGCGCACCGCCGGGCAGCCGGTCCGCGCCGCGTACCACGCGCAGCGCGACGTCGATCAGGCGGCCGCCGCCGGCCTGGACGCCGTCCGGATCGACCTCGGCCGGCCCGCGACGCTTCCGCCGGCGCTGCGCGACGCCGACGCGGTGTTCCTGGTCGGCGCGATGGGGCCCGACCAGACCCGCCACGAGCTCAACCTCGTCGAGGCGGCGACCGCGGCGGGCGTTTCCCGGGTCGTCAAGCTGTCGGTCTGGCGGGCCGACGAGGAGCTGACGCCCATCGCCCGCCTCCACCGGCCCGCGGAGGCGGCGCTCCAGGAGTCCGGCCTGCGGTGGACGTTCCTGCGGCCGAACTTCTACATGCAGAACTTCTCCCGCCAGTTCGCCGCGTCGATCAGGTCGGCCGGCCGGTTCGCCCAGCCCCGCGCCGACGCCCCCATCAGCTTCGTCGACGTCCGCGACATCGCCCGGGTCGCCGCCCACGTGCTCACCACCGACGGTCATGACGGCCGCGTCCACGCCATCACGGGCCCCGAGGCGCTGACCTACGACGACGCCGCCGGGGTGCTCTCCCAGGTCCTGGACACGCCGGTCCGCTTCGTCGGGCTCTCGGACGCCGACGCCCGAGCCGCCATGCTGGAACGCGGCCTGCCCGCGTTCCACGCCGACGCCCTGATCGAGGTGAGCCGCGCGTACCGGGACGGCGGCGCGGAGACCGTCACCACGACGGTCCGCGACCTCACCGGCCGCGAGCCGACGACCTTCGAGCAGTTCGTCCGCGACCACCGCTCCGCCTTCGTCTGAGCGGCCGCGGCAAGCGGCGGGCCTGAGTGGCGCCCGGCTCGCGCCGCACGAGTATTTGACCTCTAGGTCAAATACTCGCTACGGTCGCGGCATGGGGAGACCGAAGGGCTTCGAACCGGACGTGGTCGTCGCGCGGGCGATGGAGACGTTCTGGACCAAGGGCTACGCCGACACGTCCCCCGCCGACCTGGCCGAGGCGACCGGAGTGGCCAAGGGCAGCCTGTACCACTCCTTCGGCTCCAAGCGCGAGCTGTTCGCCAAGGCGTTGGACCTCTACAGCCGGAGCGGCGTGGAGCTGACCGAGGAGTTCCTCTGGCGGCCGGGCACCACCAGGGAGCGCTTCCGCGCGTACTTCGCGATGCTCGTGGACATGGACCTGGACGGGCCGGTGCGCCGCGGCTGCCTGGCCCAGAACACGGTCGGCGAGCTCGGCGGGCGCGACGAGGAGGCCACCCGCGCGGTGCACCGGATGGAGGAGCGCATGATCGGGCTGTTCGCCGCCCGCATCGAGCAAGGGCAGCGGGACGGCGACGTCGACCGGGGCGTCGACGCCAAGGCGCAGGCGCTGCTCTTCCAGACCACCCTCGCCGGGCTGCGGGTCATGGCCAAGACGTTCGGCCGACCGGAGCTGTACCGGATCATCGACACCGCCCTGGCCGGCCTCTGAGGCGCGACACTTCGGACGAACGCCCTTTTTACGCCCTCATTTTTGACCTCTAGTTCAAGAATTCGCCCATTCAGAAAGGAAGATCATGGATCTCGGCATCAGCGGAAGGACCGCTCTGGTCACCGGCGCGAGTCGCGGCATCGGCCTCGCGATCGCACAGGCCCTGGCCGCGGAGGGCGTCCGGGTGGTGGGCGCCGCCCGGACCGTCACCCCCGACCTGGAGAAGGTCGCCGCCGCGGCCGTGCCCGTCGACCTGAGCACCCGCGACGGGGCGACGGCGGTCGTCGACGAGGCGCTCGCCGCGGTCGGCGGGATCGACTTCCTCGTCAACAACGTCGGCGCGGGCGACCCGGACGGGCTGACCGTCGGCGGGTTCCTCGACGTCGGCGACGAGCAGTGGCAGAGGATGTTCGATCTCAACCTGTTCAGCGCGGTGTGGACCACCAAGGCGGCGCTGCCGAGCATCCTGGAGCGCAAGGGCGCGATCGTGAACATCTCCTCGATCAACGCCCGGACGCCCACCGGCTCGCCGGTCGGCTACGCGGAGGCGAAGGCGGCGCTGACCCTGTTCGGAAAGCGGCTCAGCGAGGAACTGGCGCCGCGCGGCGTCCGCGTGAACACCGTCTCCCCCGGCGTCGTCGCCAGCCCGCTGTGGACCGACCCGGACGGTTTCGGCGGCAAGGTGGCGGCCGCGTTCGGGATCGGCCACGACGACCTGCTCGCGGGCCTGCCCGGACAGGCCGGCATCGCCTCCGGGCGCATCACCGAACCCGAGGAGGTGGCGGACCTGGTCGCCTTCCTGCTGTCCGACCGTGCCGCCAACATCCACGGCGCCGACCACGTCATCGACGGCGGCACCCTCAAGACCGCCTGACAGAGCTCCGGGCCGCCCCTGGGGGCGTGTTCCTCAGGGCCTCGGTGAGGCGGTGGACGTCGGCCTCGGTGGTGCGCCAGTTGCTGAAGGCGGCGCGGAGCGCGGGCACCCCGGCATAGGCGGTCGGGGTGAGGAACGCCTCGTCCTTCAGGTCGGCGGCGAGGTCGGCGAGCCGCTCGGCGGTGGGGTCCCCGGCCAGCGTGAAGCACACGACGTTCAGGCGGACCGGTGCGAGCAGGCGCAGGCCGGGGATCGTCTCGACGGCCCGCCCGAGGGCGCGGGCGCAGGCGATGTTCCGCTGGACGATCTCGCGGTGCCCGTCCCGCCCGTAGGCCCGCAGCGTGAACCAGGCGGCGAGGGCGCGCAGGCGGCGGGAGTTCTCCGGGGTGAGGTGGACGGGGTCGGGCGTCTCGCCGAGCGGACCGAGGTAGGCGGCGGCGTTCTGGAACACCCGGGTCTGGAGGCGCCGGTGGCGGGTGAACTGCACGGCGCTGTCGTAGGGGACGTTCAGCCATTTGTGCAGGTCGACGCAGATGGAGTCGGCGGCGTCGAGTCCGGCGACCAGGTCCGCGTGGTCCGGCGACAGCGCCGCGAAGGCGCCGAAGGCGGCGTCGACGTGGAGCCAGAACTCGTGGCGTTCCCGCAGCGCGGCGATGGCGCGGAGGTCGTCGAAGTCGACGGTGTTGACCGTGCCGGCGTTGGCGACCACGATCGCCGGGCCGCCGGCCTGGGCCAACGCCCGCTCCAGCGCCTCGGGGTCGACCGCCTCCCGGCCGTGCAGAACCGGCACCTGAACCAGCGAGGCACGGCCGAGACCGAGGATGGACAGGCCCTTCCCGATGCTCGAATGCGGACTTCCGGACAGGACGCGCACCCGTCCCAGTGCCGCCGTGCCCTCCTCCGCCACGGTGACGCCCATGCGCTCGCCGAGCCATTCGCGGGCGACCGCCAGGCCCACCGTGTTGGACATGGTCGCACCGCTGACGAACGCCCCCTGGTGCGCGGCGCCGAGACCGAACAGCTCGCGCAGCCAGCCGACCGTCCGGCGTTCGAGCTCCGGGCCCGCGCCGTCGAGCGCCGACGTGGGGTTCTGGTCGGCGGCCGCGGTCAGCCAGTCGCCCGCCAGCGCGGCCGGCGTGGCGCCGCCCGTGACGAAGCCGAGGTAGCGGGGCCCGGCGCTGGCGGACAGCAGCGGAGCCCACTCGCGGGTGAACTCCGTGAGCGCCGCCGCCAGCCCGGCCCCCTCCTCGGGGAGCGGCACCGGGTCGGGCAGGCGCAAGGGCGGGATGACCGGCTGCTCGTCCAGGCGACCGAGGATGTCGTTCGCGCTCAGGCCGACCGTCCGCAGGAGATCCGGAAGCCGGGCGAGATCTGCGGCGAGGCGTGGATGCATGAGCGCGACGGTATCCAGGGCGGCGTCACAGATCCTGGGCCAATCTTGGCAAACTGGACCAATGCGTACCACCGACCTCCAGTTGGCCGCAGCGCTGGGCGTGTGGCGAAGGCCGGGCGTCGCCCTGGCACGGGCGCTGGCCGACGCGGTCGGCGACGCCGCCCTGGACGGCCGGTTGCGGGTCGGTTCCCCGCTTCCCGCCGAACGCCGTGCCGCCGCCGCGCTCGGCGTGAGCCGGGGGACGGTGGCCGCGGCGCTGGACATCCTCCGCGACGAGGGATGGGTCGACACGCGCCGCGGCAGCGCGAGCACCCTGCGGCTTCCGCCGGAGGCGGCGATGCGCGTCGCCCCGGTCTCGGCCGTCGGCGAGGACGGTGCCATCGACCTGCGAAGGGCGGTTCCGGCCGCGCCCCACACGGCGTATCAGCGGGCACTGCTGAGAGCGGCCGAGCGTTCCGGCCCGGTCCTGGCCGAAAGCGGGGAGACCGGCGCGGGGCTGCCGGAGCTGCGCTCACTGATCGCGGACCGCTACACAGGCGAAGGACTCCTCACGCGGCCCGAGCAGATACTGATCACCTCGGGGGCGCGCGCGGCCCTCGCGCTGCTGACGGCGCACCTGCGCCCCCGGGCCGCGGCCGTGGAGATCCCCACCTATCCCGCCGTGCTGGCCGGCTTCCGTGCGGCCGGAACCCGCCTGGCCGGCTGCCGGGTCGCCACGGACGGCTGGGACCTGGACCAGCTCGACGACGCGTTCCGGGCCGCGGCGGGCGGGCTGGCCTACCTGGTCCCCGACTTCCAGAACCCGACCGGCGCGCTCATGCCGGGCGCCGCCCGGCGGACCGTGGCCCGGCTCGCCGAACGGCACCGGGTGACCGTGGTGGCGGACGAGACCATGCGCGACCTCGATCTGCGGGCGGCGCCGGCGCCGCTTGCCCGGATACCCCGCGCCGTCCTCGTCGGCTCCGCGGCCAAGACGGTCTGGGCCGGCCTGCGGGTCGGCTGGATCCGCGGGACGGCCGCGCTGGTCGGCGAACTGGCCCGCCATCCGCTGTGCGAGCCGCTGTCCGCGGCGCCGACGCAGCAGATGGTCGCCGCCGAGCTCCTCCGCGACCCGGCGCCGGTCCTGGACCACCGGCGGACGGCCCTGCGGCGGCAGCGCGACCACCTGAGCGGGCTGCTGGCCGGAGACGACCGCTGGCGGTTCACCGTCCCGCCGGGAGGGCTCGCGCTCTGGTTGCGCCTGACCGCCGTGCGATCCGACCTCGTGACGGCCCGGGCCCGCGCGCACGGGCTCGAACTCTCACCCGGGCCGTCCTTCGCGGCCGACGCGACCTGCTCCCACCATCTGCGCCTCCCCTACACCTCGCCGATCACCACGCTGGACCGCGTCGCCGCCGTCCTGGACGGCGCGTGCGGCGGCCGAGGCCCGCGGTTCCCGAGCCCGGGCCGCCGGGGGACGCGCCCCGGCCGGTGAGCCGTCGCCCAGGCGGTCGCGCCGCTCACTTCTCGGCCCTGTCGGCGAGGGCGGTCAGGTCGGACAGGATCTCGGACGCCATGACGGGGTGCAGCTCGCCGAACGTCAGCGGCGTCCCCTTGCTGGGCCAGAAGTCGGCGGGTTCCGCGGCGAGCCACACGTACTCGAGGACCTGGTGGTCGCCGGTGGCGTCAAGCGCGCCGACCGCGAAGCCGGGATCGAGGTCGATGACGACGTACCGCCGGTCGGCGACGCGCCGGGATATCCACCGCTCGACCCCGGCGTCCAGCGGCGCGCCGCGCTCCCAGCCCAGCTTCACCAGGCCGAGGACGTCGCCGAAGGGCAGTTTGAGGCCCTCGAACCGCTCCAGCCGCCCGCTGCCGCGCTCCTGCTCGGTCAGCGTGTGGACGGGGCGGGTGAGCTGCGGGAACGGCTGCGATATCTCGTAGTCGGCGAAGACCTCCGACCACGCCTTCACCGTGTCGCCGAGGTCCAGCGGGTGCGCGACGCCGACGCGGGCCGACGCGGGGAGGGCGAACGCCTCGTCGCCGGCGTCGGCGAAGGTCCGGTCCTCGGCGATGCGGAACGCGGCGGTCGTGCCGCCGTCCTCCGCCAGCCAGACCAGGCGGCGGGCGATGTGCCAGACGAGCGGGTGCCGGACGATGTACTCGCCGAACTCGGCGGGCGTCCAGCGGCGCCGCGTCACCATCGCCTGCTCCAGCCTGCGGAGCTGGTCGGCGGCGACGGTGCGGACGTCCTTCTTGAGCGCGGCGAACGCCTGGTAGGCGGCGGGCGCGAGTTCGGGGTCGTCCTTGGCGGCGGGCTTGGGGAGCGTCTTGCGCCGCTTGCCGTCCTCGTCGGCGACGAACGGCTTGAGCTGCTCGTCGAACCGGACGAGGAAGCGGCGCGTGCCGTAGTCGAGGGTCATGCCCCCTTCGGCGTCGAGGCCGAAGTCCGGGACGAGCCGGTCCGCGAGCTGGTCGGTGCTCAGGTCGAGCCGCTTCGCGACCTGCCGGATCCGCTCCTGCGCCTCCGCCTGGAGCCCCTTGAACTTCACCTTCTGGGCGATGCCGTGCAGGTGCATCAGCGCCACGTCGGTGCCGATCTCGGCGAGCACGTCCAGGCCGTGGACGGCGTTCTTGTGCCCGCCCTCCCCCGGCCACGCCCGGATGACCGGCGTGAGGCGCCGGACGGTGTCGTCGTCGCCGGTGCGGCCGAGCTGCCGCAGGGCCCAGGCGTCCTTGGACGGCTTGCCGGCGTCGAGCCACTGCTGGAAGAGCGCCCACCCGAATTCGGACAGCGTGCCGGGTGCGCACGCCTCCGCCAGCTCGTCCATCGCGTACGGGGTCGGGAGCGCGAGCACCTCGACCAGACGGCCGACCGCCTCCCGGGGAAGGGCGCGTTCGCCGCCCCGCAGCAGCACCTGCGGGAGCGGGGTCGGATCCAGCCATGCGCCGACGGCGGGGGGCCTGTCGAGGCCCGTCTCCACCGGCGGAGTGGACAGCAGCGTCCGGACCGCCTCGGCGGCCTCGTCGCCGTGCGCGTCGCGGGCCGCCGCGACCACGCCGTCGAGGCCGCGCAGGTCCCGCACGTACCGCAGGGCGGTCTCAGCGGGCCGCCGCTCCTTGGCCTTGTCGCCGAGCGCCGCCGGGACGAGCAGGGGCACCGCGTCGACCCCGTGGCGGCCGAACCACCGGCGGGCCGGGCCGAGGAGCGCCCCGCGCTTGACGAGCCCCTCCGCCATGAACCTCGCCACGCCGCCGTCCAGGTACGGCATCAGCGGCTCGCAGCAGGTGTCGGGGAACGCCTTGGCCGTCCGGACGGCCGGGGGCAGGGCGTCGAGTTCGTAGCGGGCCGCGAGAGGCCGCATCCACACGTGAGCCCACCGGACGCCGTAGCCCTTCCATCGGGGCATGAGGGGACGGATCAGCTCCTCCGGCCCGTACACCATCAGCTGCACGTTGCCCGAGTCGTGGCCGGCGGACGTGTAGGCCCCGACCAGCGCCTCCCAGTCGGGGGCGTCGGGCTTCTCGGTCTTCGGGTCCCACTGGAGCCACTCCTCCCGCTCGCCCTCCCGCCACACGAGCCGCGCCTCCGGGACGGTGAGGCCCTTGAGGACGGGGCGCCGCGGGTTCAGCCACGGCGGGTCGGCGAGCACGGCGGGCAGCTCGCCGGGCGCCGCCTCCGGAACGCGGGCGGACGCGGCGGCGACGCGCCGGACGGCGGCGGCGACGTCCTCCGGCAGGCCGGGCAGCTCCGCGCCGGCCAGGTCGGGGTGGGCCTCGACGTGGGAGGCGAGCAGGTCGTCGGCGCCCGCGCGGGCCAGCAGCCGCAGCGCCCGCACCGGGAACCTGCGGGCGGCCTCCCCGACGGCGGCCCGGACGTGCTTGCGGTCGAGCCGGTCGAGCAGCGCCTGGAACGCCTCGTCCGTCGGCAGGATCGCGATCGTCTCGAAGATGCGCTTGCGGTCCTCGGACTCCAGGGAGAGGCCGTCCACCTCGGTGAGGAGGAAGGGCAGGACGCCCGGCCCGATGCCGTCGGCCATGCTGGCCAGCAGGGCGCGGCTCGCCTGGCCCCAGTACAGGCCGCGCGCCGGGAACGCCGCCGCGAGCTGCTCCGGCTTGCCCAGCGCCGGCATCACCATCCCCAGCAGGTCGTGGCGGCGCGTCTGCGGGGGCGGGGCCGCGCAGCACTCGTCGACCCAGTCCTCCCGCGTCGGGACGAGGTACGACACCAGCCAGCTCGCGCACCAGCCGGACCTGTGCGCCGCGAGCCGCTCGACCGCGTCGGCGTAGTCGGCGTCGGACGCGATGGCCAGCAGCCCGCGGACGCGCTTCGCCTCCTGCTCCGGGATCTGGAGCGCGTACTCGTCCGTGACGCGCTGCGCGCCGACGGAGGTGCCGAGCCAGGTGCCGCCGCCCTTGCGGACGGCCTTCGTCCGGCTCAGCTCGACCAGCGCGCACGCCGCGAACCCGAGCCCGTGCTCGCCGACCCACGCGTCGACGTAGGCCCGGCACACCTTGTCCCCCTGGTGGCCGCCCACGCCCATCGAGGTGACGGCCGCGACCACCGCGGCCCCGGCCGGATCGGGCCGCCCGTCCAGGTGCCGCCGCGCCGCCTCGGCCAGCTCGGGTTCGCCGGCGCCGCCCTTCAGCAGCGCCTCGACCACCCCGCGGCCCTGCTCCACGAAGCCCTGGACGGCGCGCGCCGCCGCCGCAGGACCGGGCACTTTGATCTTGGAACCGGGGGCGCCGCCGCGCCGCGCGTGCAGCGAACGCCGCCAGGCGTCCGGGATCACCAGGTCGTTCTCGCCGGGGAGCTGATCTTCCATGCCGCCCCACCGTAGAGGAGCATGCCGACAAATCCCGGGGATCCGGTGAATGACCGACCCCTGGAACGCCCGGCCGCGTCGCCGGGTCGGAGACGGTCCGCGCCATGGCCGGCTCCCTCCGCGGGCCCTGAGCCGTTCGGCCGCCCGGATTCCGCAGGTGGGACGATGGGTGGCCGGACCACGGGAAGGGGCGCGCATGGAGATCGGGGACGGGACGCTGGCCGTGGGCGCCGGGCGGCCGGAGGCGGAGAACTTCGCGCCGGGCCTGCCCGGGCCCGTGTTCGCGGCGCACTACCACCTGGCCGGGGAGGCGAGCGGGCCCTACACCTACGGGCGCGAGTCGAACCCGACGTGGACGCTGCTGGAGCGGGCCGTCGGCGAGCTGGAGGGCGGCGCGGAGGCCGTGTCGTTCTCCTCGGGGATGGCGGCGGTGGCCGGCGTGCTTCTGGCGCAGGTCCGGTCCGGCGACGTCGTGGTCCTTCCCGACGACTGCTACCACACGACCCGGGCGCTGAAGGAGCGCCTGGAGTCCTACGGCGCGGTCGTCCGCATGGGGCCGACCGCGGGCGACGCCCAGATCGGGCTGCTGGAGGGCGCGCGGCTGGTCTGGCTCGAAACCCCGTCCAACCCGAACCTGGACGTGTGCGACATCCGGCGGGTCTCCGAGGCGGCGCACCGGGCCGGCGCCCTCGTGGCGGTGGACAACACCCTCGCGACCCCGCTCGGGCAGCGGCCGCTCGACCTCGGGGCCGACTTCTCCGTCGCCAGCGACACCAAGGCGCTGACCGGGCACGGCGACCTGCTGCTCGGGCACGTCGCGACCCGCGACCCGGCCCTGGCGGAGGCGGTCCGGGTCTGGCGCAGGACCGTCGGCGCGATCCCCGGGCCGATGGAGGCGTGGCTGGCGCACCGGTCGCTCGCCACGCTCCAGCTGAGGCTGGACCGGCAGGCGGCCAACGCGCTGGCGGTGGCCGAGGCGCTGCGGGGACGTCCGGAGGTGTCCGGGCTCAGGTATCCGGGGCTGCCGGACGACCCGTCCCACGAGGTCGCGGCCCGGCAGATGCGCCGGTTCGGCTGCGTCGTGTCGTTCGCCCTGCACGACGAGGCGGCCGCCGAGAGGTTCCTCGGCTCGCTGCGGCTCGTCATGCAGGCCACCAGTTTCGGCAGCGTGCACAGCTCCGCCGAGCGGCGCGCCCGCTGGGGCGGCGACGCCGTGACGCCCGGCTTCGTGCGCTTCTCGGCCGGCGTCGAGGACACCGCCGACCTCGTCGCGGACGTCCTGCGGGCGCTGGCGTCGGCCGGGTAGCGCGAAAAACGGATGATCCACGCGGCCCGCCGGGGCTAGCGTGGCCGCCCATGAGCGACGCGCGGGCACTTCTGGAAAGCGGCGACATCGCCGGACTGATCCGGCATCTGCGGTTCAACGCCGAGACGATGGAGCTGGGCGAGGTCGCGCGGCTCATGGAGGGCGCGGCGGCGCTGTCGGGCTTCGACGACATGCGCGAGGCGGCCGCGGCGATGGCCGTCCGGCAGGAGCCGCAGCAGCTCTACGACTTCGGCTTCGCCTGCGTCGAGCGCGGCGTCGCCTTCCTCGCGGTCCCGGCGCTGAGGCGCGCGCTGGAGATGCTGCCCGACGAGCCCGTCCTGCTCATGGAGCTGGTGTCGGCGCTGGAACGCGAGAACCGGCACGCCGAGGCCGTCGCGGCCCTGGAGCCGCGGGTGGACGCGCTGGACCCGTGGCCCGCCCGGTACCTGCTGGCCTACAACGCGCTGTTCTCCGGGGACCCCGGCCGGGCCGCCCGCGAGGCGGCGCGGCTGCCCGCGCCGGGTGAGGACTGGGTCCCGGCTCGCGACAGGCTCGCGCGGATGCTCGCCCGGGCGGAGGCCGCCGGACCGCTCGACTCCCGGGACCTTCGGGGCTGGCACTTCACGCTGGGCGGCGGCGTCCTCGCCACGATCTCGCCGTACGGGTTCGCGGACGGCATGACGGGGCGCTACGCCTACACGTCCGACAGCTTCGCCCTGTGCAGGCGGACCCTCGACCGGCTGCGGCTGGTCCTGGACGCGGCGGGGCGGCGTCCCGCGTCGGTCGGCCTGCTGCCCGACCGGTCGAGCCGGATCCTGGGCCTGGCCGCGGCACGCCTGCTCGGGCTGCCCGCCGAGCCGTTCGCGCCCGGGCGCCCCGGCGCGCTCGTGGTCGCCTACGACCTGAACGAGACGGACGCCGGCGGACTGCGGGAGCGGGCCGAGGGGCAGGTGCTGTTCGAGCACGCGTCGTGCTGGACCGACCCGCCGGTGGTGAGCGCCGACGTCACCGGGTTCCTGCACCAGGTGGCGGTGTCTCCGTGGGGCGAGCGGCTGCGGGTCGGGGCCGGCGGCGAGCCGGAGACCATGCCGCCCGACGAGCGGCCCGAGGAGGTGCTGGCCGCCGAGATCGTCGCCGCCGACCCTCGGGCCGACGACGACGAGGGCGGCGACGGGGCGCCGCCGGACCCCGACGAGCGCCTGGCGGGCTTCGTCCGCGCGGTCGCCGGCCACTGGCTCACCGGGCCGAGGGACATGGTGCGCTCCCCCGGCCCCGTGCCGAGCAGCCGTTTCGCCTAGGAGGCGGTCAGGCCGGTCAGGTCGGCCAGCACCTCCGAGACGAGGACCGGGTCGACGCCGGCGAGACCGTCCGCGATCGCGCGGGACGGGTCGCCGGGCGCCGCGCCGATCCAGACCCGCTCGATCGTCTGGGCGGGGTTCAGGTCGACGTAGCCCACCGCGATGCCGGGGCTCAGTTCGACCACGACGGTGACCCCTGGCGCCAGCGTGCGGGAGACCCAGTGCTCGATGCCGTTGTCCTGCGGGGCGCCGCGGCTCCACGCCGTGCGGGTGAGGCCGAGGATCCGGCCGGTGGGGACGGTCGGCCCCTCGAAGCGTTCGAGCCTGCCGCTCTTCCCCTCGCCGTCGGCGAGGGCGTGGACGGGACGTCCGAGCTGCGGGAACGGCTGCAGGATCTCGTAGTCGGCGAACACCTGCGACCAGGCGGCCAGGGAGTCGCCCAGCAGCACCGGATGGGCGATCCGGACGTCCGCCCACTCGGCGGGGTCGACGGTCTCGTCGTGGAGGTCGGCGAACGTCCGGTCCTCGGCGATCCGGAACGCCCGGTCGCCGCCCAGCCAGACCAGCCGGCGGGCGAGGTGCCCCATCAGCGGGTGCTCGACGAGGAACGCGCCGAACTCGGCGCGCGTCCACGCGCGGCCCGTGACCATGTCCGACTCCAGACGGGCCACCTCCGCGGAGGCGACCGCGCGGACGTCCTTCCTCAGCTCCGCGAACCGCCGGTAGGCGGCCGGGGCCAGCTCGGGGTCGTCCTTGGCCCCGGGCTTGGGCAGCGCCTTGCGGCGGGCCCCGCCCTCTTCCGCCACCTGCGGTCTGAGCTGCTCGTCGAAGCCGACGACGAAGCGGCGGGGGCCGTAGTCGAGCGTGAGGGTCCCGTCGGCGTCCAGCCCGAAGTCGGGGACGAGCCGGTCGGCGAGCTGCGCGGCCGTCAGGCCGCGCCGCTCCGCGATCTGCGCCAGCTTGCGCTGCGCCTCGCCCCGCAGGCCCTTGTACCGGGACTTCCGCGCGATGCCGTTGAGCTGCGTCAGGGCGAGGTCGGTGCCGATCCCGACCAGCGCTTCGAGGCCCTGGACGGCGCTGCTGTACCCGCCGCTTCGTCCCGGCCACTCCTTGACCAGCGGGACGAGCCTGCGGACGACCACGTCGTCGCCGAAGCGTCCGAGGGCCGACAGCACGAAGCCGCTGCCCTTGGGCATGCCCGCCGCCTGCCACGCCTCGAACTGCGCCCAGACGAGCGCGGTCAGCGACTCCGGTTCGCAGACCTGGGCGGCGCCGTCCACGACGCCGGTCGCGTCGAGCCGGGCGCCCGGGCTCACCGTCAGGGCGAGCAGCAGGTTGCGCGCCGCGTCGCCCGGCAGTTCGCCGCCGTCCCGCAGGACCGGGCGGGGAAGGGCGCCGGCGTCGAGCCACTTCGGCAGGGACGGCGCCCGGACCGGCGGCTCGACGGGCGCGGTCTCGGGAGGCGCGGCGGCGAGGAGCCGCGCGACCGCCTCGGCCGCCTCGTCCCCGTGGACGCGGGCCGCCTCCACGACGTCGCCCTCGATCAGCCTCAGTGCCTTGACCGCGCCCCGGCGCGGGCCGACGCGCTTGCCCAGCGCGTCCGGCACCAGGTACGGGACGGCGGCCAGGCCGTGCCGCGCGAACCACGCGTGCGCGAGCTCCTGCGCCGACGTGAGCCGGTAGAGCCAGTCGGCGACCATCCGGGCCACGTCGGCGGACAGGAACGGCAGCACGACCGGGCCCGTCCCGTACGGGTTCTGCTTGGCGAGCCGGACCGCCACGTCCCAGGCGGCGGTCTCGAAGCGCGCCACGATCGGCTGGAGGGAATGGTGGAAGTCCCAGGTCACGTGCGGATCCCACCCGGCCAGCAGCGGCCGCGCGAGATGCTCGGGCGCCTGCGCGAGGAAGCCCGCCCGCGTGGGCTCGTAGCCCATCCGCCCGTCGCGGAACTCCTCGGCGGCCTCCTCCCACTCGCCGTGCTGCCAGGACCCGAACGGGCGGACCGCGGCCCAGCCCTCGCGCTCGCCGGGTTCCCAGACGATCGCGCGGCCGTCCGGCGCCGCCAGGCCGGGGACGATGATCGGCTCGTCACCGGTGGGCAGGGGGGCCGGCCTGCGCGCCCACGGCGGGTCCAGCAGCGCCTTCGGCAGTTCCATGGAAGTTCTCTTTCTCAGGTGAGCGTCGCCAGGTCGGCGAGGATCTCGGACACGGTGACCGGGTCGAGGTCGGCGAAGGAGCCCGTGGTGCCGCCGCCGAGCCACCTCTGCTCGGGGCGGTCCGCCAGGCCGACCGCGTCGAGTCTCTGGTCGGGCAGGGCGTCCACGGCGCCGACGGCGATGCCGGGATCGAGGTCGATGACGATGTGGCGGCCGCCGGGCAGCCGCCGGGAGATCCAGGGTTCGATGCCCGCGTCCTGAGGCGCGCCGCGGTCCCAGCCGCGCGAGGTCAGGCCGAGCACCTTGCCGACCGGGACGGTCAGGCCCTCGAACCGTTCGAGCCTGCCGTCGCTCCCCTCGCCGTCGGCGAGGACGTGGACGGGACGTCCGAGCTGCGGGAACGGCTGCAGGATCTCGTAGTCGGCGAACACCTCCGACCAGGCGGCGAGCGAGCCGCCGAGGTCGACGGGATGCGCGACCCGGACCCGCGCCGTGCCGGCGATCTCGACGGTCTCGTCGTCGACGTCGGCGTACGTGCCGTCCTCGGCGACGCGGAACGCGGTCGTTCTCGCGTCCCCCTCCTCGCCCTCGGACGCGAGCCACACCAGGCGCCGGACGAGGTGCCGGACGAGCGGGTGCCCGGCCAGCAGCTCCCGGAACTCCCGCGCGGGCCAGCGGCGCCGCGCGACCATGGCCGCCTCCAGGCGGCGGAGCTGGTCGGCGGCGACGGTCCGCACGTCCTTCTTCAGCGCCGAGAACGCCTTGGCGGCGGCCGGGGCGAGCTCGGGGTCGTCCTTGGCCCCGGGTTTGGGCAGCGCCTTGCGGCGGGCGCCGTCCTCGTCCGCCACGAAGGGCTTGAGCTGCTCGTCGAAGCCGACGACGAAGCGGCGGGGGCCGTAGTCGAGCGTGAGGGTGCCGTCGGCGTCCAGCCCGAAGTCGGGGACGAGCCGGTCGGCGAGCTGCTCCGCGGTCAGCTCCAGCCCGGCGGCGACCTCCTCGATCTTCTCCTGCGCCCGGGCCCTGAGCGCCTTGAACTTCACCCGCTGCGCGATGCCGTGCAGGTGCGTGAGCGCCACGTCGGTGCCGATGGCGGCGAGGACGTCCAGGCCGGTGACCGCCTTGGCGTGCCCGCCGTCGCCGGGCCACGCCCGGATCACCGGGGTCAGGCGGCGGACGGTCTCGTCGTCGCCGGTGAGGCCGAGCTGCGCCAGGGCCCAGCCTTCCTTGGACGGCGCGCCGTGCGCCTCCCACTGCCGGAACAGCCGCCAGCCGAACTCGGCGAGGGACTCCCGGTCGCACGCGTCGCGGACCGCCCGCACCCCCGGGTAGACCTCGGCGGGCCGCGACATCGCGAGCATCGTCAGGACGTGCCGCGCGGCGGCGTCCGGCAGCGCCCGCTCGCGGTCGCGCAGCAGGATCTGCGGGAGCAGCCGCACGTCGGCCCAGTCGCCGACCTGCGGGATCTTCGCGGGGAGGACGTCCAGCGGGTCGGCCGTGACCAGCGCCTCGACCGCGTCCGCCGCACGGTCCACCTGGACGCGGGCCGCCGCGACGACCGCCTCGGCGCCGTGCCGGTCCGCGACGAACCGCAGGGCGGCCTCGGCGGCGCGGCGCTGGGCGCCCGCCTTGCCGAGGGCGGGCGGCACCAGGGCCGGGACGGCGGCCGGGCCGTGCCGCCGGAACCAGGTCTGCGCGGTCCTGCCCGCCTGCTTGAGCCGCACGAGCCAGTCGGCCATGAGCCGCGCGACCTCGTCGCTCAGGAACGGCAGGAGGACGGCGCCCACGCCCGCGGGGTCGCGCCGCGCCGCGAAGACGGCCGGGTCCAGCGCGTCGAGCTCGAACCGGGCGACGACGACCCGCATCCATTCGCCCACGTACCAGGGGTCGGGCGGCTCCCAGCCCGCCAGGAGCGGGCGGACGAGGTCCTCGGGCGCCTCGACGAAGAGCACGGGCTGCTGGTGGGAGGGCAGCGCGCCGTTCCTGAACTTCTCCACCTGGGCGGGCCATTCCAGGCGCTCCACCCATCGCCACATGTGGTGGAGGTCCACCGTCCAGGCGTCCCGCTCGCCGGGCTCCCAGGCGATGAGGCGCGTGCCGGGCGAGGCCAGGTCCTTGACGACGACGGGTTCGGCCTTCGTCCGGGGCCGGGTCCACGGCGGGTCCGCGAGCAGCGGCGGCAGGGCGTCGCCGGACGCCTCCGGGACCCGGACGGTGGTCTCGCGGAGCGCGCCGATCACCGCGCGCGACTCCTCCGGAAGCTCCGGCAGCGTCTCCTCCACCAGCTCGGGATGGGTGAGCAGGTGGGCCCGCAGCAGGTCCTCCGCCTCCGGCGTCCGCGCGGCCGGGGCGAGCAGGCGCAGCGCCCGCCGCGGATACGCCCGCGCGGCGGCGATCAGCGCGGGCTGGACGTACCTGTGGCTGATGCGGTCCACGAGGGCCTGGAAGGCCTCGTCCACGGGGAGCCGGGCGAGCACGTCCAGCAGGCTCCGGTAGGCGTCGGTGTCGGTGTACTGGCCTTCCAGGGCTCCGGCCACCAGCGGCACCGCACCGGACGGGTCGACGCCGTCCACGAGGGTCGCGACGACGCTCGTCCCCCGGTCGTAGTAGCCGAGCGGCAGGACGGCCGGGTCGGCCTGCTCCTGCTCGCCGAGCGAGCAGAACAGCATCCACCGGTGCACCGAGAAGGGCGGCAGGCCGACGATCGCCGGGTCGGCGCGGACCTCGTCCACCCAATCTCCCCTGGTCGGCACCAGGTAGGACACGACCATCCGCTGCATCGGCGTCCGGCGCCGGGTCGCCAGCGCCTCGACGGACGCGGCGTACACGTCGTCGTCGGCGGCGGCCAGCAGGGCGCGCAGGTGCCGTGCGGCGCTCTCCTCGGACCACCACTCGCGGTAGTTGCCGGGCGTCCCGGTCCAGCGCACACCGGTCCAGGTCGCCTGGCTCCCCGCCTGCCGGTAGTCGCTCGTGACCTCGGGCAGCTCGGCGTAGGCGGCCGCCGCGAACGGCAGGCCGTGCTCGGCGGCCCAGGCGTCCCGGAACGGGTCCTTCCCGCCGAGTTCGAGCAGGCCGCGCTTGGACACCGCGACGGTCGCGACCACCGCCGCGCCCAGCGCGTCGGCCTCGCCCTTCAGGTAGGCGCGGCCGTGCTCGGCCAGCTCGGGCGGCGTGCCGGGCAGCGCGAGGACGTCCTCGACGCCGGCTCTGGCGGCCTCCACCAGGGCCCGCGCCTTCTCCACCGCCGCGGCGTCGATCCGCGCCCGCGGCCACGGCCCCGGCCGGTCCCGGCGGGGATGGGCGACCCGCCGCCACGCGTCCGGCATCTCCCAGGTGTTCTCGTCGGCCGCCCCCGGCCCCGCAGTCGCCATGAGGCCACACCGTAGGGGAGATCACCGACAAAGGGGATCAAGAGCCGGAGCGCATGTCCCGCTCGACGGCGTCGGCGGCCTTGCGGGCGGCGACCAGGACGGGGTCCCAGACGGGCGCGAACGGCGGCGCGTAGCCGAGGTCGAGGCCCGTCATCTCCTCGACCGTCATCCCGTTCCACAGCGCGATCGCCAGGCCGTCGACGCGCTTGGCGGCGTTCTCCTCGCCGACGATCTGCGCGCCGAGCAGCCGGCCCGAGCGGCGCTCGGCGATCAGCTTGGTCGTCATCGCGGCGGCGCCCGGGATGTAGCCGGCCCGGGTGGTGGACTCGACGGCGACGCTCAGCGTCTCGAACCCGGCCGCGGCCGCCTCGGCCTCGTTCAGCCCGGTCCGCGCGACCTCCACCCGGCAGATCTTGGAGACGGCCGTGCCGACCACGCCGGGGAAGGTGGCGTAGCCGCCGCCGATGTTGATGCCGGCGACGCGGCCCTGCTTGTTGGCGTGCGTGCCGAGCGCGATCGCGACCGGCGCGCCCGAGACCAGGTGGCGGGTCTCGACGCAGTCGCCCGCCGCCCACACCCCTTCGGTGCGGGTGCGCATCCGCCGGTCGGTGACGATCCCGCCGGTCGGGCCGGTCTCGATCCCGGCCCGCTCGGCCAGTCCGGAGGCCGGCCGCACGCCGAGCCCGAGGACGACCAGGTCCGCGGGCAGCGTGCGGTCCCGCGTGCGGACCGCGGTGACGCGCCCCTCCGGGGAGGTGTCGAAGCCCTCGACCGGCTCCCCCAGGTACAGCCGCACGCCGATGCCGCGCATCGCGTCCGCGACGATCGCGCCCATGTCCGGGTCGAGGGTGCGCATCGGCTGGTCGGCGAAGTCCACGAGCGAGACCTCCAGGCCGCGCATCACCATCGCCTCGGCCATCTCCAGGCCGATGTAGCCGCCGCCCACCACGACGGCGCGGCGCGGGTCCCGCTCCTCGACGGCGCGGCGGATCGCCACGCCGTCGTCGAGGATCTGGACGCCGTGGACGCCCTCGGCGTCCACGCCGGGCAGGTCCGGGCGGGTGGGGACGGCGCCGGTCGCGACCACGAGCCGGTCGTAGGGCTCCCAGCGCTCGCCGCCGCCGTCGAGGGAGCGGATCCGCACCCGGCCGCCGCCCGTGTCGATCTCCACGGCCTCGGTGCGCAGCCGCAGGTCGATGCCGCGCTCGCGGAACTCGGCGGGCGTGCGGGCGACGAGCGCGTCCAGCCCGTCCACCACGCCGCCGACGAAGTACGGGATGCCGCACGCCGAGTAGGACGCGTGGCGCCCGCGCTCCACGGCGACGATCTCCAGGTCCTCGGGGCCGCGCAGCCTGCGGGCCTGGGACGCGGCGCTCATCCCCGCGGCGTCGCCCCCGATGACGAGCAGGCGTTCACGTGCGGCCATGCCGGTTCCTCCCGATTGCCGGTGCTGCCCGAAAGATCGGCTCACTCCAGACCGTAGACCCGGCGGGCGTTGCCGGAGGCCACCAGCCCCGCGACCCGCTCGGCGTCGCGGGCCGTCCAGGCTCCGTCCTCCACTCCCCCGGCCAGGAACCCGGCGAGCCCGCGCCGGAACAGCAGCGCCCCGAGGTGGTAGAGCTCGGCCAGCCCGAACGCGTCCGAGGAGTACAGCACCTTCCCGAACGGCGCCAGCTCCAGCAGCTCGGCGATGAACGCGGGCGAGCGGTGCCCGAGGTTGTGGGTCGCCAGGCCCGCGTCGACGTGCACGTTCGGCAGCACCTGCGCCAGGTACCCGGCGTGCCGGTGGAACGGGTAGTTGTGCAGCAGCATCGCGGGGACGGGGGCCATGGCGCGCAGCAGCTCGATGAGCAGCAGCGGGTCGCCGCGGCGCAGGTCGGCGTCCACGTCCCCGTAGCCGACGTGGAACTGGACGGGCACCCCGGCGTCCACCGCGCACCAGACGAGGAACCGGTGCAGGGTCTCGTCGCACACGCGCGGCGGGGCGCCGACGCTCTCCGCCGCGCGCATCAGCCGCCCGGCCGCGCCGGCGACCTCCGCCTCCGGCGGCCGCATCCCCGACAGCTCCAGCCCGGCCCGGTACGCGGCGATCGACTTGGCCCCCACGGCGCCCGCGGCGAACGCGGCGTGGAGCCGGGAGCGCACCTCCCCGGCGAACCGGCCCGCCCCGACGCCGTCCGCCGCCACCCGCTCCGCGACGGTCTCCAGCCGCACGATCTCGTGCGCCCTCGCCCCGGCCAGCCGGCCGAGGGCGGGCGGGTCGAGGATCGCCTCCGGCGTGTAGCCGGTGTCCACGCAGAGCACGTCCAGCCCGGCGGCCGCCAGGAACCGCCGGTTCACCTCGGCGGCGCCCAGCTCGGCCCGGCGCGCCAGGTACTCCTCGGGCTCGGCGTGGGCGCCCAGCCCGAGGACGGGCGGGCACCAGCGCCGCAGCGCGAACCCGACCTGGGTGTCGAACATGCTCACGCCGGGCGGTCCCGCGGTCTCCGCCTCGGTGAGCGCCTCCTCGAACGCCGTCCTGCCGAGGTCCTCGCCGAGGACACCGTGGCAGTGGTGGTCGACCAGCCGCAGCGACTCCAGATACTCCAGCACGGCTCCCGCATCCTCCCTGAAACGCGACTGCGTTCTCCCTACGATGCCCTTACGGAGCGTGTTCACCTCCGCCGCCACCCGACCAGGAGCCAGCAGCCGTGGAACCCACCTCGCACACCTCCCTGCAAGGCGGCGACGCCGGAGAGCAGGCCCTCGACGGGCACGACCGGGCCCGGATGGGCGCCCGCGCGGCCGAGGCGGCGCGCAGGATGGCCGGCGAGGGCATCGTCGCCGTCGCGCTGACGTGGGTGGACGTCAGCGGGATCACCCGCACCAAGACCGTCCCGGTGGAGCGGCTGGAGCACGCCGCGGCGTGGGGCGTCGGGATGTCCCCGATATTCGACGTGTTCCTGCTGGACGACTCGATCGTGTCCGGGCGCCACATCGGCGGCCCGACCGGCGACCTGCGGCTGCACCCCGACCTGGACCGGCTCGTCCCGCTGGCCGCGCTGCCGGGCTGGGCGCACGCGCCCGCGGACCGCTACGCCCAGGACGGATCCGTCCACCCGCTGGACGCGCGGGCCCTGCTGCGCCGCGAGGCCGACCGGCTCGCCGGGCTCGGCTACGCGGTGAAGGCCGCGTTCGAGATCGAGTGGGCGGTGTCGGACGGCGACGGCGAGGACTTCTCCCCGGCCTGCAAGGGCCCCGCGTACGGGATGACGCGGGTCACCGAGCTGGCCGACTACCTGCGTGACCTTCTGAAGGCCCTCAAGGCGACGGGCGTGAGGGTCGTCCAGCTGCACCCGGAGTACGCGCCGGGGCAGTACGAGGTCTCGGTGGCCGCCGAGGACCCGGTCGGCGCGGCCGACACCGCCGTGCTGGTCCGGGAGACGATCCGGGCGGTGACGATCCGGCACGGGATGGCCGCCTCGTTCTCCCCCAAGGTGGAGGCCGACTCGGTCGGCAACGGCGCGCACGCCCACCTCAGCCTGTGGCGGGACGGCACGGCGGACGGCACGGCGGGCGGCGCGGTGAACGCGATGGCGGGCGGCCCCGGACCGTACGGGATGACGGCGGCCGGGGAGGCGTTCGCCGCGGGCATCCTGCGCCGGCTGCCCGCGCTGCTGGCGGTCGGCGCGCCGTCGGTGGCGAGCTACCTGCGGCTGGTCCCGTCGCACTGGTCGGGCGCGTACGCGTGCTGGGGGCTGGAGAACCGGGAGGCCGCGCTGCGGTTCGTGACGGGGGCCGAGGGCGAGCGGGCCACCGCCGCGAACCTGGAGGTCAAGTGCCTGGACGCCGCCGCCAACCCGTACCTGCTGCTGGCGGCGCTGCTCGCGGCGGGGCGGGACGGCCTCGGCGCCGGCCTGAGGCTGCCGGAGCCGGTCGACGTGGACCCGGCGGGCCTGGCGGAGGAGGAGCGCGCCGCGCGGGGCATCGCCCCGCTGCCGGCGTCGCTGGCCGAGTCGGTCTCGGCGTTCGAGGCCGACACCGTCCTGCGCGAGGCGCTCGGCGAGGCCGTCACCGACACGGTGGCGGCGGTGCGGCGCGGGGAGATCGCGCTGCTGGACGGGGCGACGCCGCAGCAGGTGGCCGCCGCCACCCGCTGGCGGCACTAGCGGGCGCTCCGGTCCTCCGCCGCACCCGCCCGCCGCGACCTACCATTTACTGATCGACCGCGGGACCGGAGGCTCGGGCAATGCGCATCACCGGATACAAGAGCCATGGGGTGGCGGCCGCCGCCGCGCTGGTCAACGCCGCGACGGCGGCCGACGGGGACGACTCCCCCGACGCGCTGCGCCGCCTCCTGCGGGACAACCAGTTCTTCTGGCAGGAGTTCGAGGACGCCGACGCCGCCGACTTCCGGCGCTGGGGGCGGGTCCTGCGCCCCTTCTTCGAGGCGGCCCGGCTGGAGGAGGCGACGGCGATGCTGAACCGGCTGATGCTGGAGATGCCGATGCACCCGCACCTGGCCGACCACGAGCCGCACGGCCTGCACATGCACTACGCGCCGCCGTCGTCCCGCCTGGTGGAGCGGTTCCGGGCGACCACGCTGATGAACCTCGCCGAACTGATCGTCGAGCACGGGCTCGGCAGGACGGGCGTCTGCGCCGCCGACGGCTGCGACCGCGTGTACGCCGACACCTCGCGGGCGGGCCGGCGCCGGTTCTGCTCGGAGTCCTGCGCGAACCGGACGAACGTCGCCGCGTTCCGCGCCCGCCGGCGGGAGTGACCCGCGCCCTCCGCTCCCGAACCCAGCCGTTTTGTGATCTTTGTCCATCCCTGTGACCTTTACCCGCCTGCGGGAATGACAGAGCGCATGTCGCTCGTGTTCTTCCGCCGCCGCTCCGGCGAAGGTGATCGCGGCGGCCGCTCGCCGCTGCGGGTGGCCACGGAGGTGCGGTCCACCGCGTACCGCATCGCCCGCCTGACGATCACCGCCACGCTGGCGTTCGTGCTGGCCCTCGCGGTGCTGCCGGTCGGCGGGCCGCAGCCGCTGCTGGCGCCGCTGACCGCGCTGCTCGTCGTGCAGTTCTCCGTCTACCAGACGATCAAGGCGAGCGTCCTGCGGGTCGCCGCCGTCACCTCGGGGGTGCTGATCGCGGTGCTGGCCGCGAGCACCATCGGGTTCTCCTGGTGGACGCTCGGCCTGACGATCCTCGCCGCCCTGGTCATCGGGCACGCGCTGCGCCTCGGCGAGCACGTGCTGGAGGCGCCGATCTCCGCGATGCTGATCTTCGCGCTGGGGTCGGCCAGCGAGGCGGGCGCCGCCGACCGCGTCCTGGAGACGCTGATCGGCGCCGCCACCGGGCTGGCGGCGACGCTGCTGGTGCCGACGGTGCGGGTGCGGCCCGCCGAGGAGGCCGTCCAGGACGTCACCGAGAAGCTGCGGGAGCTGATCTCCGACATCGCCGACGGGCTGCGCGGCGAGCGCACCCAGGGTGAGGCCGCCCGCTGGCAGGCGGAGGCCGAGCGGCTCGCCCGCGAGCTCGGCCGCACCGACCGGGAGCTCGGCGCCGCCGAGGAGAGCGTCCGGCTCAACCCGCGGACGCGGGCGCGGCGGCTCATCGACGCCGGCGTCGCCCTGCGCAACGCCATGGAGACGCTGGAGCACTTCACGCTGTCGCTGCGGGGGCTCACCCGGTCCCTGGCCGACGACGAGCGGCTCGGCGACCGGGGCCGGCTGCTGACCGACCCCGAGCTGCGCCGCGAGCTCGGCGACGCGCTGGCCGGGATCGCGGCCAGCGTCGCCTCCTACGGCCGGCTGGCCCGCTCCGACCTGACCCGCGACGCCCGGCCGTTCCTCGCCGAGCACGAGCTGGAGGTCCGGGTGGACGTGGCCCGCGAGCGCCGCGCCCGGCTCACCCGGCGGCTGCACGAGCGGGCCGCGGCCGGGGACCTGTGGCCGCTGTACGGGGAGGTGTCCATGGACATCGACCGGCTCATCGAGAACCTGCGCGTCGAGCACCGGGCCCGCGCCCGCGAGCACTGGCGGCGGCACCGGGGCGCCTCCCGGCACCTGCCCGCGCGGCCCGTCCAGGTCGTCCAGCAGGCCGGGCAGCAGCTGCGCCGGGCGGCCGGGTCCGCGGTCGCGGCCGCCGAGCGCGGCGCCGGCGAGATCGAGACGCGCCACACCCGGCCCGAGCAGGACGAAGACCCGCCCCCGGGGGGATAGGGACGGGTCTTCGCGCGGGGCGTGGGGCCCCGGTGGGACGGTCAGCGGAAGGTGGGCTCCAGGACGTCGACGCCGCGGGTGTTGTCGGCGACGTAGACGTACTTGCCGTGCCAGTACGGCTGCCAGGAAGCGGCGTCCGCCGGGCGGTAGTAGGCGACCTGGCGCGGGTTCGTCGGGTCCGTGACGTCCAGGAACCGGGTGCCCTGCGAGTAGAACGACTGGGCGATCACGCCGTCGCGCACGTCGAAGTAGTGCGCCGAGCAGTCCGTGCTCTCGGGGTCGCTGCCCTCCTTGCCGGCCACGCCCCACGTCGCGACGGTGTTCAGGCGGAACTTGTGCTCCGGCGTGGACCGCCAGCCCTCACCGCCGTAGGAGCCCTTCAGCGACGCGATCACGAGCAGGCCGTCGTTGGCGCAGCCGTCGTTGAACGTCTCCTCGGTGACGTACAGCAGCTTT
The DNA here is from genome assembly GCF_039540335.1 of Actinomadura verrucosospora. Classification (NCBI taxonomy): domain Bacteria; kingdom Bacillati; phylum Actinomycetota; class Actinomycetes; order Streptosporangiales; family Thermomonosporaceae; genus Actinomadura; species Actinomadura verrucosospora. Next base: position 62,766 of record NZ_BAABEV010000034.1, on the reverse strand, counting down.
CCGTCGCCCCACCGGCGCGGGTCGGCGGCCTGGTCCCGGGTCCGCCCCACGGCCCGGTAGCTGTTGTGCATGAAGGTGGAGTTGGTGGTGGCCTCGTCCAGCCCGCCGCCCGCGTAGGGGACGGGGTCGACCGCGGTGGCCTTGCGCCACTTCCTCTTCACCGGGTCGTAGTGGCGGCCGGTGGTGTAGTAGCCGCGCACGCCGCCGCGCCCCGAGGCCCAGGCGACCCCTTCGGAGTCGACCTGGATGTCGTGGGTGTAGTCGGTCTTGCCGTCGTTGCGGCCCGTGTCGATCGGGTCCTTGTGGACCTTCGGCTTGGCGGGATCGCGGACGTCGGTGACCCAGACGGGGCGCCCGCCCCAGTCCGCGGGCATCCAGCTGGCCTTGGCGGGGCCGCCCGTCCACAGGTACTTGCAGTCGTCCACGCAGGTCGTCGTGTGCCCCGCGGGCACCGTCACGTAGGTGATCTGGCGCAGGCTCTCCGGCTTGGAGGCGTCCACGACGTAGATGCCCGACTCGCCGGTGGCGGTGGTGCCGCCGAACGCGCGCGGGTCGCGGGACAGGTAGATGATCTTGCGCTTGGGGTCGAAGTCGGTGTCCTCGGTCTCCCACATGCCCGGCATGTTCAGCTGCCCGACCAGCTTGGGGACGCGGGGGTCGGCGCTGATGTCGTAGGCCTTCAGCCCGAACTGGCCGGTCGCGTACATGATCGTCCGCTTGTGCGGACCCCGGCCGTAGTCCATGAACATCAGGGAGATGGCGCCCTTGGCGTCCGAGACCCCGCCGACGCGCCGCACCCCCTTGACCGCCTCGGACTTCGTGCTCGCGGGCGCGGCCCGGCGGTAGTGCCCGGCGTGGCCGCCGGCGCCCTCGCCGGCGGTGGCGGCGGCCTGCCCGGTCTGCGTCTTGGTGTTCTCCGGCTCGGGCGGGCACGCCCAGGCGCTGCCGGCCATCAGCGCAACGGACGCCGCGACCGCGACGCCGCCCTGCAGCAGGCGTCCGGAGGGAAAGGATGTGCGGGGGAGCATCGCGCCTCCACGGAATGGATCTTCGCAAGCGCCAGTGTGACCGCCGCCGCGCTCTTGATCAACAGGTCGGCGGGTCACGAAATGGCCTCAGCACCGTGAGGACTGGTGGGACCTGACACCGTGGTCTACCCTCCCCTGGGACCGCCCAGCTCCCGGGAGAGGCCAGTGAAGAGCTCAGCCCGCACCGCCGCCCTCGTCGCCGGCGCCGTGGCGGTGCTGGTGGCGCCGGTCGCGGCCCTGAAGGCGTGGAGCGAGCCCGCCGACCCGCGGATCTCGGTCGGCGCCCCGGCCCCCGCGACGCTGCTGCCCGGCGACGTCCGCGACGCCTCCGGCCGGATGATCGCCAACGCGGTGTGGACGGGCCTGGTCTCCTACGACGCGGAGACCGGCGCGCCCGCGAACGCCGCCGCCGAGTCGGTCACCAGCCCGGACCGGCGCGTCTGGACCGTCCGGCTCCGCCCCGGCGCGACCTTCCAGGACGGCTCGCCCGTCACGTCCCGCTCGTTCACCGGCGCCTGGACGGCCGTGCTGCGCGAGCGCTGGGCCGGGTCGCGCCTGTTCACCGACGTCGCCCGGGTCGAGGGCGCCCGCGCGGGCGAGGACGAAGTCCCGGGCCTGAAGGTGAAGGACGACCGGACCTTCGAGGTGACGCTGGACCGCCCGCTCAGCGGCTTCCCCGCCCTCCTCGGCGACCCGGCGTTCTTCCCGATGCCCGAGAGCGTCCTGGCGTCGCGCGACTGGGCGACCTACGGCCGCGCCCCGGTCGGCAACGGGCCCTTCCGGGTGACGTCCCGGAGCGCGCGGGAGATCGTCCTGCGCCGCCGGTCGGGCGAGGGCCGGTCCGTGGTCGTCAGGGCGATGCCGGACGCGAAGCGCCAGTACACCGCCGCCGGCGCCGGCGACCTCGACGTCGCCACGCTCGTGCCGCCGGACCGGCACGAGTCGATGGAGGCCGACTTCGGCGACCGGCACCTCGCGGTCCCCGGCCGCGACGTCACCTTCCTGGCGTTCCCGGCCCGGCTGGAGCGGCTGTCGTCCCCGACCGTCCGGACGGCGCTGTCGATGGCGATCGACCGGTCCGCCGTCACCGAGGGGCCCCTCGGCCACCAGTACTCCCCCGCCGACTCGCTCGTCGCGCCGGGCATCCGCCCCGGCCACCGCGAGGGGCAGTGCCGGTTGTGCGTCCACGACTCCAAGGCGGCGGCCGCCGCGCTCGCCGACGCGGGCGGGCTGAAGGGCCCGCTGAACCTCTGGTACGAGGCGGGCCGGGGCGACGACGCGTGGGTGAAGGCCGTCGCCGGCCAGCTCGGCAGGGAACTGAAGCTCGACGCCCGCCCCCGTCCCGTCGCCGACCTGCGCGAGGCCGTGGAGTCCCGCGAGGTGGACGGCCCCTTCGTCGTCCACACCACCGCCGCCTACCCCGCGCCCGTCGCGGCGCTGGCGCCGCTGCTGGACGCCGGAACCGGTCTCGACGACGAGTACGCGACCGGCCTCCTCACCGAGGCCGAGCGCGCGGCCACCCCGGAGGAGGGCGTGGTCCCCGCGCGCCTCGCCGAGAGCGCCCTGCTGCGCGACATGCCCGCGATGCCGCTGTGGTCCCGCCACGACCACCTGGTCTGGTCCGAGCGCGCCCGGGGCGTCACCGCCGACGCCTTCACGGGCCTGCGCCTCGACCGGCTGACCGTCGGAGACTGACGCGTAGCCTGACGATCATGACGAACGTGCTGATGCTCTGCGGGAGCCTGCGCAAGGGGTCCACGAACGAGGCGGCGCTGCGCACCGCGCGGGCGGTGGCGCCGGACGGGCTCGACACGACGCTCTACGCCGGCATGGGCGACCTGCCGCACTTCAACCCCGACGACGACCGCGAGCCGCCGCACCCGGCCGTCGCGGGGCTGCGCGCGGCGATCGGCGCCGCGGACGCCCTGCTGATCTGCACCCCGGAGTACGCGGGCGCGCTGCCCGGCTCGTTCAAGAACCTGCTCGACTGGACGATCGGCGGCGGCGAGATCTACGAGAAGCCCGTCGCCTGGCTGAACGTGGCCTCCCCCTCGGCGCCCACGGGCGGCGGCGACGCGCACGCCTCGCTGCGCAAGGTGCTCGGCTACGCGGGCACCGAGATCGTCGAGGCCGCGTGCGCGCGCATCCCGGTGACCCGGCCGGACGTGGGCGAGGACGGCCTGGTCCGCACCGCGGAGCCGCGCGCGCGGATCGCCGGGGCGATGGAGGCGCTGCACGCCGCGCTCCGGCGTTGACGTACTAGACCAGTCTACCTAGTATCGCCCCATGACACCTCGGGGCGAGACGCGCGAGCGCGTGCTGCGGACGGCGGCGGAGCTGTTCCAGCGGCAGGGCTACCACGGCACCGGGCTCAACCAGGTCCTCGCGGAGAGCGGGGCGCCGAAGGGCTCGCTGTACTTCCACTTCCCGGACGGCAAGGAGCAGCTCGCGTCGGAGTCGGTCGCGCTCTCCGGCCGCGCGGTGGGCGAGGCGCTCGCGGGCGCCCTGATCGCCGCGCCGGACGGCAGGGCCGGCCTCGCGGCCCTCGGCGACCACTTCGCGAACGCGCTGCTGGAGTCCGGCTTCGGCAAGGGGTGCCCGGTCGCGACGGTGGCGCTGGAGACGGCCGCCGAGAGCGAGACCATCCGCGCCGCCTGCGACGACACCTACACCGAGTGGCAGGGCGGCATCGCGGCCGCCCTGCGCGGCTGGGGCGTGCCGGACGAGCGCGCCGATCCGCTGGCCGCGCTCGTCCTGTCGTCGGTCCAGGGCGCGGTCATGCTGGCCCGCGTCCGGCGCGACGTGTCCGTCATCCACGAGGTCACCCGCCAGCTCGGCGACCTGCTCTGAAGGAGAACCCCATGCGCGTCCGCCATCTCGACTGCGCTCCCATGCGGGAGATCGAACCGGCCGACGGGCCGGAGAGCCCGCTGCGGCCCGCGCGGGCCGTGGGCCACGTGCTGCTGGTGGAGACCGACTCGGCCGGCCTCGTGCTCGTGGACGCCGGCATCGGGCTCGGCGACATCGAGCGCCCGTCCGAGCGGCTGCTGGACGACTGGGTGGAGATGGCGGGGCCGACCCTCGACCCGTCCGCGACGGCCGTCCGGCAGATCGAGGCGCTCGGGTACGCGGCGGCCGACGTCCGGCACGTCGTTCCCACGCACCTGCACCGCGACCACGCGGGCGGGCTGAGCGACTTCCCGGACGCGGCGGTCCACCTGTTCGAGGCGGAGCTCGCCGACGGAGGCAAGACCCCGGCCCAGCTCGCCCACGGCCCGGAGTGGGTCGCCTACGCGGGCGCCGAAGGCGAGACCTGGCACGGCTTCGAGGGCGTCCGGTCGCTGGAGGGCGTGCCCGAGGACGTCCTGCTGGTCCCCCTCGGCGGCCACACGCCGGGCCACGCGGGCGTGGCGGTCCGCGACGGCGACCGCTGGCTGCTGCACGCGGGCGACGCGTACATGTACCACGGGGAGGTCGACCGCCCCGACCCGGTCGTGCACCCGCTGATGGAGCTCGTCCAGGCGGGCGGCGAGGTCGACCGGGAGCTGCGCCTCGCGAACGTGGCCCGGCTGCGGGACCTGGCGCGCGGTGGCGACATCGAGATCTTCTGCGCCCACGACCCCTGGGAACTGGCCCGTTACCTCTGAGACAGGCGGTGGGTGAGGGCGGTGTGGCGGCGGCCGGCGCCGGCGGTGCGGACGGCGGCGGCCAGGGCCCGGCGCGACCCGACGAGGACCACCAGCTTCTTGGCCCGGGTGATGCCGGTGTAGAGCAGGTTGCGGCGCAGCATCATCCACGCGCCGGTGGTGAGCGGGATGACGACGGCCGGGTACTCGCTGCCCTGCGAGCGGTGGATCGTGATCGCGTACGCGTGGGCGAGCTCGTCCAGCTCGTCGAAGGCGTAGTCGACGCTCTCGTCCTCGTCGGTCACGACGGTCAGTGACTGCTCTTCCTGGGACACGGACGTGACGACGCCGACGGTGCCGTTGAAGACGCCGGCCTCGCCCTTGTCGTAGTTGTTGCGGAGCTGGGTGACCTTGTCGCCGACGCGGAACACGCGGCCGCCGTAGCGGCGCTCGGGACGGGCGTCGTCGTGCGGGGTCAGCGCCTCCTGCAGCAGCGAGTTCAGCGTGCCCGCCCCGGCGGCGCCCCGGTGCATGGGGGCGAGGACCTGGACGTCGCGGCGCGGGTCGAGGCCGAACCTGCGCGGGATGCGGTGGGCGACCACGTCGACCGTCAGCTCGGCGGCCTCGTCCTGCTCGTCGCAGGGGAACAGGAAGAAGTCGGGGTAGCCGCGGGTGTGGGGGTGCTCGCCGGAGTTGACGCGGTGCGCGTTGACGACGATGCCCGACTGCTGGGCCTGCCGGAAGATCTTCGTCAGCCGGACGCGCGGGACGGCCTCGGCGCCGAGCAGGTCGGCCAGCACCTCGCCCGCGCCGACGGAGGGGAGCTGGTCGACGTCCCCGACGAGCAGCAGGTGCGCGCCGCGCGGGATCGCCTTCACCAGCTTGTTGGCCAGGATGAGGTCGACCATGGAGCACTCGTCGACGACGACCAGGTCGGCGTCCAGGGGGTTGTCCTGGTCGAACCTGGGGTCGCCGCCCGGCTGGAGCTGGAGCAGGCGGTGCACGGTCGCGGCCTCGTGGCCGGTCAGCTCGGCGAGGCGCTTGGCCGCCCGGCCGGTCGGCGCCACCAGCACGATCTTGGCGTTCTTGGCGGCGGCCAGCTCCACCACCGAGCGGACGGTGAAGCTCTTGCCGCAGCCGGGGCCGCCGGTCAGCACGGCCACCTTGGACGTCAGCGCGAGCTTGACCGCGTCCTCCTGCTCGGGGGCGAGGGCCTGGCCGGTGCGCCGCTTCAGCCACGGCAGCGCCTTGCCCCAGTCGACGTCGGCGAACGCCTTGAGCCGGTCGGCGGGCGCGTCGAGCAGCTCCAGCAGCCCGCGGGCCAGGGAGCGTTCGGCCCGGTGGAACGGGACGAGGTACACGGCGGGGATCGTCGCGGCGTCGTCGCCGTCCCCCGGGATCGGCTCCCGGACGACGCCCTCCTCGCCCGCCAGCTCGTCGAGCGCCGGGACGATCAGCTCCCGCCCGACGCCGAGGATCTTCTCCGCCGCGGTGACGAGGTTGGGCTCGGGCAGGAAGCAGTGCCCGTCGTCGGCGGCCTCCGACAGCGTGTACTGCAGGCCCGCCTTGATGCGCTCGGGGCTGTCGTGCGGGATGCCGACGGCCTGCGCGATGGTGTCGGCGGTCTTGAACCCGATGCCCCACACGTCCGAGGCGAGCTGGTAGGGCCGCTTGCGGACGGTGTCGATCGAGGCGTCCCCGTACTGCTTGTAGACGCGGACGGCCAGGGACGTGGAGACGCCGACGCCCTGCAGGAAGACCATGACCTCCTTGATGGCCTTCTGCTCCTGCCAGGCGTCCCCGATGCGCTTGGTGCGCTTGGGGCCGAGGCCCTGGACCTCGACGAGCCGCTCCGGCTCCTCCTCGATGACGCGCAGGATGTCGGTGCCGAAGTGCCCGACCATCCGGTCGGCCATCACGGGGCCGATGCCCTTGATCATGCCGGAGCCGAGGTAGCGGCGGATGCCCTGGATCGTCGCCGGCAGGACGGTCGTGTAGGAGTCGACCTCGAACTGCTTGCCGTACTTCGGATGCGAGCGCCACCGCCCCACCAGGCGCAGGCTCTCCCCCACCTGCGCGCCGAGCAGCGCGCCGACGACGGTGAGCAGGTCGGGCCCGCTCTTGGCGGTCGCGACGCGCGCGACGGTGTAGCCGGTGTCCTCGTTGGCGTAGGTGATCCGTTCCAGCACCGCCTCCAGCTCCGCCGGACGCGGCGTGGCGGGTGGGTTCGGGGAGGCCGGCACGCCCACCATGGTGCCCGATCGGCCCGGTGGGATGGCCGGATCCGGCAGACGTTCTGGATCTTCCCGTGATCACGACATACGTTCCGGGCGCACCCGTACACCAGCACCCATACAACGCGTACTGGGAGGTATCACCGGTGTTCCGCTCCCGAACCCGGGCACTGGCCGCGGCCGGCGGCCCCGCCCTGTCCGTCGTCCTCGCGCTCGCGGCCGCTCCGGCCGCGGCCTCGCCCCCCGCCCCGGCGAAGGACGGTCCGATCGCGGGCTTCACCGCGAAGAGCGCGCAGTGGCAGCGCCGGTACGAGCGGCTGCTGTCGGCCGTCCCGTCCGCGCGGACGGCCCGCGACCTGGACGCCGAGCTGGCGCGCGAGCCCGCGCTGGCCACCACGACCGGTGACCGGCACCGCGTCGGGCGGATCGTCGCCCGCCTCCGGTCCTACGGCCTGAAGCCCGAGGTCAGGACGTACTACGCCTACCTGTCCATGCCGGAGCGGGTGCGGGTCGAGATGACGGCGCCGCGGCACCGGACCCTGCCGGTCAAGGAGAGGCCGCGGCCCTGGCAGCGGTTCTACGACCAGGTCGTCCCCTCCCACAACGGCATGTCGCCGTCCGGGAACGTGCGGGGCGAGGTCGTCTACGCCAACTACGGCCGCCCCGAGGACTTCTCGCTGCTCGCGAGGAACGGCGTCTCGGTCAAGGGCAAGATCGTCCTCGTCCGGTACGGGGCGGTGTTCCGCGGCATCAAACCGCGCGAGGCGGCCCGGCGCGGCGCCAAGGCGGTGCTCATCTACTCCGACCCGGCCGACGACGGGTCCGCGCGCGGCCCGGTGTACCCGGCCGGGCCGTGGCGCGCCTCCGACGGCATCCAGCGCGGCAGCATCGCGCAGATCCAGCTCGCGGCCGGGGACCCCCAGACGCCCGGCTGGCCGTCGGTGAAGGGCGCGCGGCGCGTCCCGCCGTCGGAGGCGCCGATGCTGAAGGGGCTGGTCCCGACCACGCCCATCTCCTACGGCGCGGCCGAACCGCTGCTGCGCGCGTTGAAGGGCAAGGAGGTGCCGAAGGAATGGCAGGGCGGCCTTCCGTTCACGTACCGCTTCGGGCCGGGCGGGACGCAGGCGCACCTGGATGTGAAGAACACCTTCCAGGTGCGCCCGCTGTGGGACGTCATCGTGCGGATCCCCGGCAGCGAGCACCCCGAGCAGGAGGTCATGCTCGGCGCGCACCACGACTCCTGGGTGTACGGCAGCAGCGACAACCTGTCGGGCACCGAGAACGTTCTCCAGGTGGGGCGCGCCCTGGGGACGCTGCTCAAGAAGGGGTGGCGTCCTAAGCGCACGGTCGTCCTGGCCACGTGGGACGGCGAGGAGTACGGGCTGTTCGGCTCCACCGAGTACGCCGAGCAGCGCGCGGACCTGCTCCGCAACACCGTCGCCTACGTGAACATGGACGGCGCCGGAGGGTCGCATTTCGGCGCGTCGGCGACGCCCGCGCTGGACCGGTCGGTCATCGACGCCTCCAAGGAGGTTCTCTGGCCCGGTACGGACGGGACGCTGTACGAGGCGTGGAAGGCGCAGAACGCCGGCGAGACCCCGATCGACCGCATCGGCGGCGGCTCGGACTTCCAGGCGTTCTTCCAGCGGTACGGGGTGCCCGCCATGGACGTCGGCGCCGCGTCGCCGGGATCGTCTGGGAACTACCACTGCTCCTGCGACGACTTCTACTGGATGGAGCACTTCGGCGACCCGTCCTGGGAGTACCACGCGGCGATGGCGCGGCTGGCCGGCATCGCGACGCTGCGGCTCGCCAACGCCGACGTGATCGCGATGGGCTACCGCCCGTACGCGCAGGAGACGGCCCAGTACCTCGCCGACTTCACCGCCGAGCAGCGCAGGCGGCTCGGGTCCGTGGTCGTGGACGTCTCGCGCGACATCGCGCAGGCCGGGGCGTGGCAGCGGGCGGCGGAGGCGCTCCAGGCGCGCGCGGGGAAGGCACTGCGCGAGGGCGACACGGCCGCGTTCCGCCGCCTCAACGACAAGATCATGCAGACGGAGCGGGACCTGCTGGCGCGGGCCGGGCTGCCGGGCCGCCCCTGGTACCGGCACCAGATCTACGCGCCCGGGATCGACACCGGCTACGCCACGCAGCGGCTGCCCGGGCTGAACGACGCGCTGTTCACGGACCGCGACGTCCGCGCCGCCAGGGAGCAGGAGGCCCGCCTGTTCGAGGGACTGCGCGCCGCCACCCGCACCCTCACCCCGGAGGAGTGACCCGGAAGGCGTTCCCGCCGGAAACCGGCCACCTCGCCTCAAGATCATGTTAGTTTCCCCGCGCACCCCATTTGGATCTTGTGGGGGCAGGTGATCTGGAGGGGACGCGATGGCGCAGGGGCTCAGTCGGCGTGACTTCGGCAGGCTCGTGGGATCCGCAGGGCTCGGCCTCGCGGCGCCCGCGCTCGCCGGCGGATGCGGCACGGCGACCCAGCGGGCGGCGACGCGGGCGGGCACGCGGACGTGGCGGGTCTCCGGGACGGCGGGCGCCGGGCTCGGCGGCTTCGACAGCGCCGTCAAGTCGCTGATGCAGGCCCGGAACATCCCGTGCGGGTCGCTCGCCGTCATGCGCAAGGGCAAGCTCGTGCTCGCGCGCGGCTACACCTGGAGCGACGACGCGGCGCTGAGCGTCCAGCCGACGTCGCTGTTCCGGCTCGCCAGCCTCAGCAAGGCCGTCACGGCGACGGCGGTCGCCCGGCTCGTCCAGGACGGCAGGCTCAGCCTGTCGGCGCCCGTGACCGACCTGCTGACGCTGACGCCGCCGCCCGGCCAGTCCGCCGACCCGCGCCTCGCGCAGGTGACGGTGCGGCGGCTGCTGCAGCACCTCGGCGGCTGGGACCGCGACGTCTCCGGCGACCCGACCTACCGCGACCGCGCCACGGCGCAGCTGCTGGGCGTTCCGCTGCCGATCACCCGGGAGCACATGGTCCAGTACGGGACGGGCCTGAAGCTCGACCACGACCCCGGCACCACGTTCGCCTACAGCAACTACGGCTACCTGCTCCTCGGCCAGATCATCGCCAAGGCCGCGGGCATGGGCTACGAGCAGTACGTCCAGCAGAGCGTGCTGGGCCCCATGGGGATCACCCGGATGCGGCCCGGCCGGTCGCTGAAGGCCGACCGCGCGCCCGGGGAGGTGCCCTACTTCTCGCAGCGGACCGGCCCGTCGGTGTTCGACGCGGCCGGGACGACCCTCCCGGCCCCCTACGGCACGTTCAACGTGGAGAACCGCACCGCGATGGGCGGCTGGCTCGCGTCCGCCGTCGACTACGTGCGCTTCACCCGGATCCACGACGGCGGGACGAGCGTGCTGAACTCCTCCTCGATCGCCTCGATCTTCGCCAAGCCGGAGACGGGCCTGAACTCGGGCGGGTCCTACTACGGCTTCGGCTGGTACGTGCGCGACGTGACGGGCGGCCGGAACACCTGGCACTCCGGCGCGCTCGACGGAACCAGCACGATCGTGACGCGCCGCTACGACGGCGTGACCTGGGCGCTGCTGTTCGACCAGCGCGACGACCCCTCCGGGCTCACCTACGAGTACGACGACTTCAGCGCCCCGCTGCACAAGGTCGCGAACGCGGTGACGACCTGGCCGTCCACGGACCTGTTCGGCACGTACTTCTGACCCGTCCCCGGAGCTAGACCCGGGACGCGGCGGCGGCCGCGGGCGTGGCGCCCGCCGAGACCTCCAGCACGCCCGTCTCGGTGACCAGCGCGGTCACGAGGCGGGCGGGCGTCACGTCGAACGCGGGGTTGTACGCGCCGACCCCCTCCGGGGCGGTCCGCGCGCCGCCCCAGGCCAGGACCTCCCCGGCGTCGCGCTCCTCGATCGGCACGCCCGCGCCGTCGGGGAGCGCGAGGTCGACCGTGCTCCACGGCGCGGCGACCACCAGCGGGATCCCGGCCTCCCGGCAGGCCAGCGCCACGCCGACCGAGCCGATCTTGTTGGCGGTGTCGCCGTTGGCGGCGATCCGGTCGGCGCCGATGACCGCGACGTCCACCAGCCCGCGCAGGACGGTGCTCGGCGCGGCCCCGTCCGCCTGCACCACGCAGGGGATCCCGGCCTGGTCGAGCTCCCACGCGGTGAGCCGCGCGCCCTGCAGCAGGGGGCGGGTCTCGTCCGCGTAGACGATCTCGACGCGTCCCCGGCCGTGCAGTTCCCTGACGACGCCGAGGGCCGTCCCCCAGCCGGCGGTGGCGAGCGAGCCGGCGTTGCAGTGCGTCAGCACGCGCAGGGGCCGGTCTCCCGCCCGGGCGAGGATCCAGTCGGCGCCGAAGGCCCCGATGGCCCGGTTGCCGCGCACGTCCTCGTCGAGCAGGGCCTGGGCCTCGGCCGCCACCGCGTCGGCGCCCCGCGCGACGAACGGCAGGACCCGGTCCACCCCGGCGGCCAGGTTCACCGCCGTGGGGCGGGCCTCCCGGACCCGGGCGATCGCGGCGTCGCGCCCGGCGGCGTCCCAGCCCTCGCGCTCGGCCTGGCGCACCGCGACGGCGACGCCGAACGCGCCCGCCACGCCCAGCGCGGGGGCGCCCCGCACCACCAGCCGCCGGATCGCGTCGACGAGCGCGTCGACGTCGCGGACCGCGAGGAACTCCACCCGGTGGGGCAGGACGGTCTGGTCCAGCAGGCGCAGGGCGTCGCCCGTCCATTCGATGGTCGGCACATCGGTCGTCATATCTCCATCATGCCCAAAAATGCCGTGAAGCCCGGCCCTATCGGGCTTTCGGACGTGCCCGGCCCCCCGGCGTGACCTGCGACAACTTGACACAGGTCGAACTCATGTTCGAGATTTGTGTGGGAGGATGCGAGAGGAGGGCGAGCGTGCCGGAGGCGGCCCTGCGGGATCTTGCGGCGGCGCTGGAGGCCACCGGCCCGGCGGCGCTCACGGGCGCCGGACCGGGGACCGTGCCGGTGCTGCCCGCCCTGCGGACCGTGGTCCCCGGCGGCGGGCTGCGCCCCGGCTCGGTCGTCGGCCTGGACGGCCCCGGCGCCGCCTCCCTCGGCCTCGCCCTCGCCGCGGGCGTGTCCCGGCACGGCGGCGAGGACGGCGCCGGCGGCTGGTGCGCGGTCGTCGGCCTGCCGGGGTTCGGCGTGGCCGCCGCGGCGGGCATGGGCGCCGCGCCCGAGCGGCTGCTGCTCGTCGACGAGCCCGGCGACCGCTGGCCGGACGTGGTCGCCGCCCTGGCCGAGGCCGTCGAGCTGGTCCTGCTGTGCCCGCCGGAGCGTCCCGGCGCCGCCGCGGTCCGCCGGCTGTCGGCGCTGGCCCGCAAGCACGGCTGCGTCCTCACGCTGACCGGCGCTTTCGCCCGCGACTGGCCCGGCGCCCGGCTCCGCCTCCGCGTGGAGGACCCGGTCTGGGAGGGGCTCGCCGGCGGGCACGGCAGGCTCACCGGCCGCCGCGTCCAGGTCGTCGCCGAGGGGCGCGACGCCCCCGGCGCCGGCCGCCGCGCGAGCCTGTGGCTCCCCGCGCCCGACGGCACCGTCCGGCCGGTGGAGACCGCGCGGCCGCCGCTGGAGCTCGTGCCCGGCGCCGTGGCGGCGGGCGCGCCCGTCCATCCGCGGCCGTCCGGCCCGCCGCCGCTCGTGCGGGTGCCGGCCGAGGAGGGGATCGCGTGACCAGGGTCCTGGCGGCGTGGTGCCCCGACTGGCCGGTCACCGCGGTCGGCATCGACGCGGCGGCCCCGGGCGCCGTGGTCGTGCGGGGACAGGTGGCGGCCTGCTCGGCGGCGGCCCGGGCCGAGGGTGTGCGGCGCGGGCAGCGGATCCGCGATGCCCAGCGGCGGTGCCCGGAACTGGTGGTGCGCGAGCGCGACACCGACGCGGAGGGACGCCGCTTCGAGGCGGTGGCGCAGGCGGTCGCGGAGCTGACGCCGCGCGTGGAGGTGGTGCGGCCGGGCCTGTGCGCCATCCCGGCGCGCGGCCCGGCCCGGTTCTACGGGGGCGAGGAGGCGCTGCGCGTCCTGGTGCAGGACACGGTCGTCGAGGCCGGCCACGACTGCGGGTCGGGGGTCGCGGACGGGCTGTTCGCGGCCGAGCTCGCGGCGCGCGCCGGGCAGGGCGGCGTCGTGGTGCCGGAGGGCGGCGCGGCGGCGTTCCTCGCGCCGTACCCGCTGTCGGTGCTCGACCGGCCGGAGCTGGCCGACCTGCTCCGGCGGCTCGGCGTCACGACCCTCGGCGACTTCGCGGCGCTGCCGTCCGGGCACGTCGCGGGCCGCTTCGGGACCGACGGGGCGCTCGCGCACCGGCTGGCGCGGGGCGAGGAGCCGCGCCCGCTCGCGCCGGCCCGCGCCGCCGCCGACCTGTCGGTGCGCGGCGGCTTCGACCCGCCCGCCGAGCAGGCGGAACGGGTCGTGTTCGCGGCGAAGCGGCTGGCGGGCGAGCTGCACGAGGGCCTCGCCGCGGGCGGGCTGGCGTGCGTGCGGCTGGAGATCGCGGTCGGGTTCGCCGACGGGCACGTCCTGCGGCGGCTGTGGCGGCACGACGGGCTGTCGGCGCTGGCCGTCGCCGAGCGGGTGCGGTGGCAGCTGTCGGCCCACCGGCCGGCCGGGCGGGACGGGGGCGACGACGCCTGGGGCGGCGTGACGTGGGTGGAGCTGGCGCCCGACCAGCTCGTCCCCGACCTCGGACGGCAGGAGGGGCTCTGGGGGCGCACCACCGTCACCGACCGCATCGCGCGGGCCGCCGACCGGATCCAGGCGCTCCTCGGCCACCGCGGGATCGCGCGGCCGGTGCTGGTGGGCGGGCGCGGGCCGGGCGAGCGGGTCGTCCGCGTCCCGGTCGGCGACCTCGCCCCGGCCGAGCCGCGGGAGGGGCCGTGGCCCGGGAGCGTGCCCGGGCCCGCGCCCTCGGTCGTCCCGGCGGCGCCGGTGCCCGCCGGGGCCGCCGGCGCGTCCGGCGCGGCGGTCGTGGTGTCGGCGCGCTGCGAGGTGCCCGCGCCGCCCGCGACGCTCCGCGTGCGCGGGCGCCCCGCCGCCGTGACCGGCTGGACGGGCCCGTGGCCCGCCGACGAGCGCTGGTGGGACCCGGCCGCCGCCCGCCGCCGCGCCCGGTTCCAGGTCACCACCGACGACGGCGCCGCCTACCTGCTCGCCGTCGAGGGCGGGCGCTGGCATGTCGAGGCCGTTTATGACTGAGCCGCCGTTGAAGACCGAGCCGCCGTTCGTGACCGAGCCGCCATTCATGACAGAGAGGCTCTCCGGCTGATGGGATGGCACAATCCGCCGATCCCGTGGCGGGAGTTCGAGGAGCGGCTGTCGTGGCGGCCCGGCGGGCGGGCCCCCGAGCCGCCGCCGGAGCCGGCCGGCGTCCCCCGCCGCGCCGAGGCCCGCGTGCCGTGGGCGGAGCTGCACGTCCACTCCTCGTTCAGCTTCCTGGACGGGGCGAGCGACCCCGCATCGCTGGTCGCCGAGGCGGCGCGGCTCGGCGTGCAGGCGATGGCCGTCACCGACCACGACGGCATGTACGGGGCGGTGCAGTTCGCGCAGGCCGCGGGCGAGGCCGGGATCGGCACGGTCTTCGGCGCGGAGCTGGGCCTCGGCATGCCCGGGCCGCGGACCGGCGAGCCCGACCCGGCCGGCCGGCACCTGCTGGTCCTCGCCCGGGGCGCCCCCGGGTACGCGCGGCTCTGCTCGGCGATCACGTCCGCGCAGCTCGCGGGAGGACGGAAGGGCAGGCCCGTCTACGACGCGGGCGCGCTGGCCGAGGCGCACGGCGGCCACTGGGCCGTCCTCACCGGCTGCCGGAAGGGCCCGGTCCCGGCGGCGCTGGAGGCGGGCGGCCCGGACGCGGCGGAGCGGGAGCTGCGCGAGCTGGTCGGCGCCTACGGCCGCGACAACGTGTTCGTCGAGCTGGTCGACCACGACCAGCCCGACGACGACCTGCGCAACGACGCCCTGTTCGCGCTGGCGCGCCGGGTCGGGGTGGACGTGGTGGCGTCCAACAACGTGCACTTCGCCGCGCCCGGCGCCGACGCGCGGCTCGCGCAGGCCATGGCCGCCGTCCGGGCACGGCGCGGCCTGGACGACATGGCCGGCTGGCTTCCGGCGGGCGGCACCGCCCACATCCGCAGCGGCGCGGAGATGGCGGGGCGGCTCGCGCGGTTCCCCGGCGTCCGCGAGCGGACGGTCGCGCTGGCGGAGGAGTGCCGGTTCGACTTCGACGTGGTCGCGCCCCGGCTGCCCGACTGGCCCGTCCCGGACGGGCACGACGAGGCGAGCTGGCTGCGGCGCCTGGTGAAGGAGGGCGCGCTCCGGCGGTACGGGCCGCCCGAGAGGGAGCGGGTCTCCGGCGCCTACGAGCAGATCGCCCGGGAGCTGGACGTCATCGAGCAGCTCCGCTTCCCCGGCTACTTCCTGATCGTGCACGACATCGTGGAGTTCTGCCGGAGCAGGGGGATCCTGTGCCAGGGCCGGGGATCGGCGGCCAACTCGGCGGTCTGCTACGCGCTCGGCATCACCGGGGTCGACGCCGTCCGCCACGGCCTGCTGTTCGAGCGCTTCCTGTCGCCGGGGCGGGACGGCCCGCCCGACATCGACCTGGACATCGAGCACCGGCGCCGGGAGGAGGCCATCCAGTACGTCTACGGGAAGTACGGGCGGGAGCGCACGGCGCAGGTCGCGAACGTCATCAGCTACCGCCCGCGCATGGCCGTCCGGGACGCGGCGCGCGCCCTCGGCTTCTCCCCCGGCCAGCAGGACGCGTGGTCGAAGAGCATCGACCCGCGCGACCCCGTCGGGACGGAGGCCGGCATCCCGGCGCCGGTGAAGGAGCTGGCGGACCGGATGCTGGCGCTCCCCCGCCACCTCGGCATCCACTCCGGCGGCATGGTGATCGCGGACCGGCCCGTCGGGGAGATCTGCCCGATCGAGTGGGCGACGATGCCGGGCCGCACCGTTCTGCAGTGGGACAAGGACGACTGCGCGGCGGCCGGGCTCGTCAAGTTCGACCTGCTCGGGCTCGGGATGCTCGCGGCGCTGCACGACTGCTTCGACCTGGTGGCCGAGCACCACGGGGTCCGGCACGACCTCCAGTCGATCCCGCCGGACGACCCGGAGGTCTACGACATGCTGTGCGATGCCGACACGGTCGGGGTGTTCCAGGTCGAGTCGCGGGCGCAGATGGCGACGCTGCCCCGGCTGAGGCCCCGCGAGTTCTACGACCTGGTGGTGGAGGTGGCGCTGATCAGGCCGGGGCCGATCCAGGGCGGATCCGTGCACCCCTACCTGCGGCGGCGCAAGGGCCTGGAGCCCGCCGACTGCCCGCACCCGCTGATGGAGCCGGCCCTGTCCCGCACGCTCGGCGTCCCGCTGTTCCAGGAGCAGATGATGCAGCTCGCCGTCGACTGCGCGGGATTCACCCCCGCCGAGGCCGACCAGCTCCGGCAGGCGATGGGCGCCAAGCGCGCCCCCGAGCGCGTCGAGCGGCTGAGGCGGCGGCTGCTCGACGGGATGGCCGAGCGCGGCATCCCGGCCCCCGTCGCGGAGAGCGTGTACGAGAAGATCCTCGGCTTCACCGGGTTCGGGTTCCCCGAGTCGCACGCGCAGAGCTTCGCGCATCTGGTGTACGCGAGCGCCTGGCTGAAGCGCCACCACCCCGCCGCGTTCACCGCGGCTCTGGTGCGCAACCAGCCGATGGGGTTCTACAGCCCGCAGAGCCTTCTCGCCGACGCCCGGCGGCACGGTGTCGTGGTCCGGGGCGTGGACATCAACGCCAGCGACGTCCACCCCACGCTGGAGGAGCCCGTCGAGGCCGACTCCGGCCATCCCCACGCGCCCGCGACGCCGCAGCCCGCGATCCGGCTGGGGTTGTCGGGCGTCCGCAACCTGGGGGACGACACCGCCGAGGCCGTCGCGGCGGGACGCCCCTACACGAGCATGGAGGACCTCGCCCGCCGCGTGCCGCTGTCGGCCGGCGCCCTGGAGGCGCTCGCCACCGCGGGCGCGTTCGACCGGTTCGGCCTGTCGCGGCGCGAGGCCCTCTGGGCGGCGGGCGCGCTGGCGGGCTCCGGCCCGGGGCGGATCGAGGGCGTCACGCCGGGCGCGTCCGCGCCCGCCCTGCCGGCCATGACGCCGATCGAGGAGACCCTCGCCGACCTGTGGGCCACCGGCGTCTCCCACACCCATCCCGTCGCGCACGTCCGGGAGGCGCTGGACGAGCTGGGCGCGCTGCCGTCCGCGCGGCTCGCGGAGACGCCGGGCGAGACCAACGTCGTCGTCGCCGGGCTCGTCACCCACCGGCAGCGCCCGCCGACGGCCGGCGGCATCGTGTTCATGACCCTGGAGGACGAGACCGGCATCATCAACGTGGTGTGCCCGCCGCAGGTGTTCCAGCGGTTCCGCGGCCTGGCCGTCGACTCCCAGGCGCTGCTGGTCGGCGGCCGTCTGGAACGCGTGGACGGGGTCACCAACGTCCGGGCCACCCGGCTGCGCCGCCTGCCGGTCCCCGGCCGCGTCCGGGCCCGGAACTTCCACTGAGACGAGATCGGGCGGCCCGCGCTAGAACCTCACCGCCTCCTCTGTCATCGTATGGAGGCGTTGGGGCCGCGTGCCGCCGTGGAGGCGGTCGCCAAGACGTGGCTCCGTGGGGCGGAAGGTGAGACTCCATGGACGCGACCTCCCTGGGTGAGCTGCGCCCGGACGATCCCTCCCGAATCGGCCGGTACCGCATCGAGGCCAAGATCGGTGAGGGCGGGATGGGCGCCGTCTACCTCGGCCGCGACACCGACGGGCGGGCCGTGGCCGTGAAGGTGGTCCGGGCGGAGCTGGCGGGCGACAGGACGTTCCTCGCGCGGTTCCACGACGAGGCCGCCAACGCCCAGCGCGTGGCGTCGTTCTGCACGGCGCAGGTCCTGGAGCACGGCGAGGACCTCGGCCTGGCCTACATGGTGACCGAGTACATCGACGGGCCGTCGCTGCTCCAGCACGTCAGCGCGAACGGGGCCCTGTCGCCGGGGATGCTGCACGGCGTCGCGGTCGGCGTGGCCGCCGCGCTCGTCGCCATCCACAGCGCGGGCCTGGTGCACCGCGACCTGAAGCCGAGCAACGTGCTGCTGTCCATCTCCGGGCCGCGCGTGATCGACTTCGGGATCGCCCGGGCGCTGGACATGGCCTCCTCCCACACCCGGACCGGGCAGGTCGTCGGCACGCCCGGCTGGATCGCGCCCGAGCAGATCACCACGCAGCAGGTCACCCCGGCCGTGGACGTGTTCGCCTGGGGCTGCCTGGTGGCGTTCGCCGCCAGCGGGCGCAACCCGTTCGGGCAGGGCTCGTTCCAGATCATGGCGGCCCGCGCCGTGCACGCCGATCCCGAGATCGGCGACCTGCCGCCGTCGCTGACCGGGCTCGTCCAGGCGTCGCTGCGCAAGGACCCCGCGCAGCGGCCGAGCGCCCGGGAGCTGCTCCTGGCGCTGGTCGGCGGATCCGGCGAGGCCGCCGTGACGACCGAGCTGGGCGAGATGTGGACGGCCCCGCCCGGGGCCCCCGCGGCGGCCCCGGAAGCGACGCGCGCCGCCGACCCGTCGGCCACCTCCCAGGACGTCCCGGCCCCGGTCCCGGCCCCGCGGCCACAGCCGCAGCCCCAGCAGCCGCAGCCCCAGCCGGAACCGCGGACCGAACCCGCCTACGAGCGCCGCACCGACCCGCCCACCGCGCGGGAGTTCCCGGCGCCCGCCGTCCGGGGGCGGTCGCGGCGCGGCGTATTCGCCGCGTCGGGCGCGGCGGTGCTGCTGGTCGCGGGGGTCGTGGCGGGCGCCGTCTACCTCAACGGCCGCGATTCCCACGGCGCGCGGAACGCCGCGGCGGGTGCGGCGGCGTTCCCGACCGCGCCGATGTTCGTCCGGGTCGACACCGCGCCCGGGTGGCCGACGACGTGCAACGCCGACATCGGCGTCTACAGGCCCGGCGACGCGTCCGCCAGGACGCTGGTGAGCGGGCCGACCTGCGACATCCTTCCCGAGCGTTCCCCCGACGGCAGGCGCGTCGCGTTCACCAGGATCGACCGGAGGAGCGGCGAGGCCTGGGTGGTGAACGCCGACGGGTCCGGCGCCCGGAAGGTGACGGGCATCGTGCGCGGCACCCGCGTGACGTGGTCGCCCGACGGCTCCCGCCTGGCCTACGTGGGCGAGAAGGACGGGGTCCGGCAGATCTTCGCCGTCGCCGTGGACGGCGGCCCCGCCACCCAGCTGACCACCGACGACTCGCTCAAGGACGACCCGATGTGGTCGTCCACGGGCAAGCTCGTGTTCTGGAGCAAGGCCGAGACCCGCGACGAGCAGATCTACACCATGGACCCGAACCGGCCGGGCGGCCCCTACACGCGGCTGACCGGAGGCGACGGGCGCGCGGTCGACCCGGAGTGGTCCCCCGACGGCTCCAAGATCGCCTTCGTGCGGGGCCCGGCCGACCGGAGCGACATCTGGGTCATGAGATCCGACGGCTCCGGCGCGTACGCGGTGACGTCCGGTGCCGCGCGGGACATGGACCCGGCCTGGTCGCCCGACGGCCGCTGGCTCCTCTACGTGCGCGGCGCGGTCACCGACCCGGTCATCCATGCCGTCCGCGCGACCGGCACCGGCGACCGCCTCGTCACGCCCGCCGGCAGGGTGTTCGGCCACCCCAACTGGTCATGAGGGCCGGACCGGCTCCCCGCGCTCAGCCGGTGATCATGTCGAGGCGGCGTAGGATGACGCCCTCGCGCAACGCCCACGGGCAGACCTCCAGCTCCGGCAGCTCGAACAGGTCCATCGCCGCGTCGGCGACGATCGCGCCCGCGAGCAGCTGCGGGGCGCGCCGCTCGGACACCCCGGGCAGCTCGGCGCGCTCGGCGGAGGGCATCGCGGCGAGCTTGTCGGTCCACTCGGTGAGGGCCTCGCCCGCCAGGACGCGCCGCTGGTAGGGGCCGTCGGCCGTCGGGGCGGCGCCGCCGATCCGGGCGAGCTGCTTGAACGTCTTGGACGTGGCGACCGCGTGGTCGGCCGCCCCGTACCGGGCGACGTCCCCGACCCGCCGCGCGATCTCCGCGCGGACGTGCCGGCGCAGTTTGCGGACCTCCTCGGCGGGCGGCGGGTCGGCGGTGAACCAGTCGCGGGTGAGGCGCCCGGCGCCGAGCGGCAGGGAGAACGCCGCGTCCGGCTCCTCGTCGATGCCGGAGGCGACCTCCAGCGAGCCGCCGCCGATGTCCACCACGAGCAGCCGCCCCGAGGACCAGCCGAACCAGCGCCGGACGGCGAGGAAGGTCAGCCGCGCCTCCTCCTCGCCGGACAGCGCCCGGATGTCGATCCGCTTGTCCGCGCGGATGCGCGCCAGGACGTCGTCGCCGTTGGAGGCGTCGCGGACGGCGGAGGTGGCGAACGCGACCAGGTCCTCCACGCCCTTGTCCTCGGCGACCTGGAGCGCCTCGTCGACGAAGTCGCGCAGCAGCGTCTCGCCCTCTTCGGAGAGCCGCTCGCCGTCCTCCAGATGGTCGGCGAGTCTCAGGTCCGCCTTGTGGGAGTACGCGGGGAGGGGCCGCGCGCCCTGGTGGGCGTCCACCACCAGGAGATGCACCGTGTTCGAGCCCACGTCCAGCACACCGAGTCGCATGGCCCCGACGCTATCGGACCGATCCATGGCGCGGGCAGGGCCCGGCGGGGGCTATGGTCGGCGGCATGGAGGCGGCTCACGAGCGGCGGTGGCGCGTACCGCCAGGTCATGTGGTGGTCAAGTGCGCGGCGGCGGCGGCCGTCACGGCGCTGCTCGTGCTGTACTCCCACGACCCCCAGTTCCGGTTCCTGGCGGGCGCGGCGGCGATCGGCCTGAACGTGCTCGCGCTGCGCGACCTGATCGCCCCGGTCCGGCTCGCCGCAGACCGCGAGGGCCTCACCGTCGTGACCGGCTACGCCCGGCGCCGCCGGCTGCGCTGGGACGAGGTGGTCTCCATCCGGGTGGACGAGCGGCGCCGGCTGCTGCTGCACACGCGGATCCTGGAGATCGAGACCGCCGACGACCTGTACCTGCTCAGTGCGTTCGACCTGGGCTCGGACGTCCACGACGCCGCCGACGAGCTGTACCGGCTGCGCCCGCACCGGCCCGTGAACTAGAGGGCGGGCACCTCGTCCGGCGTGGGGAACGAGCTCTGCGCGCCGGGGCGGCGGACGGCCGCGGCGCCGACCCGGGCGGCGTAGCGGGCCGCGTCCCGCAGGGAGTCGCCGCGCGCGAGCCGCAGGCACAGCGCGGCGGTGAAGGCGTCCCCGGCGCCCGTGGTGTCGACGGCCTCCGACCGCGGGGACGGGACGGCGGAGGTACCCTGGCCGTCGGCGACGACAACGCCGTCGGCGCCGACCGTGACCGCGACCGAGCGGGGTCCGGACCCGGCGAGCGCCGCCGCCATCCGGCCGGGGTCGCCGGCCCCGCCGAGCAGGAAGGCGGCCTCGTGCTCGTTGACGACGAGGGGGTCGCAGAGGGCGAGCAGCCCGTCCGGGACGGGCGCGGACGGCGAGAGGTTCAGCACGACCCGGCGGCCCGCGCGGGCGGCGAGCCCGGCGGCGGCCTCCACCGCGGGCAGCGGCACCTCCATCTGCAGCGACACGACCGGGGCGCTCTCGATCAGCGCGCGGGCCGCCTCGACGTCGGCGGGGCCGAGCCTGGCGTTGGCGCCGGGCGAGACGATGATGCTGTTGTCGCCGTCCGGCCCGACCGTGATCAGCGCGACGCCCGTCGGGACGCCCGGCGTGGCCGCCAGGTGCGCGAGGTCCACGCCGGCCGCGGCCAGGGCGTCGCGCAGCAGGGCGCCGTGCCCGTCGTCGCCGACCCGGCCGACGATCGCGGCCCGGCCGCCGAGCCGCGCCGCCGCGACCGCCTGGTTGGCCCCCTTGCCGCCCGGATGCGTGGCCAGGTCGGACCCGAGCACGGTCTCCCCCGGCGCGGGCCGCCGCTCCACCCCCACCACCAGGTCGGCGTTGAGCGATCCGACCACGGCGACGTCACACCTGCGCTGTCCCACCAGTAACCGACTACACGCGCGGGGGGCGTCCGCGCAACCGCTATCCCGAGCGCAGCTCCGCCAGGTCGACGATCTCGGCGAGATCATCGACCGTCGGGTAGTAGCCGCGGCCGACGGGCACCCCGTCCCTCGTCACCAGCAGCGCCGTGGCCCCCCGCACCCCGGCGAAGTCCGCCCACACCCCGTGCGCGCCGGTCAGCCGCACCGCCGTCACCCGTAACCCGCCGGGCCCCGTCCAGCTCCCCCGCTCCTCCCCCATGCACGGAACGTTACGCTCGGCCACCCACGGTCACGATCTTGGGGTCTCCCGGCGGCGACCGAGCGCGTGGTGACGGTCTCCGAGGGGCGCGTCGTGCGGGGGGCTAGTCCGTCTCGAACGTCGCCGGGTCGGGCCCGAAGCGCAGGCCCTTGTCCATCTCGCCGAGCGTCTTCATGTCGTCCGGCGTCAGCTCGAAGCCGAACACGTCGATGTTCTCCGCGATCCGGGACGGCGTCGCCGACTTCGGGATGACCACGTTCCCGATCTGCAGGTGCCAGCGCAGCGCGACCTGGGCGGGGGTGCGGCCGTGGGCCCGGGCGATGCGGTCGAGCGCGGGGTCGTCCAGGAGCCCGTGCCCCTGGCCGAGCGGCGCCCACGCCTCGGTGCGGATGCCGTGGTCGCGGTGGAAGGCGCGCATCCCGTCCTGCTGGAAGTAGGGGTGCAGCTCGATCTGGTTGACGGCGGGGACCACGTCGGCCTCGTCGATGACGCGCCGCAGCGTCTCCACGGTGAAGTTGGAGACGCCGATCGAGCGGACCCGCCCGTCGTGCTTCAGCCGTTCCAGCGCCCGCCAGGTCTCCAGGTACAGGCCGCGGCCCGGCATCGGCCAGTGGATCAGGTAGAGGTCCAGGTATTCCAGGCCGAGGCGGCGCAGGCTCGCCTCGTAGGCGCGCATCGTGGCGTCGTAGCCCTGGTCGCTGTTCCACACCTTGCTGGTG
This sequence comes from Actinomadura verrucosospora, assembly GCF_039540335.1. Lineage (NCBI taxonomy): Bacteria > Bacillati > Actinomycetota > Actinomycetes > Streptosporangiales > Thermomonosporaceae > Actinomadura > Actinomadura verrucosospora. The sequence goes on along the minus strand of NZ_BAABEV010000034.1, from coordinate 39,864 downwards.
ACGAACAGCTCGTCGCGCGGCAGCTCCGACGCGCGCAGGGCGCGTCCCACGCCTTCCTCGTTGCCGTAGGCGCTGGCGGTGTCGATGCTGCGGTAGCCGTTCCGCAGGGCGATCGTCACGGCGCTCTCGGCCTCGTCGTTCCCCACCTGGAAGACCCCGAAGCCGAGCTGCGGCATCGCGGTCCCGTCGATGAGGTCCACGTTCGGTACGGTCACGGTGTCCCTCCTCCCTCGACTGTGTACCCTGCGCTCTCCTGCCCTGAGACGTGCCGTCAAACATGGCGGGCCCGCCATCGGCCCGCGGGCGGTCTAGGCGCCCCGGTCCCGGTCGCGCTGGGAGCGGGCGATCTCGGCGAGCGCGTCCCTGAAGACGGTGAAGCGCTCGTCGCCGAGGGCCCGCCGGTGGCGGTCCTCGATGGAGGCGAGGATCGCGCGGGCCTTGGCGATCTCGTCGAGGCCGCGCCCGGTGGGCACGACGCGCTTGGCGCGGCGGTCGCCCGGGTCGGGTTCGCGGCGGACGTACCCGAGCTCCACCAGCTCGTCCACGATCGTGCCGACGATCTGCTTGTGCTGCCCGGACCGGGCCGACAGCTCGGTCGCGCGCACGCCCTCCGGTTCGAGGAAGGCCAGGACGGTGCCGTGCCGCGGCCGGACGTCGGGGTGCCCCTGCTCGGCGAGCCGGCGGAACAGCTCCTCCTGGAGCGCCCGCGCCAACCGGCCCGCCAGCACGCCCAGGTCGGGCCCCCCTCGTTCCGCGTCCACGCGATCCCCGCCCTCCGGCGCCCTGCCGTCACGGATCCTGACTGTCAACAACCGTGACTTTAGCGCACCGGAGGGCGCGGACCCGACCGCTCATCCGGCCGTCACGCCACCCCCTGGAAGGTCCAGTCGCCGGAGCCGACCTCGAAGACGGCGCGGCCGTTCTGGACGCCGATCCACCCGGCCCCCTCCGGCGCCTTCGGCCGCGCGGACCCGCCGAGGAGCGGGTACTCCACGCGGGCCCGCGTGCCCGGCGGGACGGTGACGTCCAGCCGGAGCCTCTTCCCGGCGCGGCGCCACGAGGACGCGGCGCGCCCGCGCGGCGTCTCGTAGGTCGCGGCCGCGTAGGTGACGTCCCCGACGACCGCCGGCCGGACGAGGAGGGTCGCGTACCCGATCGAGTCGTCGGCCTGGCCGAGGCCCGCGAGGCCGGCGTGGAACCACTCGTCGATCGCGCCGAGCATGAAGTGGTTCTGCGAGTTCCCCGACGTGGGCCCGTCCCAGTTCTCGGTCAGCGAGGTCGCGCCGTGCACGACCTGGTAGCCGTAGCTGGGGTTGCCGGTCTGCGTGGCGACGGCGTGGATGACGTCGTCGCGCCCGGCGGCGGACAGCACGTGGAACACCGACGGCAGCGCGATCTCGCCGACCGTCAGGTGGTAGCCCTTGGCCTCGATGCTCTTCACCAGGTGGGCCAGGACGGCTTCTCTCCTGTCCGCCGGCACGACCCCCATGTCGAGAGCGAGGGCGTCGCACGCCTGGCTCCCGGACCCGTAGGTGTCACCGGTGGCGTACTTCGCGTTGAACGCCGAGCCGATCTCGCCCGCGAGCGCCCCGTACCGCGCGGCGTCGGCGTCCTTCCCGACGACCTCGGCGATCCGCGCGAGGGCGGTGACGGCCCGGTGGTAGCCGAAGGTCGCGGTCACCCCCTTCGGGGTGCTGTCGTCGAAGGTGATCCAGTCGCCGAGGCCGTAGTCGAGCAGATGCCCCTTCGCCTTCGCGGACAGGTAGTCCACGTAGCGGACCATGTTCGGGTAGTAGGCCCGCAGCGTCGCCTCGTCGCCGTACGCGCGGTACATCTGCCAGGGCGCGAACACGATGACGTTGCCCCAGTTGGGGTCGTCCCTGAACCCGCCGGAGAACACCGTGAACTCGGGCGCGATGTCCGGGACGAGGCCGTCCTCGGTCTGGGCCTCGGCGATGTCGCGGACGAGCTCGCCGTAGTAGGCCGTGACGTCGTAGTTGCGGGCGACGGCGGGGAACACGAGGTTGGCCTGTTCCAGCCAGCCGAGCTTCTCGCGGTGCGGGCAGTCGGTGAGGACGGAGTACATGTTGCTCTGCACGGCCCGGTCGATGATCTTGTGGATGTCGTTGAGGAGGCCGTGCGAGCTGGTGAACGAGCCCGCCCCGGCGTTGCCCGCGCGCAGGACGATCCCGGTGACGGTGCCGTCGTCCGGCTCCCCCGGCAGCCCTTCGAGCTGGAGGTAGCGGAAGCCGTGGTAGCAGAACCGGGGATGCCACGTCTCGGTGCCGTCGCCGGAGAGGGTGTAGGTGTCCCAGATGGGCGAGCCGGTGGTGTGCTGGCTGACGGTCCCGTCGGCGTTGAGCAGCTCGCCGGGGCGCATCGTCACCTTCGTCCCGGCCGGGCCGCTGACGCTCAGCAGCGGCCAGCCCGCGAAGTTGACGCCGAGGTCGACGACGTGGACGCCGGCCTTCGGGCTGGTGATCTTCTTGGCGCGGAGGGTCTCGACGGGGACGACCGGCGGCGCCATGCGGGCCGCGAGCCGGGCGGTGGGCGCGGCGACGCGCACCGCGGCCGTCCAGTCCCGCCGGGTGCGGCGCGCGTCGTGGTCCTCGCCGCCGTACCAGTTGGTGAACGTGGTCGCGCCGAGCGCCGTGCGCCAGGACGCGTCGGACGCCACGACCTCGCGCGACCCGTCGGTGTAGGTGATCTCCAGCTGGCCGATGAACGCGGGCTTGCCGTCCGAGCGGGTGAGCTTCTCGTAGCGGCCGGGCGTCGGAGGCACGTGAGCCATGCCGGTGCCCAGCTCCACCTCGACGGTGTTGCCGCCGCGGTGGAGCAGCCTGGTCACGTCGTAGGTGGAGTAGACGATCCGCTCCTTGTACTTGCTGTAGGGCGGTTCGAGGACGGCGTCGCTGACGGGACGGCCGTTCACGGTGACGTCCAGGACGCCGAGGGCGGTGGCGTACAGGCGGGCCGTGCGGACGCGCCTGCCGATCGTGAACTCGCGCCTGAAGACGGGCAGGGCCTCGGGCTGGCGGCGCAGCGGCGGCGGCGCCTCCTGGCCCTCGACCGTGGCGGCCGTGTCGAACGCCGTGCCGTCGCCGGAGGTCTGGACGGTGAAGTCCTCCGGGAAGTTGGGGGTCCTGCCGTCGTCGGTCGTCTCGTCCGTGCGCGGGTAGAGCAGGATCCGGTCGAACCGCTGCTCCCTGCCGAGGTCGATCTGCACCCAGATGGGCGCGGCGAGGTCCTGGTCCTTGCGCTCCAGGCTCGTGTAGCCGAAGGGCGCGGCGTCGCTGGTGAGGTTGCCGTCCGTGACGGCCTTCGGCTCCCACTGGCCCCCGACGGTGTAGCTCTCCGACGCGGTGACCGGCGCCCTCGCCGCGAGGTTCGGGCCCGACGCCCCGTCCTGCACCTGGACCTCGGCGAGCTGGAGCCGCGACACCTTGTAGGGCCAGCCCTCCTTGATCGGCAGACCGAGCCGGGTCACGTTCAGCCGGACGTACCGGGCGGTGCGGGCGGCGAACGCGACCGTCGCGGGCGCGGGCGCCGGGTCGGCCGACCACACCGGGTTCCCGATCCACGCGGCCGTCCAGTCGGCGGGGGCGAGCAGGCCCATCTCGAAGTGGGAGGGCTCGCTCCACGCGGACGCGCGGCCCTGCCCGTCCCACACGCGGACCTGCCACGACGCGCGCTGCCGGGACTTCAGCGCACGTCCCGCGTACACGGCCGAGACGGCGCTCCCGGCGACCTTGCCGGAGTCCCACAGGTCGGGGCGGGCGAGGCGGGCGTCCGTGGTCGCCACGCGCACCTGGTAGGCGCTCTGCACGGCGTCGCGCGGCCCGGCGGCGAACCGCCAGCCGAGCGTCGGCGCCGTGTCGTCGATGCCGAGCGGGGCCGGCAGGTGGTCGACCCTCAGGCCGGTGGGGTGCAGCGTCCGGTGGGGGGCGGCCGCCGGCGCCGCCAGGGCGGGCGCCGCTACCGCGCCGCTCGCCGTGACCGCGGCGGCGGCGACCCCGCCTGCCTGGACGAACCTTCTCCGCGACAACTCGTTCATGCTGGGCTCCTCGGGGGGGTGGGTGGAGCGGTAGGGGGAAAGGCGGGGCGCCGGTCCGGTGGGCGCCGGTCCGCGCCCACCGGACGGTGCGTCAGGGGGCGGTGCCGTGGAAGGTGTGGGTGCCGGAGCCGACCACGGCGGGCTGGGCGGTACCGGGGACGTGCACCCGCGCGGTCGTGCCCGCCGGGACCGTGACCTGGAAAGTGACCTTGCCGTCCTCCAGCGTCCAGGAGGAGCGGACCTCGCCGAACGGCGTCCGCCGGGTGGCGGAGGCGCTGGTGAGGTCGCCCACCACGGCCGGGGCGATGACCAGGTCGCGGTACCCGGCGGAGCCGGGCGCCTGCCCGATGCCGGCGAGCCGGCCGGAGAACCAGGAGTCGATCGCGCCGAGCATGAAGTGGTTCTGCGACTGGCCGGCGCCGCCGTCCCACGACTCGCCCAGGGCGGTGTTGCCGTGGACGACCTGGTACCCGTAGCTCGGGCTGTCCGTCTGCGTCGCGACCTTGTAGATGACGTCGTCGGGCAGGACGCGGAACGCCGAGGGCAGCGAGATCTCGCCGAGCAGCAGGTGGTACCCGGCGTTCCGGACACTGGCCACCAGGTGGTCCAGCAGCCGCCGGCGCTGGTCGGCGGGCACGGCGCCCATGTCCAGCGCGATGGCCTCGGCGCCCTGGCCGCCGCCCCCGAAGGTGCCGGTCGCGGGGTCGTAGAGCTTGTCCGACAGGGCCTTGGCGCTCCTGTCGGCCTTGGCCCGGTAGGCGGCGGCGCCGGCCTCGTCGCCGAGCGCGCCGGCGATCCGGGACATGGTGTCGGCGATCCGCCACCACCCGTACGTCCCCGAGACGACCTTCGGGAACGTGCGGTCGGGGGTGAACCAGTCGCCCAGGGTGTAGTCGGTCAGCCCGTCGGAGACGCGGCCCTCGATGTACGCGGCGTACCGCTTCATCGCGCCGTAGTACGTCCGCATGGTCTCGGTGTCGCCGTAGTTCAGGTAGAGCTGCCAGGGGACGGCGACGAACGCGCCGCCCCAGTTGGAGTCGTCCCTGTAGGTGCCCGGCAGGACCGTGTAGTCCGGGACCGTGGACGGGACGAGCCCGGCCTCGGTCTGCGCGTCCGCCATGTCCTGGACGATCTTGCGGAGCTGGGCGTGCACGTCGTAGTTGGCGGCGAGCGCGTCGCCGACGAGGTGGTCCTGCTCCAGCCAGCCGAGCTTCTCCCGGCTCGGGCAGTCGGTGAGGACGCTCATCATGTTCCCCTCGATGGCCCGGCGGATCAGCCCGTGGATGCCGTTGAGGAGGTCGTTGGACGAGCTGAACGAGCCCGCGGAGTCGTTGTCGGCGCGCAGCACCTGGCCCCGGACGGAGATCGTCGCGCCTTCCGGCAGGCCGCGCACCTCCAGGTAGCGGAAGCCGTGGTAGGAGAACCGCGGATGCCACGTCTCGGAATCCGCGGTGCGCGTCGTGTACTCGTCCCACAGCGGCGCCCCGACGTTGCTGGCCGACTGGAACGCGCGGCCGTCCTTGAGGCTCTCGGACGGCAGGATCCGCACGGACGTCCCGGCCGGGGCCTGGACGGTGATCTCCGGACGGCCCGCGATGTTGCGGCCGACGTCGAACACCCGGTAGCCGTCGCCCGCCCCGATCTGCCGTCCCTCCAGCGTCTCGGCGACACGGACGGGTTCGGCGACCCGCCCGCTCAGCGCGCCGGGCGCCGTGACGGGCACGGCCGCCTCCCAGCCGGAGCGGGACGCGCCCGGCCTGTCCCAGCCGGGCCGCTCGCGGCGGGCGTCGTGGTCCTCGCCTCCGTACCAGTTGGAGAACGTGACGGGTCCGAGGACGGTCTTCCACGTGCCGTCGCTGGCCACCCGCACGACGCGGCCGTCGGCGAGGGTGACCTCCAGCTGGGCCATCAGCTTGGGGTCGCTGATCGTCCCGCTGAACTTGCGGTAGCGGTCGGGCGTGGAGATCACGTTGGCGATGCCGTTGCCCAGCTCGACGCCGAGCGTGTTGCCGCCGGAGCGCAGCATCCTCGTGACGTCGTACGTCGCGTACTGGACGCGCTCGGCGTACGCGGTGTTGGCCGGCTCCAGTTCGGCGTCGCCGACGCGGTGCCCGTTCAGCCGGGCCTCGTAGACGCCGAGGCCGGCCACGTAGAGGCGGGCCCGGCGGACGCCGCCGGGCAGCCCGAAGTCCTTCGCGAAGATCGGCAGCGCCTCGGGGACGGGCGACTCGGGCGGCTCCTGGCCGGTGACCGCCGCCTTCGCCGCGAAGGGCCCCTCGGCCGAGTCGGAGGCGGCGACCGAGAAGTCGACGGGGGCGTACGGGACCTTGCCGCCCTCGACGCCCTGGTCCGTGCGCGGGTACAGGAGGACTTCGTCGAAGTCCTTGGCCGCCTGGAGGTCCACGGTGAGGGTGAGCGGCTTGTCGGAGACGTCCGCCTTGCCGTAGGCGGAGCTGGACCAGCCGGCGAACTCCTGGTTCGTGGTCTGCGTGCCGTCGGTGAGGTAGCGGGTCCCCCACTTGCGGTTGACGTTGCCGCCGTTGTCGGACGCGGTGACGGTCCTGCCCTTGGCGAGGTTGGTGTCCGGGTCGCCGGAACTGCGCACCTCCAGTTCGGCGAGCTGGAGCCGCCAGGTCCGGTCCGGCAGCTGCTCGACCTTGGGCAGGCCGAGCCTCGTCACGTCCAGCCGGACGTAGCGCGCGGTGGTCTTCGGCAGCTTCACCACGATGGGGGCGGGCTTCTTGCCGGTGACCTGCCAGTCCTTCTGGCCGATCCAGCCGCCCCGCCAGTCGCTCTGGGACGTCAGGCCCGTCTCGAACCAGGACGGCGACGACCAGCCGGAGGGCCGCGGCCCCGTCCAGACGCGGACGCGCCAGTACACCCGGGTCCGGCTGCCGATCGGCTTGCCCGCGTAGTCGGCGCGCTGGCCGGCGGACGCCACCCGGCCGGAGTCCCAGAGGTCGGGGCTTCCCTCCCGCAGGGCCTTCTCGCTCGTGGCGGCCTGGATCCGGTACGCGGTCTGGGTGACGTTCCGCCCGCCCTGGAGCTGCCAGGTCAGCGGCGGCGTCGTGTCGTCGATGCCAAGGGCCTGGCCGAGGTCGGCGGCCTTCAAGCGGGTGACGTGGGCCTCCGCGTCCGCGTGAACCGGGGCGGCCAGGAAGGTCACCGGGAGGGCGACGGTGACCGCCGCGGCCGCCAGGCCGCGCAGTGGCCTGCGCGAGGCGGTGGTCATGCGCGGTCGCTCTGGAGCCGGTGGGACCCGCGCAGCCCCTCGATGTAGACGTACTCGCCGTCGCTGTGGACGCCCTTGGCTCGTGCGCGGGCGCCGTCCCAGACGAGGCGTCCGTCGACGCGGACCTCGACCCGGGCGCCGAACGTCGGCACGCCGGCGCGGCCGACGGTGGTGCCCGGAGCCTTCAGGTGCGCGGAGTAGGTCCCGCCGGAGACCTTCCAGGAGGCGTCGACCGCGCCGACCGGCGTGGTGATCCGGCCTTGCGCGAACGTGAGGTCGGCCGGGTGCGGGACGAAGTCGAACGACCGCCCGCCCGTGCCGGTGGGGTTCAGGCCGAGGACGGAGAACGTGAGGGCCGGGGTCGGGCCCGTCGCCCAGGCGTGCGCGAGGCTGACGTAGGAGCTGCAGAAGACGCACCCGTCCCCCGGGTTGCGGAACGACTCCCAGAAGGTGCTGCCGGTCCCCTCCGGGTGGTTGAGCATGTAGCCCCACTGGCGCCGGATGATGTCCACGCCGGCCTGGTCGGCGGCCTGGCCGCCGGCGGCGAAGTGGGCGTTCACCTCCATGGAGCCGGAGAAGACGCCGGGGTTGCCCTTGTTCTCCGGGGCGGTCGAGGTGATCTCGTTCCAGTTGCCCTTGAGGGACTCGCTGATGCGGCGCGCCTGCCGCCGGTCCGCGAGGCCGTACCAGACGGCGAGGGAGTTGTCCGCCTGCGGGTGGATCGTCGAATTCGGATAGAACTTGTACGCGCCGGCGGCCTCGTCCCAGAAGTTCGCGTTGATGGCGGTCCGGAGCGCGGCGGCCCGCTCGGCGTAGGACGCGGCCAGGGAGTCGTCGCCCTGCGCCTTGGCGAGCTGCGAGCCGGTGTCGAGGACGCGCCACATCAGCACGTTCGCGATGAGGTTCTCGCCCTTGGCCAGGATCCGGACGGAGTCGGACGTCCCGGTGATGGACACCAGGCCCTTGTCGTCCATCTTCCGGGTGATGAAGTCGACGCCCTTCCGGTACCGGTCCCACACGCCGGACACCCAGCCCGTGTCACCGGTGTAGCGGTAGTAGTCCCAGCTCGCGGCGAGCGTCCACAGGTGGTAGGTGTCCGAGCCGTACTTGTTCAGCTCGGGCCCGGCGTAGGGGAGCTCGCCGGTGTCGCGCTGGTGCTGGTACACGGTGGTGAGCGCGTTGCGGGCGGACTCGGTGTCGTTGAACGCCGCGTAGGCGCTCGGGATCTCGATGCCGAGGTCGCCGGGCCAGACCGTCCGGTCGCGCTTGGCGCCGTCCACGAGGATCGTGTCGCCGACGCCGATGTCGCCGGTGCTGTTCCACAGCGCCGCCGGGGGCTCCCAGACCCGGCCCGTCTTCGGGGAGATCGTGTTGAGCTGGACGGTGTAGGCGCCCGCGTACCAGATGCGGTTGAGCAGGTCGTCGCTCGAATAGAAGTAGTTCGCGTACTTCGACGGGTCCTTCATCGCCGGCGCGGGGGTGAAGGACAGCGACACCTTGTCCAGGTCGACCCGGCCGCCGGAGGACAGGAAGATCGTCAGGTAGCGGAAGCCGCCCCGGAGCAGTTCGGGGGGCGTGGTGTAGGACGTGGCGCCGTCGACGTCAACGGAGAGGGCGCCGTCGCGGCTGCGGGGGCCTCCGGTCGACGCGTCGCTCGTCGTGTCCACGTAGGTGGACGACTCGGAGAACGCGACGCCGACCTTCTGCGGGCCGTCCGACCCGGCGAAGCGCAGCGTGGTGAGTCCGCTGACCTCCTTGCCGAAGTCGAGCGTGACGGACGATCCGGCCCCGGTCAGGCTGGTCGTGCCGCCCTTCAGGACGGCGGCCGGGTCCGCCACGGTGCCGCTGGTCCTGAAGACCGACACCGGGTGGAGCGTCCGCGACGAAGGAGACAGGTTGTAGCGCTGCCATGGGGCCGCGTCGCGGCCCGGCTCGGCGTAGGCGGTGCCGAGCGGGGCCGCCTGGGCGGCGGTGAGGGCGGACAGTCCGAGAGCGACGGCGGCTACGCCGCGACGGCGCCTGGATACGCTGGTGTGCATGGGTTCCTCGCGAATGTGTTCTTAGCGGGACATGGGATGAGGGGTCCACCGTGCGGGAGGGCGGGCCAACGCCCTCCCGCACGTTCGGCGGCTCAGCGGGCGGGGACCACCGCCTCGCCGTAGGGAACGAGCCTGACCGGTCCGACCAGCCCGTACCTCTGGCGGGACGCGCCGCCGTACACGCCGGGGTCGGAGACGCGGAGCCGGTTGTTCAGCGTCGTGGCGACCTCGACCTCGATCGTGTTGGCGCCCCGGCGCAGCCAGGGGCCGATGTCCACGACCGGGACGATCACGCTGACCGGGAGCCGGTGGCCGTTGACGGTCACGCGGCAGGTGTCGAAGACCTCGCCGAGCTCCAGCACCGCGCCGCCGCCCGTCCAGTCCACGGTGGTGCTGTAGGTGCCGATGCCGGAGACGTCCGCGAGTTCGGGGATGTCCGGCCACGCCTTGAGCCCGTCGAGCTCCAGGTCGTGCCGCTTCACTCCGTCCGGCGTCATGTCCTCCACCTGGAGCCGCCAGGCGGTGAGGGTCCGCGCCTCGGGCACGGCGCCGATCACGGTCTGCACGGTGCGGCCGCCGCGCAGCGTGGTGGAGTAGGTGCCCGCGGCCCTCGCGCGGGCGACCAGGCGCTGCCGGTCGACGCGGAGCTCGGCCTGCGAGGCGGTGGCGGACGGGGCCTCACCGCCGCGCGCCAGAATGATCACGGTGGCCTCGGACGGCTGCAGCGCCACCCGCAGCGTGATCGTGTCGCCCTCCTCGCGGTAGACGGCGACCCGCTCGGTCTCGCCCGTCCACAGGTCCAGCCGGTACGGGACGGCCTCGCGGTCGGACCGGGTGAAGGTGACCTCGTGGTCGATCGCCGCGACCGGCGGCTTGACGGTCTCGGCGTGCTTGCCGTTGCAGAGGTAGAAGTAGTCGGCGCGGCCGTCCCGCCGGTGGGCGGTGAGGAGCGTGGACGCCTCCGCGTAGGCGACCGCCGGGCGCAGGCCGAGGTCGGCCAGCGCCCCGGGCACGTCGGCCTCGGCGGCGACGACGCGGACGCGCGGCTGCGCGAACACCTGCGTGAGGACGGCGCGCAGCTGCTCGTTCTCGCCGTCGCGCGCCAGGCCGGGGACGGTCGCGGCCGACCAGTCGCCGAGGAACACCAGCGGCAGGCCCGCCTTCGTCAGCCTGAGCATGGTGCGGGCGGTGCCGAGCGGCAGCGTGCACTCGTTGCCGCCGAAGCGGTCGCCCTCGACGAACACGACCTTGTAGGCGGGGCCGTCGGGGGCGAGCCGCCCGCCGGACACGGTCGCGGACGGCAGGTCGAGCAGCGGCGCGCTGATGAGCTGGTGCGTCCAGCCCAGCGGAACGCCGCTCTTGGTGAACCACCCGGCGCCGATGCCGGTCTTGGTGTAGCCCTTCTGGCGGAACACGGCCACGTCGATGCGGCTCTTGCCGGCCTGCATGGCCAGGTGGACGCGCGCCAGGTAGCCGGCCACGTCGGGGACGTGCCGCCAGGTCGGCTGGCGCGGTCCCCACGACTCGGAGAACCCGATGCCGCCGTTGTAGGGGGTGAAGGCCGCGAAGCCCGGCCACGCCGCCCCCGGCGCGGCGGCGTAGGAGAAGCCGTGCAGGACGGTCTGGTTGAGCCCGGCCGCGTAGGCGCCGCCCATCGTGCGGAGGAACTTGCCCCAGGTGGTGTTGTAGGCGCCGCCCTGGTAGGCCCCCGCCTCGCAGGAGAGGACCTTCCGTCCCCCCATGTCGCGGCCGCCGGCGAGGGCGCGGTAGTCGTCCAGGTTCTTGAACCCGAGCGACTCGCCCTCCGGGACGTCCAGGATCGCGGCGGTGTGGATGGCGTCGGTCTCCAGCCCGTACGGCTGCGCGCGGTACTCCAGCCCGATCGAGTGCGCCCACTTCGCGAGCGCCGCGAAGTGGAACTCGTTGAACAGGTCGGAGACCGTCTGCCAGAAGTCGTGGCGGACGTGGGCGGTGGTCGCCGCGTCGTAGGCGAACTTGGTGTTCTCCTTGAGGCGGACGATCACCGGCAGGTACGGCATGAGGTCGTAGCCGCGGCGGCGCCGGAACTCGGCGGGCAGGTCGGGCGTCCAGTTCAGCGCCGCCGTCTCCAGCTCGATCGAGTCCTCGAACAGCGTCCCGCCCGCCCGCTTGATCAGCTTGCGGATGTCGCGGGTGAGCAGGCGCGCCTCCCAGAACGCGGTGACGGCGCGGGTCCCGGCGCGGCTGAAGTGGTCGACGACGCAGCTGTCCGGGGACGAGTGCGGGCCGGACTCCGGCCGCTGCCCGCTGCCGCGCCGCCAGTAGGAGAACAGCAGCCAGTCGCCGCCCTCCGGGGCCGTCCAGGTGATCCGCTCCCCCGCGACCTTCGAGGTCAGGTCGGTGAACGACGCGGGGTCGAGGCCGGTCTCCTTGCGGGTGGTGTTCGCGGCGGCGGTCCGCACGGCGTGCACGGCGACGAGGTGCCGCCTCGTCACGCCGTCCTCGGGCGCGGTGACCGGCTCGGGGACCGGGCCGTCATGGGTGGCGCCGCCCGCGACGGGCACCGTCCCGTACGCGAGTTCCTGGACGGCGGCCTCGTCGTCCGGCGTGATCGTCGGGACGGCGGCGGGCCAGGCCGGGCCGATCGTCAGGTCGACGGTCACGCCGCGCCGTTCCGCCTGGTCGAGCGCTGCCTCCACGCCGGCGTTCCAGGCCGGGGTGCCCCAGCCGTGGCCCGCCGGGTCCAGGACGGACTTGTCGCGGATGCTGTGGTGCACCGCGACGATCTCCGCGCCGCCGAACCCGGCGTCCGCGATCTGGTCGATCTCGCGCCGGATCTCCGCCGGGTCGACCAGGCCGTCCGGCCACCACCAGCGGAACCGGGGCCGCACCGCCGCGCCGGGGCGGGCGAACCCGCCCGCCGCCGGCCCCGCGGGGAGAGCGGGCGCGGCCTGGGCGGCGGCCTCGCCCCCGAGGACCGGGCCCGCGCCCGCCACGACGGCGGCCGCGGCGCCGATCTGGAGGGCGCGCCTGCGGGTGAACCCCTGCCCCGTGCGTTCGTCGTTCACTGTCTTCTCCTGATCACTGTGATGCGGCCGGAGCCGACCGGGCCGATGGTGAGGAGCCGGCCGGTGGCGTCCCGGCTCGTGGCGCGGGGGGCGCGGGCATGGGGGCCGGCGACGCCGTACGCGCGCGGGTCGTCGTCGCCGGTCTCGACGACGACGCGGGCGGACGCGCCGGGCGGCACGTCCACGTCCAGGCGGTACCGCTCGGCGCGGTCGAGCGCGACGGAGACGGGGCCGCGGATCGTCGGGACCCGCCCGGAGATCCGGGTCAGGTCGCCGGGGCGCGGCCGGACCTCGATCTCGGCGGCTCCCGGCGCGGTGATCCGCACGCCGAGGACATGGCGCGGGATGACGTTCGCGGGCGCCGAACCCCAGGCGTGCGAGAACGTCATGTTGGGCTTGAGGGACGGGTCCCACGCCTCGGCCACGATCGTCGCGCCGAGGTCGTCCAGCATGTGCAGCCAGGAGCTCATGCCGCCGGCCGTCATCAGGCCGATCGCGGCCTTGGCCTGGCCGGTGGCGAACAGGGCGTCCAGCAGGAACTGCGCGCCGTAGACGCTGACCTTCATGCCGCCGTCCGCGAGGGTCTGCCCCAAGGCGCGGACGACGGAGTCGGGAACCGTTCCGGGCCCGGCCACGCCGAGCGCGACCGGGAACACGGTGGCGTGCTGCGCGCTGTGGGTGGTGCCAGCTCCATCGACGAACCGTCCGTTGGACGCGTCGAGCAGCTTCTCCCGCATCGCCTTGGCCAGCGTGTCGGCGCGCTCCCGCCAGCTCTTCGCGTCGGCGGTCCTGCCCAGGGCGTCCGCGATGTCGGCCATGGCGGTGAACGCGGCGTACTGGCAGGCGTTCACGACGGTGTTGACGTCGGTGAACACGTAGCCGTCCCGATTGGACGCGGGCCAGTCGACCAGGTCCTGGGTGGGCGAGGCGGGCTTCTTGTGGACGAGCCCGTCCTCGCCGAGGTGGGGCGTCAGATGCTTGGACGCGAGGATGTCGTAGTCCGCGGCGAGCTGCTCCGGGTCACCGGTGTGCAGGTAGTCCTGCCAGGCCGACATGACGCTCATCAGCCGGTACTCGGTCGGCCAGGTGGGGTTGCGGGCCAGGTAGGCGTCGGAGGCGCGGGCCAGCGCGAACGAGCGCTGCACCGCGTACTCGGACGCCTGGTTGATGAGCGCGTCGCCCTCGTAGGGGCCGCGTTCGCGCGTCGGCGTGTCGGTGTAGAGGTCGCCGCGGGTCGCCTCGATCGAGTAGCGGCACAGTTCGTACACGCGGTCGAGGTCGGGGCTGGAGCTGGAGAACGACGCGTCGGAGTCGCGCCAGGCGGCCCGCCAGGCGCGTCCGGTGACGGCCTGCGACAGGTCGAGGTCGTCATCGCAGACGAGCTGCGCGTAGCGGAACCCTCGGTAGCCCCAGTGCTCGATGGTCTGCTCGCCGTCGCGGAGCGTCCACACCTCCCGGTAGGTGACGCCGGCGCGCAGCGCGTGCCTGACCGTCCCGTCGGCGTTCAGCTCCTCGCCGAGCCGGACCTCGACGGTCTGCCCGGCCTTGCCGCGCACGGACAGACGCAGACCGCCCGCGATCTCCCGTCCGAGGTCCACGAGCCAGGTGCCGGACGAGACCTTCCGCACGGACGCGGGCCCGGCGTCGTACAGCCCGACCGGTTCGACGAGCGCGGGCTCCAGCCCGCCGATGGCCGCCTTCGCCACCGCCGGCTCCCAGCCGGAGTCGTCGAAGCCGGGGCTCGTCCATCCGGCCGGCTCCTGCCGCATGTCCCAGTACTCCTGGGGACCGGTGTAGAAGCCGGAGCCGATCGTCCCGGCGTCGCGCAGCAGCCCCGCCTGGCGGCGCGCCTTCCACGCCGGGCCGCTCCTGACGGTGGTGGACGTCCCGTCGGCGTAGGTGACGACGAGCTCGGCGAGGAAGCGCTTGTCCTCCGGGGTGAACGCCAGGGCGGCGAGCGCGTTGCGCCGGCCCGGCTCCAGCGCCTCGGTCACGTCGAAGGAGTGGTACTTCGGCGCTCCGGCCCCGCCCCTCATGGAGGCGAACCCGGCCACCTCGCCGTTCACCCAGATCTTCGCCGGGTACTGGCGGATCGACGCCGGAGACTGGGCGGCGACGTGGAGCACGGCGGCCGCGATCGGCTTGCCCTCCGGGACGAACTCGGTACGCAGCAGCGCCCAGGAGTCGTCGGGCGACCCGGCCGAGGACAGCGTCGACTGCCCCTTGGCCAGGGTCAGGGCGCCGCCGGCGACCGTGCCGGCGCCGAAGGTGCCGCGGCCGTCGGAGAAGTCCTCGTCGATGATCGCTTCACCGTCCGGGGCGGTGAAGGTGACGCGGTCCCACACGTTGGCCTCGGTGGAGCCGTTGCGCATCCCGACCGTGCCCGTCCGGTACGTGGCGTCGGTCGTGGTGTCGACCTCGGCGCCGTCGACGGACGTCCGGAAGGTGGAGCCCTCCATCTCGACCGCCACGTCGTACCAGCGGCCCGTCTCGACGGGGAACGGCAGGCGCTTCTCCTCCAGCACCTGGTAGGCGCCGTTCACGCAGACGTGCTTCTTCAGGACGCCGGGAGAGCCGGCGCGCAGCTGCCACAGGTAGTTGGCGCTCGTCCCGGACGCCCGGAACCAGATGCTCGCCGCGACCGAGGTGATCTGCAGCCGGGCCTTGAGGACGCCGTCGCCGGGCGCCCGCGCGGCCGCCGTCCAGATTGGCTCGGCGGACCACTCGCCGACGCCCGTGGCCAGCAGGGCGGGCTCGGACCAGCGGGACGCCCTGGGCCCGTCGAACGTCCGGACCCGCCACCAGTACGGCGTGCGCGGCGCCAGCGCCGGACCGCCGTACGGCACGGCGACGGACGCCGCCGACGCGGCCTTCCCGCTGTCCCACACGTGCGGGCCGCGCTCCAGGCGGGCCGGCGTGGTGGCGAACTGCACCTGGTAGTGCGTCTGCTTCGTCCCCGGGCCGAGGTCGGCGACCTGCCAGCTCAGCCTCGGCCGGGCGGCCGTGACGCCGAGCCCGTCCGGCAGCAGGGAGGTCAGCAGCCCGGACGGTGTCCGGGCCGCTGGGGCGGCCGGGGACGCCGACGCGGCGCCCCCGGCGGAGCCGAGCACGACCGCGCCCGCCACCCCGGCCGCCGACGCGCCGAGGAAGTCCCGGCGGCTCATCCCGATCCTTGGTCGTTCGGTCATCGCCGGGCTCCTCAGAGGTGGTCGGAACGGAAGGTGAGGTGCCCGGAGCCGGCTTCGAAGACGGCGTAGCCGTCCTTCATTCCGGTGAAGCGGGCGCCGCCCGGCCCGGAGACGTGCACGTCGCCCGCGGCGCGGGCCGGGACGTGGATCTCGGCGCGGACGTTGACGGGGATGTCCGCGTCGAGCGAGAAGCCGCCGCCGGCCCGCTTCCACGTGACGCCGACGTCTCCGCGCTGCAGCGGGACGGTCCCGGACGCGCGGTCCAGCCCGGTCAGCGGCGGCCTGATCCGCACGGCGGCCGAGGCCGGGGCGGTCACGGCGACGCCGAGGAGGGTCCGCTGCACCTCGACCAGCGACGTCGCGCCCCACGGGTGGGAGTGGCTCTGCCCGGTCTCCGGGGCGTCCCACGACTCCCACGTGAAGGTGCCGCCGCGCGCGAGGATGTTGCCCCAGCCCGGTCCCCGCGGGTCGGTGAGGCGGGTGACGACGTCCGCGGGACGGCCGCCGAGCGCCTCCAGCAGCCGGTGCGCGGTCATCGGCCCCATCTGCATGCCGAGCCCGGCGATGTACGACTCGACCTCGTCCCGGCCGTCGGCGGGGGCGACGCCGTAGGCGAGCGCGTAGGCGTTGGCGATCTGCGAGGCGTGCGCGCTCTGGGAGCCGTCGCTCCTCAGTCCGTCGATGTAGACGCCGTCCGGGCGGCGGAGCCTGGCGTTGATGTTGCCGGTGAGCGCGGCGGCGTCCTTGCGCAGCGCCTCCGCGTCGCCGGTCCTGCCGAGCGCGGCGGCGGCGCGGGCGGTGGCGTTCAGGACGTCCACGCCGAGCACGTTGATGACCGTGCGCGCGGCGGTGTCCATGTCGTGGCCGTACCGCATGGTCGCCGGCCAGTCGATGATGCCGTACTTGTAGGCCCCGGAGCCGCCCTCCAGGTTGGTGACCAGGCCCGTCCCCTCCGCGACGTAGCGGCGGACGTAGCCGGCGACCGCGCTCATCACGGGGTACGCGTCCGCGAGCGTGGACGCGTCGCCGGACTGCTGGTAGTAGTCCCAGACCCAGCCGGGGAACATCTCGGTGTAGTCGGGGATGTCGCGCTTGCCGTCGCCGTTCGGGTAGACGGCGTTGAGGCGCCCGTCCGGCCAGTACCGCGCCTGCGACGCCATGAACTCGCGGATCGCCTGCCGGGTGAGGCGCCGCTCCCCGTAGGCGCCCATCATGGCGATCGAGGTGTCGACCGAGTCGCCGAGGAACTGCCCCTTCTCCCGGGTCGGCGTGTCGAGGAACTGGGACTGCGATCCGTACAGCGCCGACCGCGCCATCAGGTCGTACGCCGCGTTCACTCCCGCGTCCGACGTGCGGAGGCCGCCCTCGCGGGTCACCTCGTTGTGCTGGACGACGGCGGAGACGTCGTCCGCCTCGGCCCCGGAGCCCGGCGCGATCTCCAGGTAGCGGAAGCCGACGTAGGTGAGCGGCCGGAAGGTCTGGTCGCCGTCGCGCTGGGTGTAGCCGTAGCCGAGGTTGGTGTCCTGGTTGTCGCTCTTGGAGCGGGAGACCGTCCCGTCGTCCTTGAGGACGTAGGAGGCGTACATGTCGACGTGCCGGCCGGCGACGCCCTCCCGGAACCGCACCACCGGCACGGCCGGGATCACCTTCCCGAAGTCGGCGACCAGCGCGCCCGAGTCCAGCCGCGTGACCTTCACCGGCCGGACGGTCCGGTACGCGAGCGCGGTCTCCTGGCCGTGCAGGTGCTTGAACCCCGACGCGGGGTGGGCGCCGACGACCACCGGGTCCTGCCACGAGGACGCGTCGAAGCCGGGCTGGTCCCAGCCGGCCTGCACGGCGGTACCGTCGATGTCCTCGACGTAGTCGCCGCCGTCCCCGTTGCGCTTCGGCGCCGTCTTCCAGGGGGCGCGCGTCACCTTCCACGTCCCGTCGGTGACGACGACCTGCCGCGTCCCGTCGGCGTGGTCGATGACCAGCCGGACGAGCAGGCCGGGCTCGCCCTTCGGCCGCCCCTGCCCCGACCCGTACCAGTGGTAGAGCGCGCCGATCGTGGCGGGCCGCCCGGCCTTCACCTTCGAGGTGACGTCGACGGTCTTGTAGAAGCCGTCGTCGGCGTACTCGAAGGCGGGGCCGCGGTCGACGGTCTCGCCGTTCAGGTGCAGCGCGTACTGCTGACCGGCCGCGATGTGCACGCGAGCGCGCACGACCTTCGACTCGCCGACCGTGAAGTCCTTGCGGGCGAGGGTGTAGTCGTCGGCCTCCGCGGTGGTGCGCCGGATCCAGGTGGCCTGCCAGTCCCGGTCGGCGAGCCCGGTGTCGAACGCGGCGGGCCGCGCCCACGGAGAGCGCTTTCCGGAGCCGTCCCAGGTCCGGACGGTCCACGTGTACGACGTCTCCGGCGCGAGGGACGGGCCGGCGTACCTCACGTACTCCTGGCTCCCCGACCGGACGCGGCCGCTGTCCCAGACCGCCGTGCCGGACGGCCCCCGCACGATGATCTCGTAGGCGCTCTGCACCTCCCCGGGGTCGCGGTCGCGGGGCGTCCACCCGAACAGCGGCGCCCCCTCCACGCTCAGCGGGCGCGCCTGGTCACCCACGGTCAGCGCCACGGGGGACTGCGGCGCGTGCCCTGCTCTCAGCGCGGCCTGCGCGGTCCCCGGGAGACCGGCGGCGAGGGTCGCCGCCACGGTGGCGACGGCGAGGGCGACGGCACGGCGTTCGGCATGGCGGGTCTTGTCACGGCGAATCATCTGAAGCAACCTCCACGTCGTTGCTGCGGCTTGCGGTGATCTGCCGGAAGGAGCCGGGGCGGACCGCGCCCGCGGGGGGTCGTCCCGCCCCGGCCCCTCTCCGGCTACGGCCGTACGGAGAACCCGCTCATCTGCACGTTCGCGCCGACGCCGTCCCAGCTCCTGGTGATGTCCAGGCGCACGTAGCGGGCGCTGACCTTGGCGAAGGCCGTCGTCCCGCCCTCCTTCGGCGTGTCCGTCGCGGTCGCCACGGTGCGCCAGTTCCGGCCGTCCGAGGAGACCTGGACGCCGTAGTCGCGCGGCCCGTAGTTGGAGCGCCCTCCCACGACGACCGAGCCGAACTCGACCGGCGCGCCGAAGTCGACGCCGTAGCGCACCGGGTCGGCGGGGGTCGGTCCCTGGCCGGCGGCGCGTCCCCACGACACCCAGAACGTGCTGGGCGAGCCGTCCACGGCGAGCTTGGCCGGGTACCGGTCCTGGCCGGCGTCGGCGACCACCCGCGGGAACGGCGTGCCGCCCGGGTTGAGGGCCAGGTCGCCGGAGTGCCGCAGGGTCACCGCCGCGGCGGCGGACGGCCCGGCGTCGCTGCGCGCGGTCACCTTCAGGGTGCTCGTGCCGGACGCGACGCCCTTGTCCCGCAGCGCGACGGGCACCGTCACCGAGCCGCCCGCCGGAACCGTGACGCGGCCCCGCTCCGGCTCGGCGCCGATCCCCTCGGCGGCGGACGCGGAGACCGTCACGTTCGCCGCGCGCCCGGAGGCGTTGGTGACCAGCACGGTCGCGCGGTTGTAGCCGCCGTCCGCCAGCGGCAGCTCCGGTTCGAGGGCCTCGACGGCCAGCACCGGGCGGTCGCCGCCGGACGGGGTGAGGGCGACGGGGCCGAACAGCCCGTAGTCCATCGGCGCCCGCGACGAGGCCCCGGTGCCGGGCGCGGCGCGGACCGCGTTGAGCAGCGTGGAGGCGACCCGCACGGTGATCGTGTTGGCCCCGGGCCGCAGGTACCGCCCGACCTCGACGTGCCGCAGGTCCGCCTGGTTCAGCGGTGGCAGGTCGTGCCCGTTGACGTTCACGCGGACGGTGTCCACCGGCGTCCCGAGGTCGAGCGCGACGCGGTCGATGCCCTTCCAGCCGTCGTCCAGGGTGACGTTCGCGGTGTAGGTGCCCACGCCCGAGACGTCCGCGAGGTCGACGGGATGGCCGTTGGCCTTGGTGATCGCCGACCAGGCGGGCAGCGCGCCGCCCTCCCCGGCCTTCACCGCGACCGGGCCGAGCGTCTTGTGCGCGGTGTCGCCGGGCCTGCCGGACGGGCCGGGGCCCCAGGAGTCGACCGACAGCGACCACTCGTCCAGCTTCACCGGCTGGGGGACGGCCGCCGCGCCCTGCGCTCCCGGCGGGCGTGAGCCGCCCGCGGGCCCGGTGAAGGCGGCGTCGCGCCGCGGCGTGACCGCGATGACCGCGGCGTCGTTCCCGGCCAGCCGGACCGGGACGGTGACGGTGCCGTGGCCGGACGTGTAGTCGGCGATCGGGGTGATCTTGCCGGTCCAGGTGTCCAGCCGGTAGGGCACGCCCTCGCCGGTCAGGGTGATCTTCTGCGCGGTCGCGGTGTTCGTCTGGTTGTACAGGTAGTAGTAGTCGGTGGAGCCCGCCTGGCGGCGCACGTCGAGGATGGCGCCCGAGCCGTCGTGCGGCGCGGCGGCCGGCGTGACGCGCAGGCGCCGCAGCGCGTCCGGCGCGTCCGCCTCGCTCGCCACCCGCACCACGCCGCGCTGCCGGAGGAGTTCGGAGACCACCGACCGCAGCCGCGCGTCCTGCCGCGCCGCGTCGCCGTTGCCGGGCACCGCGCTCGGCACGTCCCCGACGATGACGACGGGAAGCCCCTGCCGCGCCAGCCGCAGCAGCTTCTCAGCGGCGTCCACCGGCATCGTCTTCTGGTCGTTCAGCAGCACCGCGTGGTAGGCGGAGCGGTCGCCGAACAGGGCGCCGCGGGAGAAGGAGGCGTCCTTGCGGCGCAGCAGCGCCGGGCTGAGGTACTCGTAGGTGTACCCGGCCGACGCCAGCGCCGAGGAGCTCTGGATCAGCTTGTTCGACCCGCTGCCGGTGGTGCCGGTGCCGTTCATGCCGAAGTCCTGCCAGTACACGGCCAGGTCGAAGCGGGGCTTGCCCTGCCGCAGAACCAGCTGCATCCGGGCCAGGTTGTCGTTGACCGCGCGGTAGTCGGCCCAGTTCGGGCCGCCCTTGTCGCCGAACGCCTCCGAGTAGGAGGCGTTGCCGCCGTAGGTCATGCCGGGCCAGGCCGACTGCGGCCCGGCGCCCGCGGGGCCCCTGCTCAGGTACGGGAAGCCGTGCCAGACGACCTGGTTCACGCCGCCCGCGAGGCCCCGGTAGACGGCCTGGAGGTTGGAGGCGTCCGATCCGGCGCCGGCCGTCGAGCCCCACACCGAGGAGGAGAAGGCGCAGCACTCGTCGGACACCACCGGCCGCCCGGACACGTGCGCGCCCGTCGCGACGACCCGGTAGTCCTGGACGTTGCTGTAGGCCCCGACCGACTGCCCGAACGCCAGGGACTCTCCCTCGGGGACGTCGACGTGCGAGGCGGCCTCCGCGACGTCCACCGGGATGCCGTAGGGCTGGATGCGGGTGCTGATGTGGTGCTTGTGGGCCCACTCGCGCAGCACGTCGAGCCGGTTGCTGATGTAGAGGTCGCTGAGGGTCTGCCGGTAGTCGGTGCGGACCCGGGCGCCGACGCCGCCGCCGAAGTCGAAGAACGGCCGGTCGGTGATGCCCTGGTCGCCGGCGCCGGCGAGGGCGGGGAGCACCTCGACCGGGGAGTAGCCGCGCCGCTTCGTCCACTGGTCGACCAGCTCGGACGTCCACTTCTGGGTGGTGCCCAGTTCGAGCGAGTCCTCGAACAGGTCGCTCTCGCCCATCTGGGCGAGCAGCTTCCGCACGTCGGGGGTGAGGATGTGCTCGTCGTAGAAGTCCGTGGTCGCCTTGGCCCCGGCCTCGCCGAACGGGTCGAGGGCGTAGTTGGTGCCGGTCGCGGTGTAGCCGGACAGGGACTGCCCGCTGGGCGTCTGGTAGAAGGCGATCAGCGCGTAGGTGCTCTCGCCGTCACCGGGGAAGTCGACCGCGAGGCCGCCCTGCGCGTCCACCTTCGAGGTGACGTCGGTGACGCCCTCGCGTTCCAGCATCCGCGGGCCGCTCGACGTGGCGCATCCCGCGTCGGAGCACTTGGCGACGAGCGCGGCGACGAGCGTCCTCTTCGCCCCGGCGGGCGGCGCGACGTTGAAGTTGGTGGGCAGCGCCCCCGACCTGCCGGTCCCGCCCTTGTGGAACTCGTGGGAGAAGACGATCTGCTGCTGCGCGCTCGGGTCGTTGACGTCGTCGACGGTGGGGACGGTCGCGGGCCAGCGCGGGCCGATGGTGAAGTCGAGGCCGAGCCCGTTGGCCTTGGCCGCGGCCAGCATCGTCCGGGTCTTCTGCGCCCAGAGCGGGGTGCCCCAGCCGTAGGTCTTCAGGAACTCCGGGGAGTTGTTGCCGGCGCCCTCCACGCTGAACGGCGCGACCTCGGCTCCGCCGCCGCCCGCCTTCCTGATCTGTTCGAGCTCCGCGGCCAGTTCCTTGTCGTCGGTGTGGGCCAGCGGCTGCCACCAGCGGTACTTGGGCCGCACGGACGCCGGGGGGTCGGCGAAGGTTCCGCGGGTCAGGGCCGGGACGTCCGGCCCGAACGGCGGCGCGGTCTCGGCCGCCCCGGCGGCGGCGAGCCCGGACACGGCCAGGAGCGCGGCCGCCGGCACCGCCAGGAGGCGAGCTTTGGAATGAGTCACGAGGAGTAGCCCTCCAGCTCGATGACGCGGCTGTAGTTGTGGTCGTTGGAGTCGCGGACGAGGAGCCGGAGCGCCGACGCCCGGACGGGCGCGAAGGTCCTCTCGACCGTGCCGGTGGTGCTGCCGGCGACCGTCGCGACCGTCGTCCACGTCCCGTCCACGCGGGCCTGGACGTCGAAGTCGCGGATTCCGGTCTTGGCGGCCGGGTGCGCCGGGTCGTCGAGCGTGAAGACCTTCACGCGGCCGACGCGGCGCGGCTCGTCCCAGGAGGCGGTCAGGGTGTCGGGGAAGTCTCCGGCGGTGTCGTCGTTCCAGCCGCCGACGCCGTTCAGCCACACGCCGGAGTCGGTGCCGCCGTCGTTGGTCCAGGCGGGCGACGAGCCGCTGTGGGTGCTGGACGCCGACATCTCGGCGACGCGCACGAGGTTGCCGGTGACGCGCACCGGGGCCCGCACGCTCTCGTCGTCGACGGTGACGGTGACCGTTCCCTCGGTCGCCTCGCCGGTGCGCCTGATCGTGACCGGGACCTCCGTGGAGCCGCTGGCCGGGATCGTGACCCGTCCCGCGGCCCCGGCGGTGAAGCCGTCCGTCGCGGCGGCCTTCACCGGGACGGTGACGGCGTGCCGCTCGAGGTTGGTGACGCGGAACCGGGCCGTCGAGGACTCTCCGTCGATGACGGGGACGTCGGCGCCGAACGGGGGTTCGACGGCGAGCTGGGTGCGGTCCTGGTGCACGGCCTCGGGCGTGCGGACGTTGAACGTCCAGGACCCGGATCCGACCTCGTACACGGCCCGCCCGTCCTGGACGCCCAGGGACCGGGCTCCCGCCGGGGCGGTGGCGCCGGACGCGCCGAGCAGCGGCACCTCCACGCGGGCGGGGGCGCCCGGCGGGACGGTCACGTCGAGCCGCAGGTCGTGCCCGGAGCGGCGCCACGCGCTGGAGACCGCGCCGCGGGGTGTGCGGTAGGTGGAGGCGGCGCGGGTCAGGTCACCGACGACGGCGGGCCGGACCACGAGCTTGCCGAAGGCGACCGAGTCGCCCGCCTGGCCGATCCCGGCGAGCCCGGCGCCGAACCACTCGTCGATCGCGCCGAGCATGAAGTGGTTCTGGGAGCCGTAGCCGGTCGGGCCGTCCCAGTACTCGGTGAGCGCGGTCGCGCCGTGCACGACCTGGTAGCCGTAGCTGGGGTCGGTGACCTGCTGGGCGACGGCCAGGATGACGTCGTCGCGTCCGGCCGCCGACAGCACCCGGAACAGGGCCGGCAAGGCGATCTCGCCGACGGTGAGGTGGTGGCCCTTGCCCTTGACCGAGGCGACGAGGTGGTCGAGGACGGCCTGGCGCTGCGCCTCGGGGACGATGCCGAGGTCGAGCGCGAACGCGTCCCCGGCCTGGCTGCCCGAGCCGTAGGTGTGCCCGGCCTCGTCCAGGTACTTGGCGTTGAAGGCGGCGGCGATGTCGCCCGCGAGCCTGCGGTAGCGGGCGGCGTCGTCGTCCTTGCCGAGCAGGCCCGCGACGGAGGCGAGTGCGGCGGCGCTGCGCTGGTAGCCGTAGGTGGCGGCGATCCCGCGCGGCGTGGTCTTGTCGACGGCGGCCCAGTCGCCGAGGCCGTAGTCGAGCAGGTTCCCCTTCGCCTTGGAGGTCAGGTAGTCCAGGTAGCGCTGCATGTTCGGGTAGAAGTCGCGCAGCGGGCGGGCGTCGCCGTAGGTGCGGTAGTGCTGCCAGGCGGCCAGGATGATGGCGCTGCCCCAGTTGGGGTCGTCGCGGACGCCGCCGGAGAACTGGACGTACTCGGGCGCGATGTCGGGGACGAGCCCGTCGGACGTCTGCGCCTCGGCCATGTTGCGCAGCAGCGCCGGGTAGTAGGCCGCGACGTCGTAGTTGCGGGTGACCGACCCCTGGACGAGCTGGGTCTCCTCCAGCCAGCCGAGCTTCTCCCGGTCGGGGCAGTCGGTGAGGATGCTGAACATGTTGCCCTGGATCGACCGGTCGATGATCTTGTGGATGCCGTTCAGCAGCAGGTCGGAGCTCTCGAACGAGCCGGCGGAGGCGTTGCCCGCGCGCAGCACGACCGCCGACACGGCGTCCGCGTCCGGGGCGGACGGCAGGCCCGTCACCTGGAGGTAGCGGAAGCCGTGGTAGACGAAGCGGGGGTGCCAGGTCTCGGTGCCCTCCCCGGCGAGGGTGTAGTGGTCCTCGATCGGGGGGCGCCGCGCCCCGCCGGCGATCATCGTGCCCTGCTCGACGAGGCCGTCCGCGCCGAGCCGCTCCCCCGGCGTGAGCGCCAGCTCCGTCCCGCGCGGGCCGCCGACCCGGATCTCCGGCCAGCCCGCGACGTTCTCACCCAGGTCGAAGACGTAGGTGCCCTTCTCCGGCTGCGTGACCTTCACGGTCCGGCGGCGCCCGACGGGCACGATCGCCGGCGACATGCGCGCGGTGAGCGCGATGCCGGGGTCGGGCGCCTCGGCGGCCGGGCGCCAGGCCGCCAGGTCCGCCGACGGCTCGTCCCAGCCCGCGCGGGCGAGGCGGGCGTCCTCGTCCTCACCGCCGTACCAGTGGGTGAAGGTGGTCGGGCCGAGGTCGGTGCGCCAGGACGAGTCGGTCGCGACCCGCGCGGTCGTCCCGTCCGCGAGCGTGACCTCCAGCTGGGCGAGCAGCTTCGGCGCGCCCTGCGCCCCGACGTACTTGGTGTACCGGTCGCTGGTGGAGGTGACGTTGTAGGTGCCGTTGCCGAGCCGGACGCCGATCGCGTTGCCGCCGCGCCGCAGCAGCTTCGTGACGTCGTAGGCCGCGTACTCGGCCCGCTTGCGGTAGTCGGTGTTCGGCGGTTCCAGGACGGCGTCGCTCACCGGGCGGCCGTTGACGGTGGCGTCGTAGATGCCGAGCGCGGTGATGTAGAGCCGCGCCGACCGCACCTCGTCCTTCAGGGAGAACTGCCGGGCGAGCAGGGGCAGGCGGGGAAGGTCGGTCTGGTACGCGGGCGGCGGCTCCTGCCCGGTGACGCTCTTGGCCGTGGCGAACGGGCCGTCCGCCGAGTCGGAGGTCTGCAGCGTGTAGTCGACGGGGAAGTTCGGTGTCCTGCCGTCGCTCGTCATCAGGTCGGTGCGCGGGTAGAGCTTGACCGAGGCGAGGTCCTTGACGGAGCCGAGGTCGAGCTGAAGCCAGATGTGGTGGCCGGGGTCCTGCGAGCCGTAGGCGGGGCTGGTGTAACCGAACGGCGCCGTCTGCGTGGTGAGGGACCCGTCGGTGACGAACTCCGGCATCCACTTGCCGGGGTACTCGCGGACCTCGGACGCGGTGACCTTGGCGCCCTTCGCCACGTTCGTCCCGGACGGGTCGAGCGCCTCGATCTCGGCGAGCTGGAGCCGCGACAGCAGCGAGCTGCCCTCCTTGACGGGGAGGCCGAGCTTCGTCACGTCCAGCCGCAGGTGGCGGGCCCTGGTTCCGGCGGGCAGCGCGACGGTGGCGGGAGTCGGCGCCCGGTTCAGCCAGCGCTCGTCGCCGATCCACTTGCCGGACCAGTCGTTCTTGGCGAGGAGGCCCGTCTCGAACCGGGCGGGGCCGCTCCAGCCCGACACGCGCCCGGAGCCGTCCCAGACCCGGACCCGCCACCACACCTGGCGGCGGGAGGTGAGCGCCGTGCCCCGGTAGACGGCGCCGGCGGCGGAGGAGGAAACCCTGCCGGAGTCCCACAGGTCGGCGCGGCCGAGCCGGTCCCGGGACGTCGCCGCGACCACCTGGTAGGCGGTCTGGGCCGAACCGCGGCCCGGGGCCGCCAAGTGCCAGCTCAGGGCGGGCGTCGTGTCGTCGATGCCGATGGGGTCGTCGAGCGCGTCGGTCCGCAGCCCGGTGGCGTGCAGCCCCGAGGCGTCAGCGCGGGCGGGCAGGGCGGTGACGGCGGTGAGCGCGAGGCATAGGGCGACACCGCATACGGCACCGCGTGGTGGGGGGATTTTGGGCATGACGGAACATCCTTCGGACCTGCGCGGGGGTGGGGGGTGACGGCGTCGCGCCGTAAGGGTGTCGTCAGGGGTTCACATGGACCAGTTCGATCTCCAGGAGGTCGGCGAGGGCCTTCAGGTCGGCGACGCGGTGGCCCGTCCCGAGGGCCCAGTGGTGGGAGATGCCGGTGGCCGACCACGCGTCGGTCCACTCGCCGGGGTCGCAGCCGAAGTCGACGCGGGAGGTGGTGTTGCCGATCTGCAGCAGCGGCCCGTCCACGGTCTCGCCCTCGGACGCGACGAACGCGAACCTGCCGTCGCGGCGCTGGATGATCCCGAACGCGGTGACCGGGCCGTGCTTGACGTCGAACTCGACGGACACGCCGTAGCCGCGCTTGCCGTGGTAGACGCCGAGGCCGCGCAGCAGCGGGCGGCGGGCGCTGATCGCCAGGTGCGCGGGCCCGTCGTGGCCCATCTCGACGTGGCCGCGGTGGAAGTCGAGCGCCTGCAGCTCGGTGAAGGAGCCGCCCGCGCCGAGCCGGTCGGCGACCAGCATCGCCAGGGAGGTGCGCAGCTCGTACTCCCCGGCGGCCGGGATCCCGCGCGCGGTGAGCAGCGACGCGCCGAGGATCATCCCGGCGCCGAGCCGCTCGTGGATCTCGCCGTCCAGGCCGCGGTGGTAGTAGGCCAGGCTGTCGAGTTCGAAGTCCTCGACGAGGCGGTCGAGGCCGACCGAGACGCGGGCCGCCCAGGTCAGGTCGTCGTCGTTGACGGACGCGTCCAGCTCGAAGATCTTCTCCGCCTCGGCCTTCTTGGCGGCCGTCTCGGCGTCGGTGACCTTCTCCACCCGGACGCGCAGGTCGTCGAACTCCAGCACCTCGACGTGCCCGCCGAAGTTGGCGCTGACGAGCGTGAGGTCGGTGGAGACGTCGAGCATGCCCGGGTACAGGTGGCCCATCAGCCCGTGCCGGCCCCGCCGCAGCGCCGCGCGGACCCCGGCGGCGCGCACCCAGCGGCCGATCTTCGCCCAGGCGCGCTCGTCCTCCAGGTAGCCCGACACCGAGCGGAACGGGACGCCGCAGCGCGCGAACGCGTTCGCCATCTCCGGCAGCGGGCAGGCGCCGCAGTAGGCGAGCCACTGCCCGGTGTCGAAGGTCGCGTGGTCCATCGACTCGGTCGGCTGCAGGTTGATCAGCAGGACGGGCGCGTCCGCCCGCTGCGCCACCGGGACCAGCATCGTCGCGGTCATGTAGGTGGTGAGGAAGCCGACGATGATGTCGCAGCCCGCGGCGCGCAGCCGCTCGGCCGCGGCCGCGCCCTCCTGCGCGTCGGAGATGAACCCCACGTCGACGACCTCGGCGCCGAGCCCGCGCATCCGCTCCGAGACGCGCTCGGCGGACCGCTTGAGCTGCGGCAGCAGGTCGGGGAACTGCGGCCAGTAGGCGCCGAGCCCGCCGGCGACGAGGCCGACCTTGACCGGCGGCGGCGCTGTGGTGTCTGCCATTGCTTGTCCTCTCCTAACGGGCCGTGAGGGTGCGGCGCCCGGCGGACGCCCTCTTCATGGGGACATGCCCACCGGACGCGGCCCCCCGGGTCCGGGAGGTGACGACGGACACAGAGGAGGGTGCGAACTTCCCGGCCGGCGGCATCGTTGTCCCTTCGGGTTCACTTGGTCGAGCGGGCCCAGCAGGCACGGCCGGCGGCCCGGGTGGGGACGGCGCGGCCGCGGCGGGGTGAGCGCCGCGGCCGCGCGGTCCGGGCCGCCGGCCGGCCTCGTTCCGTCTGGGATCCTCCTCAGCGCAGGAACGCGGCGGCGACGCCGGCGTCCACGGGGACGTGCAGTCCGGTGGTGTGGGTCAGGTCCCCGCCGGTGAGGGCGAAGACGGCGGCGGCGACGTGCTCGGGCAGCACCTCGCGCTTGAGCAGCGTCCGCTGGGCGTAGAACTCGCCGAGCCTCTCCTCCTCGACGCCGTACACGGCGGCGCGCTTGGCGCCCCACCCGCCGGCGAAGATCCCCGAACCGCGCACGACCCCGTCCGGGTTGACCCCGTTGACGCGGATGCCGTGCTCGCCGAGCTCGGCGGCCAGCAGCCGCACCTGGTGCGCCTGGTCGGCCTTGGTCGCGCCGTAGGCGATGTTGTTCGGCCCGGCGAACACCCCGTTCTTGGACGAGATGTAGACGATGTCGCCGCCCATCCCCTGCTCGACCATGACGCGGGCGGTCTCGCGGGACACCAGGAACGAGCCGCGCGCCATGACGTCGTGCTGGAGGTCCCAGTCGGCGACGGTCGTCTCCAGCAGCGGCTTGGAGATGGAGAGCCCGGCGTTGTTGACGACGAGGTCCACGCCGCCGAAGGCCAGGACCGCCTCCCGGACGGCCGCGGCGATCTCGTCCTCCGAGGTCACGTCCGCGCCGGCGGCGACGGCGACGTCGGAGGCGCGCAGCGCGCCGGCGCCGATCCCGGCGGCGACCTTCTCGGCGGCCGCGAGGTCGCGGTCGGCGACGACGACGCAGGCGCCCTCGTCGGCGAGGCGGCGGGCGGTGGCCGCGCCGATCCCCGAGCCGCCGCCGGTGACGAGGGCGACGCGGGACGCGAGGGGCTTCGGCGCCGGCATCCGGCGCAGCTTGGCCTCCTCCAGCTCCCAGTACTCGATGCGGAACTTCTCCGCCTCGTCGATGGGCGCGTACGACGACAGCGCCTCCGCGCCGCGCATCACGTTGATCGCGTTGACGTAGAACTCGCCGGCGACCCGCGCGGTCTGCTTGTTCGCCCCGAAGGAGAACATCCCGACGCCCGGCACCAGCACGATCGCCGGGTCCGCGCCGCGCATCGGCGGCGAGTCCGGGCCGGCGTGCCGGTCGTAGTAGGCGGCGTACTCCTCGCGGTAGGCGGCGTGCAGTTCCCTCAGCCGCGCCTTGGCCTCGTCGAGCGGCGCGTCCGGCGGCAGGTCCAGCACCATCGGCGCGACCTTGGTGCGCAGGAAGTGGTCCGGGCACGACGTGCCGAGCGCGGCGAGCCGGGGGTGCTCGGCGCGCGACACGAAGTCCAGGACGGCCTCACTGTCGGTGTAGTGCCCGACCTGCGGGCGGTCCGTGGACGCCAGGCCCCGGACGAGCGGGAACAGCGCGGCGGCGCGCGCGTGCCGCTCTTCCTCGGGCAGCACCGGGTGGACGACCTCGCCGAACGGGTCCGCCTTGCCGTGCTCGGCGATGTAGGCCTCGGCGGTGCGGATGATGTCGAGCGAGTTGGCCTTGCACTCCTCGCTCGTCTCGCCCCAGGCGGTGATGCCGTGCCCGCCGAGGATCACCCCGATGGCGCCGGGGTTGGCGCGCTTGATCTCGGCGATGTCCAGGCCGAGCTGGAAGCCGGGGCGCCGCCACGGCACCCACGCCACCCGGTCGCCGAAGATCCGGCGCGTCAGCTCCTCGCCGTCGGCGGCCGTCGCGATCGCGATGCCGGAGTCGGGGTGCAGGTGGTCGACGTGCGCGGCCTCCACGAGGCCGTGCATCGCGGTGTCGATCGACGGGGCGGCGCCTCCCTTGCCGTGCAGGCAGTAGTCGAACGCCGCGACCATCTCGTCCTCGCGCTCGACGCCCGGGTAGACGTCCACGAGGGCGCGCATCCGGTCCAGCCGCAGGACGGCGAGGCCCTTCTCGGTGAGGGTGCCGAGGTCGCCGCCCGAGCCCTTCACCCACATCAGCTCGATGTCGCGGGCCGTCACCGGGTCGGTGACGGCGCCCTTCGCGGACGCGTTGCCGCCCGCGTAGTTGGTGTTGCGCGGGTCCGAGCCGAGGGTGTTGGCGCGTTCCAGCAGATGCTCCACCTCGGGTGGAGTGGCGGTCATCGGATATCTCCTCATGTGCGTGCGTGGCCTCGTGTGCGAGCGTGGAAGGACGCTCAGGCGCCCCAGCCGGCCGCCTGGCCGTCCTTGCGCTCCTCGACGATCCGCTGGTGGTAGCCGGACGCCTTGTAGGCGGCGACCGGGTCCGGGTGCAGGCCCATCTCCTCGCGCAGCTCGGCGAGCAGCGGCCGGACGTCGGTGTTGTAGGCGTCCATGAACACGGCGTTCGCCTCCAGGACGTCACCGGACCGCTGCGCCGACCGCAGGGCGTCGACGTCCACCAGCAGCGCCTTCGCCGTGGCCTCCTGGACGTTCATCACCGAGCGGATCTGGCCCTGGATCTTCGGCTCGATGTTGTGGCACTGGTCGAGCATGAACGCCACGCCCGTCTCGACGTCGTAGCCGCCGCCGCGCACCACCTCGTACATGATCCGGAACAGCTGGAACGGGTCGGCGGCGCCCACCATCAGGTCGTCGTCGGCGTAGAAGCGGGAGTTGAAGTCGAACCCGCCGAGCTTCCCCTCGCGCAGCAGGAACGCCACGATGAACTCGATGTTGGTGCCGGGCGCGTGGTGGCCGGTGTCGACCACGACCTGCGCCTTCGGGCCGAGCTTCAGGCAGTGCGCGTAGGAGGTGCCCCAGTCCGGCAGGTCGGTCGCGTAGAACGCCGGCTCGAACAGCTTGTACTCCAGCAGGAACCGCTGGTTGTCGCCGAGCCGCTCGTACACGGCGGCGAGGGCCTCGGCCATCCGGTCCTGCCGGTCGCGGATGTCGTCCTGCCCCGGGTAGTTCGTCCCGTCGGAGAACCACAGCTTCAGGTCGCGGGACCCGGTCGCGTCCATGATGTCGACCGCTTCGAGCAGCTGGTCGAGGGCCTTGCGGCGGACGGCGGGGTCGGGGTTGGTGACGCTGCCGAGCATGTAGTCGTCATCCTGGAAGACGTTGGTGTTCACCGCCCCGATCCGCACGCCCCGCTCCTTGGCGTGGGCGGCCAGCGCGGCGTAGTCGTCCACCCGGTCCCAGGGGATGTGGACCGCCACGCTGGGGGCGACGCCGGTGAACCGGTGCACCTGCGCGGCATCGTCGATCTTCTCCTGCGGGGTGCGCGGCACGCCCGGCTGGGCGAAGACCTTGAACCGGGTCCCCGAGTTCCCGTACGCCCACGAGGGGGTCTCGATCTGCTGGCGGCGCAGGGCGTCCTTCACCGCGCTGGTGTCGTTCACGCTTGCCTCTCTCTTCTCTCCGGTCCTCGTCAGTCGAGGTGGAAGACCTCGGGGAGCGTTCGCATCCCCTCGTCGGGGCGGCCGTCGAGGTCCTCGAAAAACGGCGCCATCTCCGCCTGCCACCGCGCGTTCACCTCGGTGCGGGCCATCGCCTCCTGGGCGGCCTCGAAGTCGTCGGTCTCCAGGTAGCCGACGAGAAGGCCGTCCTCGCGCAGGAACAGCGAGTAGTTGTGCCAGCCGGTGTCGCGCAGAGCGCTGAGCATGTCGGGCCAGACCGCCTGGTGGCGCAGCTTGTACTCCTCCAGGCGGTCCTGCCTGACCTTCAGCAGGAAGCAGACGCGCTTCGTGCTTCCGGACATCTGTTCGTCTCCTCGTGGGGGGCGGCCCCCACGCCTAGCGGTTCGCTTCGCTCAGGCTCAGAAGTGGTACTGGTCGATGTTCTTGGCGTCGAACACGGTCGGCGGGCCGAGGATCACCTCGCCGTTGGCGCCGATCGTGCGCTCGCCGAGCTTGCCCGCCGTGAACTTCTCGCCCTCCGCGCCGGTGATCTGGCCGGACGACAGCGCCGCCGCCGCGAACGCGGCGAGGTAGCCGAGGTTCTTCGGGTCCCAGAGCTCGAAGCCCTTGACCGTGCCGTCCTTGACGAACTTGCGCATCTGGTCGGGGGTGCCGAGGCCGGTCAGCGCGACCTTGCCCTTGTACTTGGAGCCGGAGATGTAGCGGGCGGCGG
The DNA here is from genome assembly GCF_039540335.1 of Actinomadura verrucosospora. NCBI lineage: Bacteria > Bacillati > Actinomycetota > Actinomycetes > Streptosporangiales > Thermomonosporaceae > Actinomadura > Actinomadura verrucosospora. Next base: position 7,993 of record NZ_BAABEV010000034.1, on the reverse strand, counting down.
CGGCGATGCCGACCGTGGTCGGCGAGATGATGCCCTTCAGGTTCGGGTACGCCTGCAGCAGGCCCTGGGTCTGCTGGAACGACTTCTGGTCGTCGTCGTCGCCGTAGGCCACCTTGACGAGCTTCATCTTGGAGTACTCGGGCTTCTTCAGCTCGTCCTGCATGAACTTGATCCAGGTGTTCTGGTTCGTGGCGTTCGCGGTCGCCGACAGGATCGCGATCTCGCCCTCGCCGCCGATCTGCTCGGACAGCAGCTTGACCTCGCTGCGGCCGATCTCCTCGGAGCTGGCCTGGTTGATGAACACGTCCCGGCATTCGGGATTGGTGTCGGAGTCGTAGGCGACGATCTTGATGTTCTTGGACATCGCCTGCTTGAGCGGACCGCACACCGCGTTCTCGTCGTTGGCGGCGATGAGGATCGCGTCGTGCCGCTGCTGGATCAGCGTGTTGATGTAGGAGACCTGCGAGGACGCCGAGGCGTCGGAGGGGCCGACCTCCTTGGCCTCACCGCCGAACTCCTTGGCCGCCGCGATGCCGGCGTTGTCGACGATCGTCTCGTAGGGGTTGTTGACCTGCTTGGGCAGGAAGGCCAGCTTCAGGCCCTTCTTCAGCGGCGCGTTCGGGTTCGCGGAGGCCTTGCCCCCGGCCTTGGCGTCCCCCGAGCCGGACGCGGAGTCCTTGGTGGTCCCGCCGCAGGCGGCCAGGCTGAGGGCCAGAGCGCCCGCCGTGGCGGCGGCCGCCAGCCGGCGCGGGGCGCGCATACGAATGCTCATCAGGGTGCCTTTCACAGTTCCGGGTCGTGCTACGGGGTGGGTGGACATGCGGCGGGGGGCGGGGGTCGTGCGGTCGGGTTCGAGATGCGGTGGGATCACGGTGCGGCGGCGGGGACCGCGGGTCTCGCGCCCCGCCGCCGGCCTCGGGCCTCGCGCGCCACGGCGATCAGCCGCGGCGTGAGGACGCTGATGATGAGCAGCAGGCCCGTGACGATCGACTGGACCTCGGTGGAGACGTCGTTGAGCATCAGCAGGTTGCGAAGCAGGCCGATGAGCAGCACGGCCGCGATGACGCCGCCGAGGGTGCCCTTGCCGCCGTCGAAGTCGACGCCGCCGAGCAGCACCGCCGCGATGACGGCGAGCTCCAGGCCGATGCCGTTGTCGGCGCGGGCGCTGCCGTAGCGGAGCGTGTAGACGACGCCGGCGAACCCGGCGACGAGGCCGGACACCGCGAACAGGATCAGCTTGATGCGCTTGACCCGGATGCCGGCGAAGTAGGCGGCGTCCTCCTGCGCGCCGATCGCGAACAGCGACCGCCCGACGCCGGTGGCGTGCAGGACGACGCCGGTGGCGGCGGCTAGCACGGCGAACAGCGCGACCGGGTACGGGATCGGCGTGCCCGGGATGGAGGACGTCGCGAGATCGGTGTAGGCGGCGGGGAACTCCGAGATCGCCCCGGTGCCGAGCGTCACGTACGCCAGACCCCGGTAGAGGGTCAGCGTGCCGATCGTCACGGCGAGGGACGGCAGCCCGAGCCGGGTCACCAGCAGGCCGTTCACCAGCCCGCAGACCACGCCGACGACCAGCACCAGCGGGATGATCGCCTCGATGGACATGCCGCCGTCCCACAGCTTGCCGGTGAGCGCGCTGCACAGCCCGAGGATGGAGGCGACCGACAGGTCCACCTGCCCGCACACGACCAGCAGCGTCATCGGCAGCGCGATCAGCGCGATCTCGCTGAGGTCGTCCAGCGCGAACGACAGGTTGTCGTTGTTCGCGAAGTCCGGGGAGAACCCGGCGCCGCTCGCGAACACCACCACCAGCAGGGCGGTGACGGCGGTCTCCCACCGCATCAGGCGGCTCATGACCGTCCCTCCTTGCTCTCCGGGGCGGCGGCGCGGTGCGCGGCCGAGGCCAGGGACCGCTGTTTCAGCGCCCGGGTGACGCGCAGCGCCAGCAGCCGGTCGACGCTGATGGCCAGCAGCAGCAGGACGCCGGTGATCGCGTCCTGCCAGAACGAGTTGACCTTGAGCACCACCAGCACGCTGCCGATGGTGGTGAGCAGCAGCGCGCCGAGCGCCGCCCCGTACACGGTGCCGACGCCGCCGGTGATGGCGACGCCGCCGACGACGACCGCGCTGACGACCTTCAGCTCCCAGCCGTTGGCGGCGTCGGCGACGACGGTGCCGAACCGGGCGAGCCACAGCACCCCGGCGAGGCCGGCGAGGGCGCCGCTGACCAGGTAGGCGGTGAGGACGCGGCGGCGGATCGGCACGCCGGCGAGCATCGCGGCCTCCGGGCTGGAGCCGATCGCGTAGTACTCGCGCCCGGAGGAGTAGGAGCGCAGGTAGTAGCCGACCGCCGCCATCACGACCACGGTGATGATCGGAAGGTAGGGGATGCCGAGGATCCCGTCGTTGCCGAGGCTCAGCAGCGACGCCGGAAGGTCCGCGGCGCCGATCTGGTCGCCGTGCGCGATGCGGTAGTCCAGCCCCTGGATGACGTACAGGGTGCCGAGGGTCACGACGAGGGCGGGGACGCGGCAGAAGCTGACCAGCAGCCCGTTCACGAGCCCGCAGACCAGGCCGATCCCGACGCCCACCAGCACGACCATCACGACGTTGCGGTCCCCGCCGGAGGCGTACTTGCCGGCGCTGAACGCGACGAGCCCGACGACGGACCCGACCGACAGGTCGATGTTGCGGGTGACGACGACCATGCTCTGCCCGACGGCGAGCAGCACCAGGATCGAGGCGTTGAGGAAGATGTCCTTGAGGCCCTGGCCGGACAGGAACCGCGGGTTCGCGATCGTCGTGCCGAGCACGAGCAGGACCAGCGCGCCGAGGATGCTCAGCTCGCGGGCGCGCAGCACCATCTCGACCAGGCGGCGCCCGCCGCCCGGCGGGCCGCCCGACTCCGGCCTGGCCGGGGACTGGGTGAGGACGGTCATCGGCTCAGGCCGCCTTTCCGGTGCCGGGGCGGCCGGTCGCCGCGGCCATCACGCTCTCCTCGGTCGCGTCCGCGCGGGCGATCTGCGCGGTCAGCCGCCCCTCGTGCATGACGAGGATCCGGTCGGCCATGCCGAGCACCTCCGGCAGGTCGGAGGAGATCATCAGCACCGCCAGGTCCTGCGCGGCCAGCTCCGACAGCAGCCGGTGCACCTCGGCCTTGGTGCCGACGTCGATGCCGCGGGTCGGCTCGTCCACGATCAGCACGGCCGGCTCGGTGGCCAGCCACTTGGCGAGCACGACCTTCTGCTGGTTGCCGCCCGACAGGACGCCGACGGCGTCGCTGAGCCGGGAGTACTTCAGCTGGAGGCGCAGGCCCCAGTCGGCGGCGCGGTCCCGCTCCACCTTCCGGGAGATCAGGCCCCCGCGCCCGGTCTCGCGGCGCAGCGTCTTCAGCTGGGTCAGGCCCATGTTCCGCTCGATCGACATGTCCATGACGAGGCCCTGCTGGCGGCGGTCCTCGGGGACGAGCGCCAGCCCGGCCGACATCGCGGCCGTGGGGCTGCCCGCGGGGAGCGGGCGCCCGCCGACCTCGACGGTCCCGGCGTCCCAGCGGTCCACGCCGAAGACGGCGCGGGCGACCTCGCTGCGGCCGGCGCCGACGAGCCCGGCCAGCGCGACGATCTCGCCGCGGCGGACCTCGAAGGAGACGTCGGTGAAGGCGCCCTCGCGGGTCAGCCGGCTCACCTTCAGCGCGACCTCGCCGGGCGTGACGTCCTGCTTGGGGTAGAGCGCGTCGAGGTCGCGGCCGACCATCCGGCGGACGAGGTCGTCGGGGGTGATGTCGGCGACCATGTCGGTGCCGACGTAGGTGCCGTCGCGCAGCGTCGTGACCCGGCGGCAGATCTCGAAGATCTCCTCCAGCCGGTGCGAGATGAACAGCACCGCGCAGCCGCTCTCCTGCAGGCTGCGGGTGACCGCGAACAGGCGGGCGACCTCCTGGCCGGTGAGCGCCGCGGTCGGCTCGTCCATGATGAGCACCCGCGCGTCCCGGGAGATGGCCTTGGCGATCTCGACGACCTGCTGGTCGGCGATCGACAGGCCGCGGGCGGGCTGCTGCGGGTCCAGCGCGACGCCGAGCCGCTCGAACAGCCGCGCCGTCTCGGCGTGCATGGCGCGGCGGTCGATGCGGCCGAGCGCGCCGCGCGGCTGGCGGCCCATGAAGATGTTCTCCGCGACCGACAGGTCGGGGAACAGCGTGGGCTCCTGGTAGATGACCGCGACACCGGCGGCCTGCGCGTCGGCGGGGCTGTTGAAGGCCACCGGCTCGCCGTCCACCCGCACCTCGCCCGCGTCGGGGCGGTGGACCCCTGCGAACGTTTTTACGACGGTGGACTTGCCGGCGCCGTTCTCCCCCGCAAGGGCGTGCACCTCGCCCGCGTGGAGCTCCAGGGTGACCCCCTGCAGCGCGCGGACCGCGCCGAACGACTTACTCACGTTGACCAGTGCCAATGTCGGCGGCGCCGAGCGGCCCGGTGCACTCATCGCGGCCCTCCTCGCGGGGGTCGTCTGTGACGTACAGATGAAAAACGTTTTAACGGGATGTTGCGGAGGACGCTAGATGTGACCCGGAGCACCCGTCAAGAGGGAACCTTGCCGCCAACCCCGCCCGACGCTGCGAGAAGCCCGTGCTCGCAAGGGCCCGCGAGGTTCAGAAGTCGTACACGGCCAGGACCGGCCGCCGAGGTTTCGGAGCCCGTGGACCCCCACCACGGGTTGACACGTTTTAATCGAATGACCAAAGTGAGCGGCGACACAGCAGCGGACGACTCGGGGGCACACAGATTGGGCGCAGACGAGACCGGCCGCTCCGCGCCGCCGGGCAGGACGGTCGGCATCAAGCAGGTCGCGGCGCACGCCGGCGTCTCGCCCGGCACCGTGTCCAACGTGCTCAACCGGCCCGAGCGCGTCGCCGAGACCACCCGCGTCCGCGTCGAGCAGGCGATCCGCGATCTCGGCTTCGTCCGCAACGGCTCGGCGTCCACCCTGCGCGCCGGGCACAGCAGCACGATCGGGCTGATGGTCCTCGACCTGGCCAACCCGTTCTTCACCGACGTGGCGCGCGGCGTGGAGGACACCGCCAGCGAGCGCGGCTACGCGGTGATCCTGTCCTCCTCGGGCGAGTCCGACGAGCGGGAGCTGCGCAACCTGCGGGTGTTCGCCGAGCAGCGCGTCCGCGGCGTCCTGCTGACCCCGGTCGGCGACGACGGCGAGGCCGCCGACCGGCTGAGCGAGCGGGGCGTCCCGGTGGTGCTGCTCGACCACCCGACGCCGCGCGCCAACCAGTGCTCGGTCGCCGTGGACGACGTCGCCGGCGGCGAGCTCGCGGTCCGCGAACTGCTGGACGCGGGGGCCCGGACGCTGGCGCTGGTGACCGGGCCGGCCGTGCTGCGCCAGTGCGTCGACCGGCGCAGGGGCGCGCTGCGGGCGCTGCGCGCCGCCGGGCTCCCCGGGAAGGCGATGCGCGAGGTCGCGGTGGGGGCGATGAACGCCCGGTCCGGGCAGGAGGCGGCCCGGCGGCTGCTGGAGGCCGGCCCGCCGCTGCCCGAGGCGATCTTCTGCGCGAACGACCTGCTCGCGCTCGGCGTGCTGCGCGTCCTGCTGCAGGCCGGGATCAAGGTGCCGGATGACGTCGCGCTGATCGGGTACGACGACATCGAGTTCTCGGCCGCCGCCGCCGTCCCGCTCAGCTCGGTGCGGCAGCCCACCTACCAGCTCGGCCGGATCGCGACCGAGCTGCTGCTGGAGGAGTGCGACGACTCGGGCGGGCACGCCCACCAGCAGGTGATGTTCCAGCCCGAGCTGGTCGTCCGCGAGTCCAGCCGCTCCGCCCTGGGCGGCCCCGCCCTCGGGAGGCAGGCACTGTGAAGGTCGCGCTGTTCCTCACCTGCGTCAACGACACGATGTACCCGGGGACGGGCCGGGCCGTGGTGCGGCTGCTGCGGCGCCTCGGCCACGACGTCGAGTTCCCCGAGGCGCAGACCTGCTGCGGGCAGATGCACCTCAACACCGGCTACCGGAAGCAGGCGCTGCCCCTGGTGAAGGGGTTCGCGGAGACGTTCGAGCCCTACGACGCGATCGTGACGCCGTCCGCGTCCTGCGGGGCGATGATCCGCGACTGGCACCCGCGGCTCGCGCCGCGCGCCGCCGGGGTCGCCTCCCGCGTGTACGAGCTGACGGAGTTCCTGGTGGACGTCCTCGGCGTCACCGACGTCGGCGCGTACTACCCGCACCGCGTCACCTACCACCCCACGTGCCACTCGCTGCGGATGCTGCACGTCGGCGACCGCCCGCTGCGGCTGCTGCGCGAGGTCGGCGGCATCGACCTGGTCGAGCTCCCGGACGCGGCCGAGTGCTGCGGGTTCGGCGGGACGTTCGCGCTGAAGAACGCCGAGGTGTCGGCCGCGATGTGCGCCGACAAGGTCACCGCCGTCCGGGAGACCGGCGCCGAGACGCTGTGCGCGGCGGACAACTCCTGCCTGATGCACATCGGCGGCGCCCTCACCCGCACCCGCGCCGGGGTGCGGACCGTCCACCTGGCCGAGATCCTCGCCTCGACGCGGGAGGAGCCCGCATGACCTCGCCCGCGCGTACACCGTGGGGGGACGACGCCCCACACCCCCCGGTCGGCTCCGCTCAGGCGATGCCGACCTACCTCGGAATGCCGTCGTTCCCGGACGCGGCCCGCCGCGCGGTGGCGGATCCGCGGCTGCGCGCGAACCTCGCGCACGCCACCACCACGATCCGCGGGCGCCGCGCCGCCGCGGTGGCCGAACTGGACGACTGGGCCGCGCTCCGCGAGGCGGGCAAGCAGATCAAGGACCACGTCCTGGCGGACCTCGGGCACTACCTGCGGCTGCTGGAGGAGAAGGTCACCGAGGCCGGCGGGACGGTGCACTGGGCCCGCGACGCGGCCGAGGCCAACCGGATCGTCGCGGACCTGGTGAAGGCCACCGGCGAGACCGAGGTCGTCAAGGTCAAGTCGATGGCGACGCAGGAGATCGGCCTCAACGAGTTCCTCGCCGAGGAGGGGATCACCGCCTACGAGACCGACCTGGCGGAGCTGATCGTCCAGCTCGGCGACGACCGGCCTTCGCACATCCTCGTCCCGGCGATCCACCGCAACCGCTCCGACATCCGCGACATCTTCCTGCGCGCGATGGAGGACGCTCCGGAGGACCTGACCGACGCGCCCGCCGAGCTGGCCGAGGCGGCCCGCCGGCACCTGCGCGCCAAGTTCCTGTCGGCGAAGGTCGGGGTGTCGGGCGTGAACTTCGCCGTCGCCGACACCGGCACGCTCGTCGTGCTGGAGTCGGAGGGCAACGGCCGGATGTGCCTGACGCTCCCCGAGACGCTCATCTCGGTGATGGGCGTGGAGAAGATCGTGCCGAGCTGGCGGGACCTGGAGGTATTCCTCCAGCTGCTGCCCCGCTCGTCCACCGCCGAGCGGATGAACCCCTACACCTCGACCTGGACGGGCGTGTCCCCCGGCGACGGCCCGCGCGACTTCCACCTCGTCCTGCTGGACAACGGCCGCACCGCCACCCTGGCCGACGAGGTGGGCCGGCAGGCGCTGCGCTGCATCCGCTGCTCGGCGTGCCTGAACGTGTGCCCGGTCTACCAGCGCGCGGGCGGCCACGCCTACGGCTCGCCCTACCCCGGCCCGATCGGCGCGATCCTGTCCCCGCAGATCAGGGGCATCGGGTCGGAGGTGGACGCGTCGCTGCCGTACGCGTCGACGCTGTGCGGGGCCTGCTTCGAGGCGTGCCCGGTCGCCATCGACATCCCGGAGGTGCTGGTGCACCTGCGGGCCCGCGCCGTCGAGAAGGGGCCCCGGCATCCGCTGGAGCGGGTGGCGATGGCCGCGGCCGGGTGGACGCTGCGCTCCCCCACCCGGCTCGGGCTCGCGCAGCGCGCCGCGTCCGCGAGCCGCCGCGCCGTGGCGCGCGGCGGCCGGATCCGGCCGCTGCCCGGGCCGCTCGGCGCCTGGACC
>NZ_BAABEV010000033.1:0-105576 GCF_039540335.1 Actinomadura verrucosospora | reverse complement strand
CTGCGCGGGCTGCACGCGGCGCTGCTCGGCGGCGCGCCGGCCCTGCGGCACGACGAGCTGCTGACCGCGGCCGTCGGGACGCTGGTCGACCGGGCCGCCACGCGGCGGCTGCGGGCGGCGCCCGTCGGCGGCTTCGTCGAGCGGGCGCGGCGGCGCCTTGAGGAGTGCTACACCGACGACATCGGCGCCGACGCGCTGGCGGAGGCGGCGGGGTGCAGCCGGTTCGCGCTGTACCGGGGGTTCCGGCGGGAGTACGGGATGGCGCCGAGCGACTACCAGCGCCAGCTCCGCCTGCGCGCCGCGCGCCGCCTGCTCGCCGGGGGCGACGCGATCGGGGACGTGGCGGCCCGCACCGGTTTCGCCGACCAGAGCCATCTGACGCGCTGGTTCGTCCGCTGCTACGGCATGACCCCCGGCGGCTACCGCGATGCTTGTACGGGTTAGGGGAGAATGCCGCCCATGAGAAGGGCGAGCGGGGCGATGTTCGGGCTGGCGTACGGGGACGCGCTGGGCGCGCCGACGGAGTTCCTCACGATGAAGCAGATCCACCGGCGGTTCGGCGAGCACGGCCCCGCGCGGCTCGACGGCGACCCGGCGCTCGTCACCGACGACACCCAGATGGCGATCGCGGTCGGGCTCGGGCTGCTGGACGCCCTGGCGAACCCTCCGTTCACCCCCGATCTGATCACGCCGATGTGGCGGCGGCGCTTCGTCGACTGGCTGAACAGCCCGGACAACAACCGCGCGCCCGGGAACACCTGTCTGCGCGCGTGCGAGAACCTGGCCGCCGGGAAGCCCTGGACGGAGGCCACCGTGGCGGGTTCCAAGGGGTGCGGCGCCAACATGCGCGTCGCGCCGGTCGGCCTCGCCCCGGGGCTGTCGGACGAGACGCGGGCCGGGGCGTCGCAGCTCCAGGCGGCCCTCACCCACGGGCATCCGACCGGGCTCGCGGCGAGCGAGCTGACGGCGTTCGCCGTCCGGTGGCTGGCCGACGGCATGGCCCCGTCCGACCTGCCCGCCGCGCTGCGGGCCCGCTGCCGCGACCAGCGCGGCGTCTACCACGAGCGCTGGCTCGGCACCCTGTGGCAGCAGCCCGGCGTCGACACCCCGGAGGCGTTCATCGCCCGGGGCTGGGACGAGTGCCTGGACGTCCTCGACCGCCTGGACGAGGCCGTCGCGCGCGGGGACCGGACGTCCGACCCGTGCGGGGCCACGGGCGCGGGCTGGGTCGCCGAGGAGGCGCTCGCCACCGGTCTGCTGTGCTTCCTGCTCTTCCCGGACGAGCCGGTCAGGGCGATCTGGCGCGGCGCGGCCAGCTCGGGCGACTCGGACTCGATCGCGTGCCTGGCCGGGGCGTTCGCGGGCGCGCACCTCGGCATGGACGCCTGGCCGGGCGAGTGGTCCGCCCGCATCGAGTACGCCGCCGACCTCGCGAGGCTCGGCGAGGCCTGGGACTGATCCCGCGAGAGCACCGCTCTTGACTCTCGGTCGCCCTATAGCTAATATCCTTAGCCATAGAGCTACAGCGATTCAAGGAGTGCGCGATGAGCGAGACCCGGTTCCTCGACCTTCCCGGCGGCCGGCTGGCCTACGACGACAGCGGCGACGGCCCGCTCATCGTGTGCCTCCCCTCGATGCTCGACCTGCGGTCGCAGTACCGGTTCCTCCGGCCGCTGCTCCTGGACGCCGGGTACCGCGTCGTGACCGTCGACCAGCGCGGGATGGGCGAGACCAGCACGCGCTGGCCCGAGTACGGGAGCACGCCGCTGGCCCACGACCTGCTGGCCCTGCTCAAGCACCTGGACGCGGGTCCGGCGCTGGTCTACGGCTGCTCCAACGGCGCGGCCGCCGCGGTGTGGGTCGCGGCCGAGGCGCCCGAGCTGGTGAAGGGGCTCGTCCTGGCGGCGCCGTTCGTCCGGGACGGCAAGGGCGGCTTCGCGCAGAAGCTGACCACCGCCCTCATGCGGGTCCCCGGCCTGGCCCTGCCGCTCTACATGTCGTACTACCCCAAGTGGGAGCCGAAGCCCCCGGCCGACTTCGCCGAGCACAAGGCCAAGCTGAAGGCGAACCTCCAGGAGCCGGGCCGCGGCAAGGTCATCGCCGACTATCTGAGCATGTCCCACGCCGAGTCCGAGGCGCGGCTCGACCGGGTGCAGGCGCCCGCGCTCGTCATCATGGGCACGGGCGACATCGACTGGCCCGACCCGGCCGCCGAGGCCGAGTGGGTCGGCCGGCGGCTGGACGGCGAGGTCGTCCTGCTGGACGGCGCCGGCCACCACCCGCACGTGGAGTTCCCCGAGAAGGTCGCCGAGGCCGTCACGGCCTTCCAGCGCTCCCTCTAGGACGCCGACCAGCCCGTCCAGGCCTCGATGGTGACGGCGATGACCGGACCCTCCGGCGGACGCTCGCGGTACTGGGGGTAGCGGTCCGCCAGGAGCCGCACGGGTTCGGCCATGCGGGCGGGGTCGTCGACGACGGCCGCGTGACCGTCCACGCGGACCCACCAGAGGCGGTCCCAGTCGTCCTCGTAGTGGTCGGCCAGGAGCGCGACGCGGGGATTGGCCCGGATGTCGGCGAGGCGCCGCAGCTCCCGGGTGCTCTTGGGCTTGTGGTCGACGGCCGTGTAGACGGCGCCCCGGTGGACGGCGAACGTCACGGGGACGAGGTGCGGCCGGGTGTCCTCCCCCACGGTCGCGAGGCGCGCGACCGGCACGGTGGTCAGCAGGCGGCGCGCCTCGTCCGGCGCAAGCTTCGGCACCCCCTCAGACTGCCATGCCGCTCCCATGCCGCTCCCCCGCGCGGGGTAGGGCGTTCGGCCCCCGGTGGGAGGCGCGAGGACGGGGGCGCGGAGAGGCTCGTCCCATGGATTCGGTCGGGAGGCTGTGGCCGCGCTGGGCGGGGTACGCGGCCGGGGCATGGTCGGTGGGCGCGGTGGGGCTGGCCCTGTACTGGGCGAGCGGCGGGGAGACCGGATCTCCGCTGGCGGACGCCGATGCGGCGGCCTGGATGATCGCCGCTCTGCTGGGCGTCGGCGGGATCATGGCGGTGTCGAGCGTCCGCGACGTCGGGCGGCAGATGCCGCGGTGGTGGCCGCTCACCGGACTCTGGACGGCGTGCGTGCTGGCGGGGGCCGGAACGTTCGGCTTCGTGATGAACGCGCTGCAACTCGTCTTCGACGGGACGGTCGACGACTGGCCGAGGTTCGCCGTCGAGTCCCTGTGCGCGGTGGGCGCGGCCCTTCTCGCGGGGACGGCCCTGGCCTACCAGCGCGGCACGGCGGGAAGGTGCGCGCGGTGCGGCCGGGAGCACACCGGGACGGGGACCGCGAAGGCTCCGCCGCCCGTGTCGCCCGCGCCGCGCGCGGTGCGGTGGGCCGCGTACGGCGGGGCTCTCGGCTTCGCGCCTTACGTCGCCATGAAGACGACGTGGGCGTTCGGGGGTTCCTTCGCGGGGATCGAGGGCGAGCAGGTCGTGGCCGAGTTCGAGCGCAACGGCGCGTCCGGGCTGGTCCTCACGCTGGAAAGGTACGGGCTGGACTTCACCACCCTGTCGGCGCTCGCCGGAGTCTTCCTGCTCATGGGGCTCACGCACGCATGGGGGCAGGTCTTCCCGCACTGGGTTCCGCCGCTTGCCGGGCGAAGGGTGCCGCGCTGGCTGCCGCTCGCCCCGGCCTGGCTCGGCGCTCTGACGCTCGGGCCCTACGGGGTCGCCGGGACCGTCGCGTACCTGCTGCCGCCCGTCCTCGGGCTGCGCGACCTCCCGCACGACGGGCTCATCAGCGGCTGGTCCGGCTGGACGGTCGCGGCGTGCGGGATCGGGGCGTTCGCCGCCTACGGCGTGGCGCTGGGCGCGGCCGCGTGGTCGTACCAGCGGCGGACCCGGCCGCTGTGCGTCAGTCCTGGAAGTCCGGGGGGCGGTGCTCCCTCCGCGCCTTGATCGCCTCTTCGAAGTTGTGGGTGGTGAGGCGGACGTACAGCTGGGCGAGCCCCTCCTGGCCCATGTGGGCGTCCAGGCTGGCGGCGTCCAGGCTCGACCACAGCATCCGCTTCGTCAGCTCGGTGCCGGGGCGGCTGAACCCGGCGATCCGCTCGGCCAGCTCGTAGCAGGCGTCGAGGAGCTTGTCGCCGGGGACGACGCGGGACAGCAGGCCGATCCGCTCGGCCTCGGCGGCCTCCACGTCGCGACCGGACAGCATCAGCTCGAACGCCCGGGACGCACCGATCGCGCGCGGCAGCAGGTAGCTGAGGCCGAGCTCGCTCGCGGTCAGCCCGTTGTTGATCCCGGCCGCGCGGAACAGGGCCGTCTCCGCGCCCAGCCTGATGTCGGCGGCGAGCGACAGGCACAGGCCGCCGCCGATCGCCGGGCCGTTGACCGCCGCGATGACCGGCTGGTGGACGCGCCGCATCGCCCGCACCACGTCGTCCAGCAGTTCCATCGAGCGCAGCGCGATGGTCGGGAGCGTCAGCCCGTCGATGCCCGGGATGTTCCCCGGGTTCTCCAGGTCGGCCCCCGAGCAGAATCCCCGGCCGGCGCCGGTGATGACGACGACGCGGGTCCCGTTGTCGCGGCTGACCTCCTCCAGGGCCTCCCGGAAGGGCACCATCACGTCGAACGCCATCGCGTTCATCCGCTCGGGCCGGTTGAGGGTGATGAGGGTGACGTTCGGGCGCGGCTTGTCGACCAGGACGAAGGGCAAGGCGGGCCTCCCAGAGTGACCTAACAAGCGTTAGGTTACACGCGGGGGAAGTCGGGCGGCGCGAGGCCCCGCTCGACCACCTTCGCCAGCTCCTCCTCCGTCAGGACGCGCGGCTCCCCGATCGTCTTCGCGCGGACGTACACCCCGCACAGCCACTCCAGGAGGCGCGCGTTCTCGTACGCCTCCTCCAGGTCGCGGCCGATCGTGACGCCCCCGTGGTTGGCCATCAGCGCGGCGCGCTTGCCGCCCGCCATGGCCGTCCGGACGTTCTCGGCGAGTTCGGGCGTCCCGTAGGTGGCGTACTCGGCGACCTTCACCACGCCGCCGAGCAGGAGCGTGTTGTAGTGGATCGGCGGCAGCTCGCTCATGGTCGTCGCCACGACGGCGCCGTAGGTGGAGTGCGTGTGCACGATGGCGGAGGCCGGGGTCGCCTCGTAGAGGGCGAGGTGCATCGGGGTCTCGGACGAGGGCGCCTTGTCCCCCTCGACCCACCGGCCGGCGATGTCCACGACCGGGCAGTCGGCCGGCTCCATCCGGTCGAGCATCATCCCGCCCGGCGTGACCGCGACCAGGTCGCCGGACCGGACGCTGACGTTGCCGGACGCGCCCGTCACCAGCCCGGTCGCGGCCAGCCGCCGGCCGACCCCGCACAACGCGTCCCGCTCGTCCCTCAGCAACATGCGAATACCTCTCACATTCCGTGGCCTGCACCGCGTACGCTACGGCCCAGACGATCACTAAGGGGCCGGACATGACCGTCGTCACTCTCGGCGCGCACATCCTGGACGTGCTCGCCCGCCCGGTGGAGGGCATCCCGGACGGCCAGGGCACCGTCGTCGTCGAGCGGATCCGGGTGACCGCGGCGGGCGCCGCCGCCGGGACCGCCGTCGCCCTGGCCCGCCTCGGCAACGAGGTCGTCTCGGTCGGCGCGATCGGCGCCGACGACCTCGGCGACCTGCTGGTCACGATCATGGCGCGCGAGGGCGTGGACGTGCGCGGGCTCGTCCGGCGGACGGCCGAGCAGACCAGCGCGTCGATCCTGCCGATCCGGCCGGACGGCGGGCGCCCGAGCTTCCACGTCCCCGGCGCGAACCTGACCCTCGCCCCGGACGCGGTCGGGCCGGGCCTGCTGGAGGCGGCGAGCGCGGTGCACCTCGGCGGCCCCGACGTCACGTTCGGCCTCAACGACCCGGCCTTCCTCGCCGTGCTCGACGCCGCACGCGAGGCCGGCGCCGTCGTGACGATGGACCTGCTGTCCACCATGCCCGACCTGCTGGACGGCGCCGCCGCCTTCCTGCCCCACGTCGACCACTTCCTGCCGAACGAGGAGCAGGCCGCCCTCATGACCGGCGAGGACGACCCGGAGAAGGCCGCCGCCGCGCTGCTCGCGCGGGGGCCCCGCACGGTCGTCGTCACGCTCGGCGGGGAGGGCAGCCTCGTCGCCACCGCCGAGGGCGCGCACCGGCTGCCGGCGCTGCCCGTCGAGGTCGTCGACACGACCGGCTGCGGCGACGCCTACTGCGCGGGGTTCATCACCGGCCTGACGCACGGGAAGGACGTGCTGGAGGCCGCGCGCTGGGGCACCGCCGCGGCGGCCACCGTCGCCCAGGGGCTCGGCTCCGACGCCGGCCTCACCGACCTGGACGCGGTCCTCGCCCTGCTGGACTGACCTCGCCCCGCCGGACCGGCACGGGCCGGAACGACGCGGGAGCTCAGAGCGGGGACGCGCCGCGAACCCGGTGCAGGACGGCGTTGGCGGCCCCGGCGAGCTGCTCCAGCCGGAACACCTCCGTCCGGTGGAACGGCGGCGCGCCCGTCCGCGCGACCACCAGCGCGACCCCGCCCGCCGCGAGCGGGCAGACCGCGAAACGCGTGCCGTCCGGCGCCGTGAACGCCCGCGGCCTCAGCGGCCGCAGGTCCGGCAGGACCGTCCCCGGCTCGCCGCCCGCGCTGGCGTGCACGAGGACCGCCTCGTCCTCCCCCTTCAGCTCGGCGAGGCCCGCCCAGTCGGCGCTCAGGACGGCCGGGACGGCGTCGGCGAGGATCTCCAGGCCGCGCTCCGGGACGGCCGCGACCTGGCCGATCACGGCCGCGTCGGGATGGGCGCCCTGCGGCTCGGCCGTCGGCCAGATCCCGACGACCTCCACGCCCGGCACCGAGCCGAGGCCCCCGGTCAGCCGCTCGGAGTCGGCCCCCGCGGGCCACGCGACGGTGAAGTCGTCCATCGCCCGCCCGTTGTCGCGTTCCAGGACCGTCATCTGCACCACGTCCGCGCCCGCCGCGCCGAGGGTCCGCGCGACCTGCCCCAGCGAACCGGGGCGGTCCGGCAGGCGCACCCTTATTCGCAGCAACATCGCCACCTCCAGTCTCCGTGCGAGGTCCCAGCTTCGGCGACACCCGTTTCCCCTGTGTTACCCAGACGTGTCATCCCAAGAAAACGGCACGGAAAGTCGGTGCTGGAACGGCGGGCACGGGTCAAACTAGAGTCCGGTGGAGGTCATCGGTTGGCCTGACGTCTCCTGCCGTCCAGCATTAAGGTGACTCTACGTGTCGAGGGACGGGGAACCCCCAGTCAGCGAAGCCTCCGGTGCCGGGCCCGAGCCGGCGCGCGCCGGGGACGCCGGGGACGCCGGCGGGGACGACGTGGGCGCGGTGCTGCACGCCGAGGTGAGGGACGCCCTCGCCGGGCTCACCGCCCGCCTCGACCGCGAGCGCGAGCGCGCGGAGCACCGCGAGGCCGTCATCGACCGGCTCCACGAGGAGAACCAGCGGCTGCGGCGCGGGGAGCTGCAGTCGATGCTGGAGCCCGTCCGCGCGGCGCTGTACCGGCTGCACGACCAGGCGCGCCGCGAGGCCGAACGGCTCAGCGCGCCCGATCTCGCCGAGGCGCCCGACCCGCGGCGGACGGCGGTGCTGCTGGCGGCGCTGGCCGACGACGTCGCCGACGCGCTCGCGCGGCTCGGCGTCGAGCGGTTCACCGTCGAGCCGGGCGCCCCCTACGACGCGTCCCGGCACCGCCCGGTCGCGGTCACGCCCGTCGAGGACCCCGTGGCGGACGGCACCGTCACGGCCGTGCAGTCCGACGGGTTCGAGCAGAGCGGAAAGGTGCTGCGCAAGGCGGCGGTCAGCGTCGGCAGGCTCGCCGAGCCGGCGCCCGCCGGCGAGGCGTCGCACAACGGACAGACGACGAACAGCGGGTGAGGGACATGGCCGTCTACGGGATCGACCTGGGAACGACGTACTCCTGCATTGCCTCCATCGACGACGTGGGCCGGCCCGCGGTCCAGCGGAACCTGGAGGGCACCGACACCACGCCGTCCGTCGTGTTCTTCGAGAGCGGCGAGAACGTCGTCGTCGGCCAGACCGCGAAGGACACCGCGGTCCTGGAGCCCGACAACGTCGTCAGCCTCATCAAGCGGGACATGGGCCGCGACGTCACCCGCCCCATCCACGGGATCGACTTCACGCCCGAGGAGGTGTCGGCGTTCATCCTGCTGAAGCTGGCGACGGACGCGCGCACCACCACCGGCGAGGAGACCCGCGACGTGGTCATCACCGTCCCGGCCTACTTCGGCGTGGCCGAGCGCGACGCGACCCGCAAGGCGGGGCGCATCGCTGGGCTGAACGTCATCGACATCGTGTCCGAGCCGATCGCCGCCGCGATCACCTACGGCGTCCTCAACCCCGAGACCGACCGCACGATCCTGGTGTACGACCTCGGCGGCGGGACGTTCGACACCACGGTCATCGCGCTGCGCGGGGGCCACATCGAGGTGGTGTGCACCGACGGCGACCACGAGCTCGGCGGCGCCGACTGGGACGCCCGGCTCGTGGAGCACCTGGCCGAGCGGTTCCGCGCCGAGCACCCCGACGCCGGCGACCCGCTGGACGACCGGCAGACCGAGCAGCAGCTGCGCCGCGACGCCGAGGACGCCAAGAAGGCCCTCACCACCCGCACGTCCCACACCGTCCGGGTGATGCACGCCGGGCGGGTCGCCTCGGTCGAGGTGACGCGGGAGAAGCTGGAGGAGCTGACCCAGGACCTCCTCGACCGCACCGTGGAGATCACCGGCCGGACGCTGGCCACCGCCGCCGAGAAGGGCGTCGAGGACTACGACGACCTCGTCCTCGTCGGCGGCTCCACGAAGATGCCGGTCGTCGCGGCGCGGCTGCAGACCGAGCTCGGCCTCGCCCCCCGCCTCCAGGACCCCGACCTCGCGGTCGCCAAGGGGGCCGCCCTGTACGCGTTCGAGGAGACCTACCGGCGGCTCGTCCGGGAGGGCGCCGCCGAGCGCGCCGAGGAGATGGCGAACCGGGCGGGCCTGTCGGCCGAGCAGCAGAAGCAGATCGCCGGGCGGCGGATCAGGACGGTCGCCTCGCACGCGTTCGGGATCGTGGTCGTCGACCGGGAGACCGGCGCCGAGAGCGTCGCGCACCTCGTGCACGCCAACGACGAGCTGCCCGCCGCCAGGACCGAGGACTTCTTCACCGTCTACGACGACCAGACCTCGGCCGACGTCCGGGTCATGGAGCAGGCCGGCGTGGTGGAGTCCGCCGACCTGATCGACAACACCGAGATCGCGACCGGGGAGATCCGCGTCCCGCCGGGCAAGAAGTCGGGCTGGCCGATCGGGGTGACGTTCGAGCTCGACTCCTCCGGCCTGCTGAACGTCACGGCCGTGGAGAAGGAGACCGGGGAGCGGCTGGAGCTGAAGGTGGACGTCGGCGGCATGTCGGAGGAGGAGGTCGAGCGCTCCCGCAAGGCCCTCTCCCGGGTCCAGGTCAGCTGAGCGGGCCGCGGATCCCCTGGAGGCGCCCGTGGCGTTCGACGAGGACTACCGGCGGGAGGTGCTGGAACCCGCGCGGGCCGCGGGCGACCGGCCCCCCGAGGACCTGCGCGTCCGCTACGCGCTGGACGGGGCGCTGGACGCGGCGGCCGTCGCGGCGCGGGTCAGGCAGGTCCGGCAGTGCTGGCGGCGGGCCCGCGGGCAGCTGAAGTACCGCAAGCTCATCGACCGGCTGGAGGCCGAGCACCGCGAGCTGGCGCCGCTGTTCTCCGCCGCCGAGCGCGGCGACGCGCGCCCGCTGGAGGCGCGGCTGCGCGGCGGCCGCGAGCTCGCCGAGCGCCGCCTCGCCGAGGCCCGCGACGGCCTCGCCGCCGGGGCCGGGGCGCTGCGGATGGCCACGCCCGCCGAGGTCGAGGCCATCGCCCGCACCTCCGGGGTGCGGGGCGAGGAACTGGCGGGGCCGGCCGCCGCCGACGGCGTCGAGATCCGCGAACCCGACGCGCTGCCGTCCGCCGCGCCCTACCCCGCGTACCGGAAGGTGCGCGAGTCGCTGGACGTCCTCGGCAGGCGCCACCTCGCCGACTTCCTCTTCGGCGCCCGCCTCACCGGCCCGATGCGGGTCCTGGACGGCTTCGCCGTGCCGGGCGGCGGCCTGCGCCCGGACGGGGACGCGGTCGCGGCGGCCGGAGCCGAGTGGGCGCGCCGCAGCCGCGACACCACCACCACGCACGCCGACACCGTGCTGGCCGCGCTCCGCTCGGGCGCCGACCTCCCCGCGCTGCTGCTGTTCGACATCGCCGACCGGCTCCGCGAGCGCCTGCGGCAGCGGGCGTCCGAGCGCGCCCTGCTCCGGTACGCCGCCGAGGAGCTGGGCGTCGAGCAGGGCGACGCCCGCCGCCTGGTGTTCGCCGTCGTGCGCGAGACCGACCGGGGCGGCGGCCTCGCGGGGCGGCTCCGCGCGCTGCTGGACTCCGGCGACGTGCACGCCGCGGCCGGGCTGGCCGACGCCGCGTGGGTCCCGCACCCCTCCCCCGGCGCCGAGCCGCCCGAGGAGGAGGTGCTCGCCGCCGAGGCCCGGCACCGCCTCGGCACCGCGCTGCGCCTGCGCGAGGCCGCGTCCGCCGAGCCCGACCCGGACCGCGCCCACCGCCTGCTCGCCGACGCGCTGCGGCTCGTCCGGGACCTGCCGGGCGCCGCCGCCCCCCGGCGGCGCCTGCCGCCGCGCCCGGTCCCGGCGGTCCACGCCGACGTGGACGGCGCGGCGGTGCGGCTGTCCTGGGAGGATTCGCCGTCCACCGGCGGCGAGGTGGTCCACCACGTCGTGCGGCGGACGGGCAGGGCTCCCCGCGACGTCCGCGACGGCACGGCCGTCGGCGGGGCGCTGGACGCGCGCCCCCCGGTCAACGTGCCGCTGTACTACGGGGTTGTCGCGGTGCGGGGCGAGGCCGCCGCGGCGCCAGCGGTGGCCGGGCCGGTGGTCGTGCGGCCCGAGCCGGGCGAGGTCGAGCTGACCGCCGGGGACGGGCAGGTCACGGGTCGCTGGCGGTGCCCCGCGGAGGCGGTGCGGGTCGTCGTGGCGCGGGACGGCCAGGACGTCGCGGCGGGCCGGGACGGGTTCCGGGAGCGCGTCCCGAACGGGCGGACGCACCACTACCGGATCGCCGCCGTCTACCTCGACGCGTCCGGGCGCGAGGTCGTCACCGACGGGGTGCGGGCGTCGGCCACGCCGAGCGCGCCGCCCGAGCCGGTGTACGAGCTGGCCGCCGGGACCGACGCGGCCGACCCCGGGCTGGTGCGGGCCCGGTTCGCGCCGCCCGCGCACGGGACGGTGGAGCTGGTGCTCTGCCCGGGTCCTCCGCCGTGGCCGCGCAGCGCGCTCGTCCCTCTGGAGGAGGTGCGGCGGGAGACGCGGCGGCTCGCGTGCGCGCAGACGGAGGGCGGGCTCGCGGTGCGGCCGGGCGCCGGGGGGTGGCTGCTCGCGGTGACGGTCGCGGAGGGCACGGCCGCGATCGGCGCCTACCACCGGCATGTGAACCTGCCGCCGCCGCGCCGGCTGGTCGCCGAGCGGCGCGGCGCCTACGTGCACGTCGGGTTCGACTGGCCGCCCGACGTCGCGGAGGTCGAGGTCGCCTACCGGATCGGGCGGGCCGCCGGGGCGGAGGCCGCGCGGTCCGGCGACTCCGCGCACGACCCCGTCCAGGCCGCGCAGAGCGTCACCCGGGCCGCCTACGACACCCAGGGCGGCATCCGGCTGCCCGTCCCCGAGGACGCGCCCGTCGAGCTGTCCGTCGCCGCGGCCGGAACGGTGGGCGGCGCGCGGATGACCGGGCCGCCGGCGACCGCGGAGGTCGCGGCGCGCACGATCGTCCACTACGACGTGCTGCGGTCGGGTCCGCCGTGGCGGCGGACGCTGACGCTCCGGCTCCACTCGTCCCGCCCGCTGCGGGTGGCGCGGCTGTCGCTGGTGCTGCGCGCCGGGCGGGTGATGCCGCAGCGCGCCGCCGACGGCGAGACCCTCGGCGCGTGGGACGGGGTGCCCGTGCCGGGCGAGCTGTCGCTCGGCGCCCCGTCCGCGTCAGGCCCGTACTGGCTGCGCTGCTTCGCCGACGACGACGCCGTCGAGCTGAGCGATCCCCCCGTCCGCCGACTCCAGGTTTCCTGATGACGAGACCCCTGGCCCGGGTGGGAATCCCCGGCGTGCCGTCCCGGCAGGGCATCACCTGCCCCTACTGCTTCGCGTCCGTCGCTCCGCAGCGGATCCTGTTCCGGTGCCGGGGGCAGTCCGGGCGCCGGCAGGGCTGCGTCCCCGTCCTGGACGAGCGGCTGGCCGAGTACACCGGGTCGACGGCGGGGGCGTCGCTGCCGCCGGTGTTCGCCGCGCCCGGGCGCAAGGGCCGGGCCGACTGCCCCGGGTGCGGGGTGCCGACCGGGAACCGCGCCTGCCCCGAGTGCCACAACCCGCTGCCGTCGGCGTACTGCGACTCCCCCGGCCGGATCGTCGCGCTCGTCGGGGCGAAGAACGCCGGGAAGAGCACCTACATCGCCGTCCTGCTGCACGAGCTGATGAACCGGGTGGGGACGGAGCTGGACGCGTCGCTGGTCGCGTGCGACGACCGGACGATCGAGCGGTACAAGCGCGACTTCGCCCGGCCGCTGCTGGAGGAGCGGCGGCTGCTGCCGACGACGCCGAGCGCCGCGACCGGCCCGCGCGAGCCGCTGGTCTACCTGCTCACCCGAACCCGGACCAGGAGGGGGCGCTTCGCCCGGCCCCGCAACGACTCGCTGGCGCTGGTGCTGTTCGACACCGCGGGAGAGGACCTGCGCAGCCGCGAGGCCACCGACCTGCACCTGCGGTACCTGGAGGCCGCCGACGCGATCATCTTCCTGGTCGACCCGCTGGAGCTGCCGGGCGCGCGGCCGGGCGTGCTCGACGCGGTGCCGGGCCCGCGCGCGGCCGGGGACGATCCCGGCGGAGACGGTCCGGACGGCGACCCGCTGGACGTCATCGCCCGCGTCACCGAGGCGCTGCGGCTGCGGCACGGCACCCGTCCGGGCGAGCCGCTGCCCGTTCCCGTCGCGGTCGCGCTCACCAAGATCGACGTGCTGCGGCCGGGGCTGCTGCGCCAGTCGGCGCTGCACCGGTCGCGGTCCGGGCAGGGCGTCCTCGACCTCGACGACCGGGACGCGGTGAACGAGCAGGTCCGCGCGCTCCTGCACGACTGGCAGGCGGGGCGGCTCGACACCTACCTCGGGCAGCAGTACGCCGACCACGCGCTGTTCGGCCTGTCGGCGCTCGGCGGCGTCCCGGAGGAGGGGCGCGTCGGCGCGGGCGGCGTCCGGCCGTACCGGGCGGAGGATCCGCTGCTGTGGCTGCTGTACCGGTTCGGGATGCTCGACGGCGTCCGGCCGGGAGGGGCGTAGCGGTGGCCTGGCAGCTGCACTACACCTCCGCCCGGAGCGGGCCCACCGGCCGGGCCGGGTTCCAGTTCGTCGCCGAGACGCCGGGCCTGCCGGACGGGACGCGGGCCGCGGTCACGCCGTACCTGTCGTACCGCCCGCCGCCGGACGCGCCGCTGTCGCCGGGCGACGCCGAGCTCGACCTGTTCCCCGTCTCGCTGCTGTACGACGAGGTGGACGGCCGCCCCCTGCTGCTGCGGTGCCGCTACCTCGGCCGCGACTACTCGGGCCGCTACGGCAACTTCTTCGCGCACGCGGTGGTGGCCGAGCCCGAGGAGCTGGAGGGGCTGCGGCCCGCCGAGCTGTGGCAGGCCGCGCACTGGACGCCGCTGCCCGCGCCCGGGCCCGACCTCGACCCGCTGGAGGAGCTGACGCCGGGATCCGCGCTCGACCCGGAGGCGCTCGCCGGGTGGCTCGCCTCCGCCGGTCCGGGCGACCCGTACGCTCGGCTCGCCCTCCTGGTGGACGCCGTCGCGGGCGTGCTCCTGCGGGGCCACGGGCGGGTCGTCCTCGTCGCCGACGACGTGGAGGCGATCGCCCGCTGGATCGCTGTCGTGTCGTACTCGCTGCCGGTCGCGGCGGCGGCGCGGCTGACGTTCGTCACCTACACCGCCGACCCGGACGGCGCCGCGCAGCGCCTGGTCGGCACGACGCCCGCCGTCTGGGCCGGCGCTCAGAACCACGCCTCGCACGCGTCCGCGTTCGACCTCCGCGACGGCGTCCCGGACGGGGGGTCGAGCCGCTTCGCCAGGACCGTCGCCCGCTGCTGGCGCGCCCGCGACTTCGGCGGCCTGGACGCCCTCGCCGAGCTGGCGCCGCCGGACGACCCCGCGCGGGAGGGCGCCGCCGCGCTGCTGGCGCTGTGCCGGGGCGACGCGAGCGTGACGCCGGAGGAGCAGGGCGCGGCGGCGGAGCTGCTGGCGCGGCGCGGAACCGCCGTCCCCGCCTGGGTGTGGCGCGACCTCGCGCCGGGCGTCCCGGCGATGGGCCTCGATCTCGCCCTCGCCGTGCACGGGCGGGCGCGGGCGGCCGGGGCGGCGGACCTCGCCGGCCGGTGCGCGCGGCGCGTCGGCGCGCTGGTGTCCGAGAGGCTCACGGCGGCGTCCCGCCTGACGGAGGTCGCGGAGGCCGCCGAGGTGGCCGAGCGGGCCGGGGTCCCGGCCGACCCCGGCGAGGTGACGGCGGCGGCGGCGCGCTGCGTCCGGCGCGGCCTCGCCGAGCCGGGCGGGGCGCTCGCCGGCCGCCCGGCCGGGCTGCGGGTCGCGCTGCTGGACGGGATCGTCGCCGGCCGCGCCGGGTCCAGCGACCGGGCGGCCTCCCTCACCGCCGGGACCTGCGACCTGCTCTACGAGCACGCCGGACGGCTGCGCGCCGCGCCCGAGGTGGCGGTCGCCGTGCTGGCGTCGGTCGGGCGGAGGCATCCCGGCCGCCGGGTCGCGGTGACGGGCGAGATGCTGCGCCTGGACGGCGGCGGCGCGGACATCGGCGACGCGCTCCGCGGGCTCTGGGCGACGCCCCCGTCCGCCTCCGCGTGCCTCGACCTCCTGGACGCCTGCGGGTCCGCGCCGCCGCCCCCGGCGCTGGCGGAACTGCCGTCGCGGACCTTCGCGCGGCTCGCCTCCACGGGCGGCGACGGCCTCACGGACCCGGCGACCCTGCGGCTCGCCGAGCGGGTCCGCGAGCTCATGCCGGACGGGCGCGCCGGACGCGACGCGGCCCTCGTCCAGGCGTACGGGACGGCCATCACCGCGGGCCCGCCGCGGGCCGCGCGGGCGCTGGAGAGCCTCGCCGACGCCGGCGGCGCCAGCCAGCGCCTCGCCCGCGAGGCGTTCGGCGACGCGGCGCGGCGGCTGTCCCTGCGGCCGCCCGGGTTCCGGGCGGAGCTGCTGGCGGCCGCGCCCGCCCCCGTGCGGGCGCGGCTGGCGGAGCGGTGGACGGGTGAGCTGCCCGGCCGCGTCCGCGCCGGCCGCGGGCCGCTGCGCGGCGGCGAGGTCGAGCGGCGCACCGAGCTGGCCGAGGTGGTGCTGCGGCTGCGCGGGCACGGCGCGGCCGAGCCGTCCCTGGAGGCGTGGGCGCGGGCGGCGGCCCGGCGGTGGCTCGCGGCCAGGCAGCTCGACTCCCATCTGGCGCGCCGCCCCGAGCTGCGGGCCGAGCTGCGGGCCCTTCTCGCGGAGGGCGCGCCGTGAACCCCGTCATCGTGCTGCTGCTGATCGCCGTGTGGGCGGGCGCCATGTGGCTCGGGTTCCTGTACGTGTTCCCCGTGCTGTTCGCCGCGACGCTGGTCGTCGCCGGAGCCGCCGCGCTCGGCCTGTACTGCCTGCACGCGTGCCGGACGCTGGCGCCGTCCACGCTGGAGGGGCCGTCGCCGGTCGCCGAGCCCGCCGTCGCCTACCGGCACTACCTGCTCGGCCAGGTGTGGCGCGACTGGTGGACGATCAGCCGCACGGTCGTCCCGCAGGTGTACCGGACGGCCCGGGGCGTCGTGCTGAGGCTGACCCGGACGCTCCTCGGCGGCCCGTGGGGCTTCTTCGTCTTCCCGGTCTGGCTGGCGCTGTGCGCGGGCATCGTCGCCGCCGCCGTCCCCGCGGCGGTGTTCGTCCTCGCGCTGACGATCCTGTACGGGCTGGTCGCCGCGGTCGGGCTGGCGTCGTGGCTGGCGTGCGTGCTGGTCCTGGCGGCCGTCGAGCGCGTCTTCATGGGGTACGCGCGCATCCTGCAGACGTGCCCGCACCCCTTCTGCTACGAGCGGATCGGGCTGCCGGAGTACGCGTGCCCGAGCTGCGGGGCGCGGCACCGGCGCCTCTCGCCGGGGGCCGGCGGCGCGTTCCGGCACGTGTGCCGCTGCGGGGCACGGCTTCCCACGACCGTCCCGCTCGGGCGCTTCCGGCTGGCCGCGTACTGCCCGCACTGCGGCGGGCGGCTGCCCGAGCGCATCGGGCGCGTCCGCGTGGAGCCGCTGCCGTTCGTGGGCGGGCCGGCCGCCGGCAAGACCACGTTCATGGTCCTCGGCATCCGGGCCCTGCACGCGCGGGCCCGCGCGGTCCACGGGCGGCTGTCGTTCGTCGAGCAGCGGCACGCGCAGGCGTACGCGGGCGCGATACGCGAGTTCCAGCGCGGCGGGCGCCTCGCCAAGACCGGCCCCGAGCTGCCCCTGGCGACCATGGTGGACGTCGAGCTGCCGGGCCGCGCGCGGCGCATCCTCTACCTGTTCGACCCCGCGGGCGAGCACTACACGGGCGCGACGGAGGTCGAGTCGCTGCGCTACCTGGACCACAGCGAGGCGCTGCTGTTCGTCGTCGACCCGTTCGCGCTCCCCCAGCTCCGCCGGTCGCTCACCGGGGACGAGAGGGAGCTCGTCGACGAGGCCGCCGCCTCGTCGGAGGAGGACCCGGCCGACACCCTCCAGCGGGTGCTGAACGAGTTGCGCTCGCGTCCCGACCAGGGGCGGCAGAAGCGCGTCGCCGTCGTCGTCACCAAGACGGACCTGCTGCTGCGCACGGAGATCGGGCGCGGTCTCGACCCGGACGCCGGCCCGCGCGAATGGCTCGACCGCGTCGGGCTGGGCAACACGGTGCGCACGCTCGACCAGGTCGCCGCCGAGGTGCGGTACTTCGCCTCCGGCCTCGACACCGAGCCCGCCGCCGTCGCCGACCTGCTCGGCTGGGTGACCGGACTGCCCGCGGCGGACGCCGCGGACGGCGCCCGCGCGCCCGCCGACGTCCCTCCGGAGCCGCCGGGGACGGCGCCGCTGCGCGCCCCGTGGCCGGTGCGCGGCCGCGACGCCGGCCGCGTCCCCGCCGGGTACCAGGCGGGGCGCTGGGCGGTGCTGGCCGGAGTGTCGGTCCTGACCGTCGCCACCATCGCGGGCGCGCTCGTCGCGGCGGCCGAGCGCCTCCCGTTCTGACCGGCCGCCGCCGCGGCCGCCCCCGGGTGTGGCGCACCCCACTTCCTGACGCGGAAGATAACGGACCGTCATCGCATTGACCCTTCGGAGAGTTCCCGTCCGAGAGGCATCGCACGATGACGACCGCGACCCAGACCCCGCTGGTCCTGGACCCCGCCGCCCAGGAGCTGCTGTTCCGCGAGGCGCGCACCGCCAACGCCTTCACCGGCGAGCCGGTCGGCGAGGACCAGGTCCGCGCGATCTACGACCTGGTCCGGTGGGCCCCGACCGCCATGAACAGCCAGCCGCTGCGGATCGTGGACGTGCGCAGCCGGGAGGCGCGCGAGCGGCTGGTCCCGCTCATGAGCGAGGGCAACCGCGCCAAGACCGCGACGGCCCCGCTGACCCTCATCGCCGCCGCCGACGAGGACTTCCACGAGCACATGCCGGTCACGTTCCCGCACCGGGAGGGCGCCCGCGAGGCCCTGCGGGACAGCCCCGGCAGGCCGGCGATGGCCCGCTTCAACGCCGCCCTCCAGCTCGGCTACCTGATCCTCGGCATCCGCGCGGCCGGTCTCGCCGCGGGCCCGATGACCGGTTTCGACGCCGGCGCCGTCGAGAAGGAGTTCTTCCCGGGGGGCAACGTCCGCCCCATCGCCGTGGTCAACGCGGGACGGCCCGCCCCGGACGCCTTCCACGCCCGCAACCCGCGCCTCGACGCCGCCCAGGTCATCACCACCGTCTGAGCCTCCCCCGCCCCCGCTGGAGACCCCCCATGACCCAGGCGGCCGCCTCTGCCGGCTCCAAGCTGTCCGATCCCCCCGCGGCCGGCCGGAGGCCGGTGCTGGTCCTCGTGCTGGGCGCGCTGACGGCGCTGGCGCCGCTGTCGATCGACATGTACCTGCCGGCGCTGCCCCGGATGTCGGCGGACCTGTCCACGGGCGCCGCGCGAACGCAGCTCACCCTCACCGCGTGCGTCGTCGGCCTCGCCGCCGGGCAGGCGGTGGCCGGGCCGCTGAGCGACCGGCTCGGCCGCCGCCGCCCGCTGCTGGCCGGGCTCGCCGCCTACGCCGTCGCGTCGCTGCTGTGCGCCGCGGCGCCGACCGTGGAGACCCTCATCGCGCTGCGGCTGGTCCAGGGCGCCGCCGGGGCGGCCGGGATCGTGATCGCGCGGGCGATCGTCCAGGACCTGTACGACGGCGCCGCCGCGGCCCGGTTCTTCTCGGTGCTGATGCTGGTGAACGGGCTGGCGCCGATCCTCGCGCCCGTCCTCGGCGGCCAGCTGCTGCGGGTCGTGCCGTGGCCGGGCGTCTTCGCGGTCCTCGCCGGCATCGGCGTCGCGCTGTTCCTCGGGTCGCTGCTCGGGCTGGCGGAGACGCTGCCGCCCGGACGGCGCGAGACGGGCGGGCTGCGCGCGACGGCCGCGGCCTGCCGGACGCTCGTCCGGGACCGGGCGTTCACCGGGTACGGGCTGGCGATCGGCCTGTCGTTCGCGGCCCTGTTCACCTACATCTCGGGATCCCCGTTCGTCCTGCAGGACATCTACGGGATGTCGCCGCAGGGGTTCAGCGTCGCCTTCGGCGTCAACTCCCTCGGCATCGTCGCGGCCGGGCAGGCGGGCGCGCTGCTCGCCGGGCGCGTCGCCCTCACCCGGCTGCTGGCGGCCGGGCTCGCCGTCGTCGCCGCGGGCGGGGCGGTCCTGGTGGCCGCGGTCCTCGCCGGGTGGGGCCTCGGCGGGGTGCTGCCGGGGCTGTTCCTCGTCGCGGCCGGGCAGGGGCTGATCGGCCCGAACGCCACCGCCCTGGCACTGCGGGGACGCCCGCCGCGGGTGGCCGGGACCGCGTCGGCGCTGCTCGGCGTGGCCCAGTTCGCGCTGGGCGGCGCCGCCGCCCCGCTGGCCGGCGTCGCCGGGCCGGGCACCGCCGCCCCGATGGCCGTGACCATCGCCGCGCTGGCGGTGCTCGCCGCGGCCGCCGCCGCGGCCGCCTCCCGGGCCCCGCAGGCCGCGGAGCGGAGCTGAGACCGCGTCCCGCCGTCAGTCCGCGGGCCGGTCCAGGGCGCCGAGGATGAACCCGGCGACCTCGTCGGCGAGCCGGGCGGCGGGCTTGGGGCCGTCCGCGCGGTACCAGGACGGCATCTGGTTGACCATGCCGAGCGCGACGATCGTGATCGTCTCGGCGGGGGTCCCGGTGCCGAACACGCCGTCGCGCTGGCCCTGCTCGATGAGGTTCCGGAACGTCACGTGGTAGCGGCGGCGGTCGGCGCGGACCGAGCGCATCCGGGCGTGGTCCAGCCGGTGCATCTCGCGGGCGAACACCTTCGCCTCGTCGATGTGCTCGGCGGTGCTGCGGATCAGCCCGGTCAGCACCGCGTGGACGGCCTCGCGCGGCGGCAGCCCCCGCGCCAGCACCGCCCCGAGGTCGGCGAGCTGGCGGGCGATCAGCGAGTGGTAGATCTCGTAGAGCAGGTCGTCCTTGGAGTCGAAGTAGTGGTACAGCGCGCCCTTGGTGACCTCGGCGGCCTCCACGACGCTCTGCACGGGCGTCCCGTCGAAGCCGCGCTCGGCGAACAGCCGCAGCGCCGCGTCCAGGATCCGCCGCTCGACCGCGCTCTGCCGGACGGGCGCCGCCGACTCCGGCGCGGGGCCGGGCCCCGACTCGGACTGGGCCACCTTGGCACCTCCTTCGCGCGCCGCGTTGACTCCGGTGCGTTCCGCGCTCTAGCTTGCCAGAAACCGACCAGTCGGTATGCCCCCCGGGCCGATGTCGAAACCCCCGGCATCACCGCGCACCGCAGGAGAATCGATGCCCGCAGTTGAAACCGTCCGCGGCCCCGTCGACGCCGCCGCCCTCGGGCGCACGCTGATGCACGAGCACGTCTTCGTGCTCGGCGCGGAGTACGTCCAGAACCACGGCGCGGGCGACTGGTGGGACGAGGAGGAGAAGGTCGCCGACGCGGTCGGCAAGCTGCGCGAGCTGGCCGGGCTCGGCGTCACCACCATCGCCGACCCCACGGTGTGGGGTCTCGGCCGGTACCTCCCCCGGATCCAGCGGGTCAACGAGCAGGTGCCGGAGCTCAACATCATCGTGGCGACGGGCATCTACACCTACAACGACGTGCCGTTCCAGTTCCACCACCGGGGTCCCGGCACGATGATGGACGTGGGCCCCGACCCCATGATCGCCGACTTCACCCGCGACCTGACCGAGGGCATCGCCGGGACGGGGGTCAAGGCCGCGTTCCTCAAGTGCGCCGTGGACGCCCCCGGCCTCACGCCCGGCGTCGAGCGGGTGCTGCGGGCCGTCGCCGCGGCGCACCGGGAGACGGGGGCGCCGGTCACCGTGCACACCGAGAGCTCGACCCGGTCGGGCCGGACGGTCGTGGGCCTGCTCGCCGAGGAGGGCGTGGACCTCGCCAAGGTCGTCGTGGGGCACGCGGGCGACAGCAACGACCTCGACTACCTGATGGAGCTGGCCGACACCGGCGCGATCCTCGGCATGGACCGCTTCGGCCTCGACATCCTCAACACGACCGAGCAGCGGGTCGCGACCGTCGCGGCCCTGTGCGAGCGGGGCTACGCCGACCGGATGGTCCTCAGCCACGACGCGTCCTGCTTCATGGACTGGTTCGGCCCGGACCCGGCGACGGTGCCCGCGCTGCAGCCGAACTGGAACTACCGGCACATCGGCGAGGTCGTCCTGCCCGCCCTGCGCGCCGCCGGCGTCTCCGACGCGCAGATCGACCAGATGCTGGTGGAGAACCCCCGGCGCTACTTCACCGGCTGAGTTTGCCTCCTCCTCTTTCGGTCTAATCCCATGGAATCGGGAATCATGGGAGGAACCTGCGGGAGGAGGCAACCAGGTGAGCGAGGACTCCAGGCGCCGCCGCGCCCGTGCCGCGGTCCCCCTGCTGCTGGTGGCGCTCCTGGCCCTCCTCGCACCCGGCTGCCGCGTCGTGGAGAGCGAGAGCCCGCAGGACGTGCCGCCGTCCGCCGCGCCGACCCGCCACCAGAACGCCAAGCCCAGCGGGCGGCGGCCGGGCGTGGTCAACATCGAGACCGAGCAGACGCTGAACGGCACCCGCGCCGCCGGGACGGGCATCGTGCTCACCGCGTCCGGCCTGGTGCTGACCAACAACCACGTCATCCAGGGCGCCACCGCCATCAGGGGGACGGACGTCGACGACCGGCGCGGCTACCCGGCGCAGGTCGTGGGCTACGACCGGGCGGGCGACATCGCGGTGATCCGGCTGTCCGGCGCGACCCGGCTGAAGACCGCCGCGTTCGCCTCCGCCGGCGGCGTCGCGGTCGGCGACACCGTCACCGCCGTCGGCAACGCGGGCGGCAAGGGCGGCACGCCCACGGTCGTCACCGGCAAGGTCACCGCGCTGGAGCAGTCGGTCACCGCGCGCGACGACAGCACCGGCACCTCCGAGCGGCTCACCGGGCTGATCGAGACGAACGCGCCGATCCGGCCGGGCGACTCCGGCGGGCCGCTGCTGGACACCTCCGGCAAGGTCATCGGCATCAACACCGCGGCGTCCGCCGGGTTCTCGGTGAAGGACGCCCGGAAGCGCGAGGACCACCGGGGCTACGCGATCCCGTCCGACCGGGCGCTGGAGACCGCCCGGCAGATCCAGCGCGGCGAGGCGTCCTCGACCGTGCACATCGGCCGCACCGCGTTGCTCGGCGTCAAGGTCCGCCCGAACGGCCGCTCCCCGGGCGCGCTGGTCGCCGAGCTCGTGCCCGGCTCCCCCGCCGAGGCCGCCGGGGTCCCGGTCGGGGGCGTCATCGTCGCCTTCGGCGGCGCCGCGGTCGACGCGCCGTCCACTCTCACGAGCCTGATGCTGGCCCGCCATCCGGGCGACACCGTCCGGATCGAGTGGACGACGAGCCGGGGCGACCGGAGGGCGGGGACGGTCCACCTGACGGAAGGCCCGCCCCAGTAGCGCGCCGGACCGGCGCCGGCGTGCGACAGTGGGGGTGTCGGCCGACCACGAGGATGTGCCCCATGACGCGCAAGGCGCCCGCCGGTGACTTCGACGACTCCGAACTGGAGGTCTCGGAGCCGAAGACCTGGGCGGCGGGCGTTCCCGGCGTCACGGCCGCGCTGCGCCACGCCCACGCGCAGATGGGCGTGCGGCGGACGGCGCTGACGCTGCTGCGCGTCAACCAGAAGCAGGGGTTCGACTGCCCGGGGTGCGCCTGGCCCGAGGGCGACCACCGGCACGCCGCCGAGTTCTGCGAGAACGGCGCGAAGGCCGTCGCGGAGGAGGCCACGGCACGGCGCGTCACCCGCGAGTTCTTCGCCGAGCACGGCGTCGAGGAGCTGGCCGGGCGCTCCGACCACTGGCTGGGCCAGCAGGGGCGGCTGACCGAGCCGATGGTGAAGCGCGCCGGGTCCGGGCACTACGAGCCGGTGTCGTGGGACGAGGCGTTCCGGCTGCTGGCGTCCGAGCTCAACGCCCTGGACTCGCCGGACGAGGCCGTCTTCTACACCTCCGGGCGGACCAGCAACGAGGCGGCGTTCGCCTACCAGCTGTTCGCGCGGGCGTTCGGCACGAACAACATGCCCGACTGCAGCAACATGTGCCACGAGTCGTCCGGGTCGGCGCTGAGCGAGACGATCGGCATCGGCAAGGGCTCGGTGCTGCTGGAGGACCTCTACCGGGCCGACCTCGTCTTCGTCGTCGGCCAGAACCCCGGGACGAACCACCCGCGGATGCTGTCGGCGCTGGAGCGGGCGAAACGGGAGGGCGCCCGCGTCATCGCCGTCAACCCGCTGCCCGAGGCGGGGCTGATGCGGTTCAAGAACCCGCAGCGCGCCTCCGGGATGGCCGGGCGCGGCACGGTGCTGGCCGACCGGTTCCTGCAGATCCGGCTGAACGGCGACCTCGCGCTGTTCCAGGCGCTCAACCGGATGCTGCTGGAGTCGGAGGCGCCCGGGGCCCTCGACCGGGAGTTCCTCGACGCCCACGCGCACGGCTTCGAGGCGTTCCGCGAGCACGCCCTCGGCCTGGACTGGGACGACGTGCTGGAGGCGACCGGCCTCACCCGCGAGGAGATCGCCGCGACGCTGGGCGACGTCCTCGCCGCCGAGCGGATCGTCGTCTGCTGGGCGATGGGCCTCACCCAGCACCGCAACTCCGTGCCGACCATCCGCGAGATCGTCAACTTCCTGCTGCTGCGCGGCAACATCGGCCGGCCCGGCGCGGGCGTCTGCCCGGTGCGCGGCCACTCCAACGTGCAGGGCGACCGGACGATGGGCATCTGGGAGCGGCCGAAGCCCGCCTTCCTGGACGCCCTCGCCGCCGAGTTCGGGTTCGAGCCGCCCCGCGAGCACGGCCTGGACACCGTCGGGGCGATCCGCGCCATGCGCGACGGCAGGGCGAAGGTGTTCCTCGGCATGGGCGGCAACTTCGTCCGCGCCACCCCCGACTCCGCCGTGACGGAGGCGGCCCTGCGCCGCTGCCGGCTGACCGCGCAGGTGTCGACCAAGCTCAACCGGTCGCACGCGGTGACCGGGGAGGTGGCGCTGATCCTCCCGACGCTCGGCCGCACCGAGCGCGACGTGCGGGAGACGGGGCCGCAGATCGTCTCCGTCGAGGACTCCATGGGCATGGTGCACGCCTCCCGCGGCCGCCTCGCACCGGCGTCCGGGCGCCTGCTGTCGGAGGTGGCGATCGTCTGCCGGCTCGCGCGGGCCGCGCTGCCCGGATCGGACATCGGCTGGGAGGCGATGGAGCGCGACTACGACGTGATCCGCGACCACGTCTCCCGGGTCGTCCCGGGCTTCGAGGACTTCAACGCCCGCCTCCGCGAGCCGGGCGGCTTCACGCTCCCCCACGCTCCCCGCGACGAGCGCCGGTTCCCGACGGCGACCGGCAAGGCCAACCTCACCGTGAACGAACTGGAGGTCCTGCGGGTCCCCGAGGGGCGGCTGCTGCTCCAGACCCTCCGCAGCCACGACCAGTACAACACCACCGTCTACGGCCTGGACGACCGCTACCGGGGCATCAAGGCCGGACGCCGCGTCGTGCTCGTCAACCCCGCCGACCTGGACCGCCTCGGCATCGCCGACGGCGCGACCGTCGACCTGGTCTCGGAGTGGCCGGACGGCGCCGAGCGCCGCGCCCCCGCCTTCCGCGCCGTCTCCTACCCGACCGCGCCGGGCTGCGCGGCGGCCTACTTCCCGGAGGCGAACGTCCTGGTCCCGCTCGACAGCACCGCGGAGATCAGCAACACCCCCACGTCCAAGTCCGTCGTCGTCCGCCTGGAGCCGGCCGCGCCCTGACCCCCGCGGCGCGGAGCGCCGGTCTAGGCTGCGGGCATGACGAACCTCCCCGAGCATCCCGGAACGCCCGGAGCGCCGGAGATGCGGGCCGGTGACGCCGACCGCGAGCGGGTCGCGCAGGTGCTGCGGGACGCGGCCGGCGACGGGCGGCTCACGCTGGACGAGCTGGACGAGCGGCTGGACGCGGTGTACGCCGCCAAGACCTACGGGGAGCTCGAACCGATCACCCGCGACCTGCCGTCGCCGGGCCGGGCGGCTCCCCCGGCGACCGGGGCGGGCTGGCGGCCGGTCCCCGGCGCGCCGTCCTGGCGCCGCGGCATCGCGATCATGAGCGGGTTCCGCCGGGCGGGCGTGTGGAACGTCCCCCCGCGCTTCAGGGCGTTCGCCTTCTGGGGCGGCGGGAAGATCGATCTGAGGGACGCCCGGTTCGAGGAGGGCCGGGTGACGATCCGGGCCCTGGCGATCATGGGCGGATTCCAGATCATCGTGCCGGACGACGTCACCGTGCACGTCGACGGGCTCGGGATCATGGGCGGGTTCGACCAGCGGGCGAGCGGGCCCGGCGTGCCGGGCGCCCCCACGGTGGTCGTGAAGGGCCTGGCGTTCTGGGGCGGCGTCGGCGTGAAGCGCCGCAGGCGGCGCGGGGACGGGACCGCTCAGGACTGATCGGCCAGGCGGTCCAGCCACTCGCCCAGCAGCGCCGCCTCCGAGGGGGTCAGCCCCGCCGGCGGGGCTGACCGCAGCGCCGACTTCAGCGCCACCGCCCGCGCCGCGGGCGTGGCGTCGGCCGGGCCGTCGCCTTCCGAGGTCACGGCGGCGAGGACGGCCTCGCGCGTGCGGACCGCGGCGTCCCGGTCGGCGCCGCCGCCGGACGGGTTCGCGATCAGCGTGAGGGCCGTCCCGACCCCGGCGGCGTGGATCATGCGGGCGGCGGTGGCGACCGGGACGCGGAGCCGTCCCGCGGCGGCCGCGGCCTCGACCAGGCCCAGCAGGATGCCGTAGGCCTCGCCGGCGGCGGGCGGGGTGCGGGGCGTCCCGTACATCAGCGTGTAGAACGCCGGATGGGTGACGGCGTACTCGATGTGCAGGTCCCAGCCGCGGCGCAGGTCCTCGACCGGGTCGCCGGTGCCGCTCTGGGCCCGCTTGCCCGCCAGGTACTCCTCGAACCCGTGGGCGGCGACGGCGTCGAACAGGCCGCGCTTGTCGCCGAAGTGGTGGTACAGCGTCGGCGCCCCGACCCCCGCGGCGGTGCACACGGCCCGGGTCGAGACCGGCTCGCCGTCGGCCTCGGTGAGCAGGCGCGCGGCGGCGCGCAGGATGCGGTCGCGGGTGCGGGGATCCCTCTGAGCGGTCACAACAACGATGTTACAAAACTTTTCGAGCAGCGCTATGCTGCGTCGTATAGCGTAGGTACAGTCATTGCTATACCGATGTTAGAGAACGGCCGGCCGGCCGTCACGACACGAGAGGGGGCGCCGCCATGCGCAGCGCCGTGCTCACCGCCCCGGGCGGGCCGCTGGAGATCGTCGAGCGCGAGGAGCCCCGGCCCGGCCCCGGCGAGATCCTGGTGCGGGTCGCCGCCTGCGGGATGTGCTTCTCCGAGGTCAACCACCTGCGGGGCCACTACCCGTTCGGAACGTTCCCCGTCGTCCCCGGACACGAGATCAGCGGGGTCGTCGCGGCTCTCGGCGAGGGCGTCGACTGGCCCGAGGTCGGCACCGCGGTCGGCGCCGCCTGGCCGTACGGGTCCTGCGGCCACTGCGACCAGTGCGCCCGCGGCGACCAGATCCTCTGCACCGGCGCGCCGAAGCAGGTCACCGGCGTCAACCGCGACGGCGGGTACACCGAGTACTTCGTCGGCCGCGCCGGGTTCGTCACGCCGCTGCCGGACGGCCTGGACCCGGTCGCCGGCGCGCCGCTGATGTGCGCCGGCCTCACCGCCTTCAACGGGCTCCGGCAGGCCGGGGCCGCCGCCGGGTCGAAGGTGGCCGTGCTCGGCACCGGCGGCGTCGGGACGATGGCCCAGCGGTTCGCCGCCGCGATGGGCGCCCGCGTCGCCGTGGTGTCGCGGTCGCGCCGCGCCGAGAAGGAGGCGCTCGGCCTCGGCGCCGAACTGTTCGTCGCGACCGACGAGGAGGATCCCGCCGAGGCGCTGCGGGCGTGGGGCGGCGCCGACCTGGTGGTGAACACCGCGCCCGCCACCGCGACGGGGCTCGCCGCGTTCGGCGGCCTGCGCCCGGACGGCACCCTGCTCTACCTCGGCATGGGCGCCGAGAACGTGAGCGTGCCGCCGATGGCCCTGGTCAGCGGCCGGCTGCGGGTGATGGGCGTGCCCTCGGGCTCCCCGCACGACCTGCGCGACACCCTCGCGTTCGCGGTGGCGCACGGGATCGTCCCCGAGGTCGTCCCGGTCACGCTGGACGAGGCCCCGGGCGTCCTCGCCGCGATGGACGAGGGCGTCCACCGGGGCCGCGCCGTCATCACCTTCCCGTGAACCGCCTCCACGGCCGCGCCCGCTCGTAGACGGCGCACGCGGCCATCACCAGGGCGTCGGCGTGGCGGGCGCCGACGACCTGGAGGCCGACGGGCAGGCCGCGGGAGGTGAAGCCGCACGGCAGGCTCGCCGCGGGCTGCTGGGTCATGTTGAACGGGTAGGTGAACGGGGTCCAGCCCGTCCAGCGCGGGGACGGCGAGCCCGGCGGGACCTCCAGGCCGGCCTCGAACGCGGCGATCGGCGTCGTCGGGGTGAGCAGCAGGTCGTAGCGCTCGTGGAACACGCCCATCATCCGCCCGAGCTCCATGCGCCGGGCCGTGGCCGTCAGGTAGTCCAGCGCCGAGTACCGCGCGCCCCGCTCGCAGATCTCCCGCAGCCCCGGGTCGAGCAGCCCGCGCTCCTCCTGCGACAGGTGCTCGACGACCTTGGCGGCGCCCGCGAACCACAGGACCTCGAAGTCCGCGACCGGGTCCCCGAAGCCGGGGTCGACCTGCTCGACCTTCGCGCCGAGCTCGGCGAAGGCCTCGGCGGCGGCCGCGACCGGCGCCGCGACCTCCGGGTCGACCTCCGCGAACCCGAGGTCCGGGCTGAACGCGACGCGCAGGCCGGTCAGGTCGTCCCGCCCGGCTCCGGCCTCGGCGAACGGCACGTCGGGCGGCGGCAGCGACGACCAGTCGCGGCCGTCCGCCCCGCACACGGCGTCGAGCAGCAGGGCGGCGTCCGCCACGGTGTTGGTCATGGGGCCGATGTGCGCGAGCGTCCCGAACGGGCTCGCCGGGTAGTGCGGGATGCGGCCGTAGGTCGGCTTGATCGTGAAGGTGCCGGTGAACGCGGCGGGGATGCGCACCGAGCCGCCGCCGTCGGTGCCGAGGGCGAGCGGCGCCATGCCCGCCGCGACCGCCGCCGCCGCGCCGCCGCTCGACCCGCCCGGCGTGCGGGAGGGGTCCCACGGGTTGCGCGTGACGCCCGTCAGCGGGTTGTCGGTCACGCCCTTCCAGGCGAACTCCGGCGTCGTCGTCTTGCCGGCGAACACCGCGCCCTGCTCGCGGAGGCGGGCCACGGACGGCGCGTCCTCGGCCCACGCTCCGGCGGGGTCGATCGTCCTGGAGCCGCGCAGCGTCGGCCAGCCTCGGGTGAGCAGGACGTCCTTGATGGAGACCGGCACGCCGTCCAGCGGCCCGAGCGTCGCGCCGCGCCGCCACCGCTCGGTCGCGGCCCGCGCCATGTCGAGGGTGGTCTCCTCGTCGACGAGGCAGTACGCGTTGAGCTCCGGATCGTCCCGCTCGATCCGGGCGAGCACGGCCCCGGCGGCCTCGACCGGGGACAGCGCCCCCGCCCGGTACTCCGCGAGCAGTTCGGTCGCGGTCAGATCGGCCGCATCGGCCATGGCTACCCCCTCTGGTGTGATGCCGCCCGCTCCGGGCCCACGTAGCCGAGGCGCTTGTCCACGACGTTGCGCAGCGGGCGGCCGGACACGTAGCGGCCGAGGTTGTCGGCGAAGAGCCGGACGAGCTCGTCCCGCCAGCCGACGACGTCGCCGGACATGTGCGGGGAGACGATGACGCCCGGCATGTCCCACAGCGGCGAGGACTCCGGCAGCGGCTCGTCCTCGAAGACGTCGAGCGCGGCGCCCGCGATCCGGCCCGCGCGCAGCGCCTCGACGAGGTCGCCCTCGGCCACCAGGCCGCCGCGCCCGACGTTGACCAGCCGCGCGGACGGGCGCATCCGCTCCAGCGCCGCGGCGTCGATCATGCCCCGGGTCTGCGGGGTGAGGGGCGCGGCGAGCACGACGTAGTCGGCCCGGGCGAGCGCCTCGCCCAGCCGCTCCATCGGGTGGACGACACCGAGGTCGGGGTCGGCGTCGCGGGCGGTGCGCCCGGCGCCGGAGACGACCAGGCCCGCCGCCGACAGGCGGCGGCCGATCGCGCGGCCGATCGGGCCGGTGCCGACGACCAGCGCGCGGGCGCCGGTGATCCGCTCGGTCTCGCGGTGCCGCCAGCGCCGCTCGCCCTGGAGGCGGACGGTGGTGTGCAGGTCCTTGGCGAAGGCCAGCACGAGCCCGAGGACGTACTCGGCGATCGGCTCGTCGAACACGCCGCGCGAGTTGGTGACAACCGTGTCACTGTCGACGAGCCCGGGGAACATGAGCCGGTCGACGCCGGCGCTGGCGATGTGGACCCATCCGGGGCCGCCGGACTCCGGCCACGCGCCGGCCACGGCGTCCGAGAGGAAATCCCACATGAACAGGACATCGGCGCCGGGAAGCGCCGCCGCGAGCTCTGTTTCACGCACGTAACGGACTCGCGCGAGGCTCTCCGCCTCCTCCATGCCGCGCGGATCGACGTCGCCCAGCAGGACCACCACGTCAGGCGGGCCACCGGATGCGTGCTGAGCAGGGTCCATCGGCGTCACTTCCGGGGTGTGCGGAGTTTACGAGAAGGCAACGGCGGGAGGCATTGACACGCTAGGAACCGTTCGTAGGATTGTCAACAATCAACGCGGTGGACCGCGGCCCCGGCCACCGCAGTGGGATATGTGCTGCAAGACCGTCGCAACCCGTGCCCAGCAGGGCCAGGACGGATCCCAGAGCGCTCTAACAGCCCCCGTCGGGGGTGTGGGGGGACGTCGTCCTCCCACGAACATGGAGAGTCCTTCGGGTGGCGACGCTCTCGCCCACCCCTGTTCACGGGGAGGTCAGCATGCCCAAGCTCATGACCATCACTCTGGAGCGCCGCGGCGTCTCCTGTGTCGCGGAGCTCCTGGAGAAGGATGCGCCGAGGACCTGCGAAGCGGTCTGGAACGCTCTACCGCTCGGAGGCGAGGCCTACCACGCCAAGTACGCCCGCAACGAGGTGTACACGATGGTCGAGCGGTTCTCCGAGGAGGAGGTCGGCCTGGAGAACCCCACCGTCACCCCGATCCCGGGAGACGTCGTCTACTTCTCCTTCCCCGGCGGGATGCTCGACCGGAAGTTCAAGGAGGAGAAGAACATCCACGCCCTGCCCGGCGTCATCGACCTCGCGATCTTCTACGGCCGCAACAACCTGCTGCTGAACGGGGACGTCGGCTGGGTCCCCGGCAACGTCTACGCGACGATCGTCGACGGCCTGGACCGCATGGCCGAGGCGTGCAACGACGTGTGGCGGTCCGGCGGCGTCGGCGAGCGCCTCCTCTACGCGCGCGCAGAGTCCTAGAGTGGCGGCCGCGCAGATGACATTCGACCCCTCGCTGGTCGTCGGCCCAGAGCTGCTCGCCCAGCACGGCATCGGGGTGGTCGCGCCTTTCGACTTCGCCCTCGACCGGGAACTGTGGCGCTGGACGCCCGACGACGTGTCGCTGTTCATGACCCGGCTGCCGTACGTGCCGGTCCCGGTCACGGTGGAGATGGCCTCGGCGCTGTCGGACCAGTCGATCGTCCGGCAGGCGACCCGCGACGTCCTGGCCCCCGAGCCGCTCGCGGTCGCCTACGCGTGCGCGTCGGGCAGCTTCATCCGCGGCAAGGCGGGCGAGCTCCAGCTGCACGAGTCGATGCTGCGGGCCGGCGCGCCGGTCTCGACGACGACCTCGGGCGCGCTGGTGGAGTCGCTCCGGCTGCTCGGCGCCCGGCGCATCTCGGTCGTCACGCCCTACATCGACGCCGTCACCGAGCGGCTCGTGTCGTTCCTCGGCGAGCACGGCGTCGAGGTGGTGTCCTCGGTCGGGCTGGGGCTGCTCAGCCACATCTGGAAGGTCGGCTACGGCGAGATCGTGTCGGCGGTGTCGGCGGTGGACTGCCCCGAGGCCGAGGCCGTCTTCATCAGCTGCACCAACGTCCCGACCTACGACATCATCGCGCCGCTCGAGCAGATGATCGGCAAGCCGGTCCTGACCGCCAACCAGGTGACGATGTGCTCGGCGCTGCGCGCCATGGGCCGGTCGGCGTCCGGTCCCGGACAGTCCCTGGTCGGCCTCGCTCCCTTCACGGCGGCCTAGCCGCCATGATCTCCAAAGGTAGGATTGTCGACAACATGCGCCAGAACGGGTTGCGCGCGGGGTTCCTCTACCCCGGCTACAGCGCCGAGGACGACTACCCCGCCATCGAGCGCGCCCTCGGGGAGGTCAGCCTCCCGGTCGTGCACACGCTGATGCGCGAGGACGCCCACCGCGTCGACGCGCTGCTGGACATCGGCGGCGCCGACGTGCTCGGCGACGGGGCCCGCACGCTCCGCGGCCTCGGCGTGAAGGCCGCCGTCTGGGCGTGCACCAGCGGAAGCTTCGTGTTCGGCTGGGACGGCGCCGCGCAGCAGGTCGCGGGGGTGCGCGAGGCGGCGGGCGTGCCCGCCTCCAGCACGTCGTTCGCGTTCGTCCACGCGGCGCGGGCGCTCGGCGTGACCCGGGTCGCGGTCGCCGCGACCTATCCCGCCGACGTCGCCGAGCGGTTCGTCGCGTTCCTCGCCCACGCCGGCATCGAGGTGGTGGCGCTGTCCTGCCGGGGCATCGTCACCGCCGCCGAGGTCGGCACCCTCGGCCGCGACGAGGTGCTGGCGTTCGTCGCGGCCAACGACCATCCGGACGCCGAGGCGGTGCTGGTGCCCGACACCGCGCTGCACACGGTGTCCTGGCTCGACAAGCTGGAGGCGCGGGTCGGCAAGCCGGTGCTGACCGCCAACCAGGTGAGCGTCTGGGAGGGGCTGCGGCTCGCGTCCGGCCCCGAGGGTCTCCCGCCGCGCACCGGGCTGGGCCGGCTGTTCTCCGTCCCCGCCGCCGCCCCCCTGCACGGGCGACATGCCTGGCAGACATGAGAAGACGAAAGGGAACCGCGCATGGGCCGACTGGGTGAGCTGGAGCCTGTTCCCCGCAAGTCGACGGTGGAGATCGTCTCGGACGAGCTGCGTTCGGCGATCATGTACGGGTCGCTGGAGCCCGGCGCGCAGCTCGGCGAGGCCGAGCTCGCCGCGCGCCTCGGCATCAGCCGCGGACCGCTGCGCGAGGCCATGCAGCGGCTCGTCCAGGAGGGGCTGCTCGTCAGCGAGCCGCACCGCGGGCTGTTCGTGATCACGCTGGACGAGGGGGACGTGGAGGACGTCTACCTCGCCCGGCTCGCGATCGAGCGCGAGGCCTGCCGGCTGATCATGGACCGCAACCGGGGCGAGGCGGTGGCCCGGCTCACCGAGGCGCTGGAGGCGCTCGTGGCCGCCGCCCGCGAACGCGACCGGGTCGCGATGAGCGACGCCGACCAGGCCTTCCACGAGGTGCTGGTCAGCTCGTCGGGCAGCCCGCGGCTGGAGCGGATGGCGCACACGCTGCTGGTGGAGACGCGCATGTGCCTGAACGCGCTCCAGGACACCTATCCCGAGCCCGCCGACCTCGTTGAGGAGCACCGGCGGCTCGTCGACGCGATCGGCGACGGGGAGGAGGAGCACCTGCTCACCCTCATCGAGGAGCACATGACCGACTCCATCCAGCGGCTCCGCGAGTCCTAGCGACCGGCCCCGCCACGCGGGGCCGCGGGCCCTGGACAACGGACCCGGGGCCACCTAGATTGCAGATTGTCGACAATCTACCGGAGGGCCGTATGGCGACGCTGTCTCCCCTGCTCAAGCAGGCCACCCCCGTCCTCGCCGAGCGCGGCGAGGGCGTCTACCTCTACGACGCCGAGGGCCGCCGGCACCTGGACTTCACCGCGGGCATCGGCGTCGTCAACACCGGGCACTGCCACCCGCGCGTGGTCGAGGCCGCGCAGCAGCAGGTGGGCACGCTCGTCCACGGCCAGTACACGACCGTCATGCACCGGCCGCTGCTGCGGCTGACCGAGGCGCTCGGCGAGGTGCTGCCGGAGGGCCTGGACTCGCTGTTCTTCCTCAACAGCGGCAGCGAGGCGGTCGAGGCGGCCATCCGGCTGGCCCGGCACGCCACCGGCCGGCAGAACATCGTCGTCTTCCACGGCTCCTTCCACGGCCGCACGATGGGCGCCGCCGCGCTCACCACGGCGGGCACGAAGTTCCGCGCCGGGATCGGCCCGCTCATGCCGGGCGCCGCGATCGCGCCGTTCCCCCAGGCCTACCGGTACGGGTGGCCGGAGGAGGAGGCGACGCGGTTCGCGCTGCGCGAGCTCGACTACCTGCTCGCCACCGCGAGCCCGGCGTCCGACACGGCCGCCTTCGTGGTCGAGCCCGTCCTCGGCGAGGGCGGCTACATCCCCGCGCCGCCCGCCTTCCTGGAGGGCCTGCGCGAGCGCGCCGACCGGCACGGCATCCTGCTGGTCGTGGACGAGGTGCAGACCGGGTTCGGGCGGACCGGCCGGTTCTGGGGCCACGAGCACTCCGCCGCGCGCCCCGACGTCCTGATCACGGCCAAGGGCCTGGCGAGCGGGTTCCCGCTGTCGGCGATCGCGGCGCCGGAGGCGCTGATGGCCAAGGCCCGCCCGGGGTCGCAGGGCGGCACGTACGGGGGCAACGCCGTCTCGTGCGCCGCCGCGCTCGCCACCCTCCGGGTCATCGCCGACGAGGACCTGGTCGGCAACTCCGCCGTGCAGGGCGCGCGGCTGAACGACGGGCTCCGCAAGGTCGCCGCCGACCACCCGGCGATCGGCGACGTGCGCGGGCTCGGGCTGATGCAGGCCAGCGAGTTCACCACGCCGGACGGCGAACCCGACGCCGCCGCGGCGGCGCGGGCGCAGGGGGCCGCCGCCGAGCGCGGGCTGCTGCTGCTGACCTGCGGCGCGTACGGCAACGTCGTCCGGATGATCCCGCCGCTGATCGTCACCGCGGAGCAGATCGACGACGGCCTCGCCCTGTGGGCGGACGCCGTCGCCGACGCCCTCGGCTAGGGGCCGCGCCTCAGGGCGGGTCCTTCGGGCCCGTCCTGCGGTAGACGATCGTGAGCGCCACCACCACCACGACCAGGGCCGCCAGGACGATCCCGCCCTTGATCAGGCGGTCCGCCAGCAGTTCGACGACCACGTCTCCGTCGCCGGCCGCCGGCATCACCGGCCCCCTCCCGTCCCGCGGGTGCCGCTCCGGTCGAGGTAGTGCAGGACGCCGCGGACGGCCAGCCGGCCGAGTTCGGACCGGCCGCCGCCGCGCCGCGCGTCGAGGCCGCCTCGGCCCTGGCCCGGGCGCGGACCCGGGCCGGCCGCCGGGCGGTCGGCCCAGGCGCGCAGGACCGGCTCGACCAGGCCCCGGGCCCGGCCGAGCCGGCCGCGGCGCTTCAGCATGATCGCCACGCTGAACACCGCGACGACCAGCAGCGCGATCCCGGCGACGATGATCGCGAAGCGGATCAGCAGGATGTTCATCACCTCGTCCATGTCGACCTCCCCTTCGGCCCGACTTCCTTAGCACGACCGTGCCAAAAACGACTGTAGCATGAGCGTGCTATAAAAGAGCGGTGCCGAAGATCGTCGATCCCGAGGCCCGCCGCCGCGAGGTGGCCGAGGCCGTGTTCCGCGTCGTGCGCCGCGACGGCCTGGACCAGGCGTCGCTGCGCACCGTCGCCGCCGAGGCGGGCCTGGCGATCGGGTCGGTCCGGCACTACTTCGACGGCCAGGCGGAGATCATGATCTTCGCGATGCGCACGTTCGCCGAGCGGGCCGGCGAGCGGCTGCGGCTGCGCGCGGCCCGGCTCGCGGCCCCCGGCCCCGCCGCGCGGCCGGGCGAGCACGCGGCAGCCGTGGAGGCGCTGTTCGCCGAGCTGCTGCCGCTGGACGCCGACCGGCGCGAGGAGGCCGAGGTGTGGCTGGCCTTCACGGCCGGCGCCCGCACCCGCCCCGAGCTTCGCCCGCTGGCCCGGGAGATGCACGACGACCTGCGCTCGATCGCGACGCGGGTCCTGCGGGCGGCCCGCCGCGCCGGCGCCCTGCGCCCCGACCTGGACGTCGAGGTCGAGGCCGCGCGGGTGCACGCGCTGGTGGACGGGCTGACCTCGCACGCCGTCCTGCGGCCCGACGCCGCCGGCCCGGCGGAGCTGCGGGCCGTGCTGCGCCGGCACGTCAGCGAGCTGACCGGCGTCCCGGCGGGAGACCTGCCCGCGCCGCCCGGCCCGGAGGACCTGCGCGCCGGCGGGTGACGCGCCGCCTGCTAGATTCCGAACCTCGTTCTACACGAGGAGGCGCGTTGGACCCCTGGCAGACCCCGGAGCGCGCGGCGCTGCGCGCCCTGGTCCGCGACTTCACCGCGCGGGAGATCGTCCCGTTCCTCGCCGGCTGGGAGGACGCGGGCGAGCTGCCCCGCTCCCTGCACGCCCGCGCCGCCGAGGCGGGACTGCTCGGGGCGGGGTTCCCGGAGGAGGCCGGCGGGTCCGGCGGGGAGCTGTTCGACGCGCTGATCGTCGCCGAGGAGATCATCCAGTCCGGCGGGTCGGGCGGCGTGGTCGCCTCCCTGTTCACGCACGGGATCGCGCTCCCCCACATCATCGCCTCCGGGGACGAGGCGCTGATCGAGCGGTTCGCGCGGCCGGCGCTCGCCGGGGAGCTGATCGGCGCGCTCGGCGTCACCGAGCCGGGCACCGGGTCGGACGTCGCGGGCATCCGCACCACCGCCGTCCGCGACGGCGGGCACTACGTCGTCAACGGCGCCAAGATGTTCATCACCTCGGGCGTGCGGGCCGACTTCGTCACCACGGCGGTGCGCACGGGCGGGCCCGGCTTCGACGGCATCTCCCTGCTGGTCGTGGAGAAGGGGACCCCGGGGTTCACCGTGTCGAAGCCGCTGCGCAAGATGGGCTGGCTCTGCTCGGACACCGCGGAGCTGTCGTTCGACGGCGTCCGCGTCCCGGCGGAGAACCTGGTCGGCGCGGAGAACAGCGGGTTCCTGCAGATCGTCGAGAACTTCGTGACCGAGCGGCTCTCCCTCGCCGTCCAGGCCTACGCGACGGCGCAGCGCTGCCTGGACCTCACCCTCGCCTGGGTGCGGGACCGGGAGACGTTCGGGCGCCCCCTGGCCTCCCGGCAGCTCGTCCGGCACAAGATCGCCGAGATGGCGCGGCAGACCGACGTCGCCCGCACCTACACCCGCGCCGTCGCCGAACGGCACGCCGCCGGGGAGGACGTCCTCACCGAGACCGCCTACGCCAAGAACACCGCCGTCCTGGCCTGCGAGCACGTCGTGCACGAGGCCGTCCAACTGCACGGCGGGACGGGGTACATGCGCGAGTCGGAGGTGGAGCGCCACTACCGCGACGCCCGCATCCTCGGCATCGGCGGCGGCACCAACGAGATCATGAACGAGATCGCCGCGAAGCGCCTCGGGCTGTGACGCCGGAGGCGGCGCGGCGGCGCCCGGCGGTGAGAGGGGAGCCCGCCGGACGCCGCCGTCTCCGGGTCAGCCGAGGGGGTTCGCGCAGTCGATGGGCCAGTAC
This sequence comes from Actinomadura verrucosospora, assembly GCF_039540335.1. NCBI lineage: Bacteria > Bacillati > Actinomycetota > Actinomycetes > Streptosporangiales > Thermomonosporaceae > Actinomadura > Actinomadura verrucosospora. The sequence continues at coordinate 69,131 of NZ_BAABEV010000033.1, read as the reverse complement.
GGACCCCAGACGTCGAGCGAGTTCAGCACGAATCTGATCATCACCGGGTCGAAGGCGATGCCGACGTGCGCGTTGGTGTCGTTCGGGCACTTGTCCTGCAGCAGGACGTTCTGCGCGTTGGAGCCGTTGAGGAACTCCGAGGTGTAGGGCGTGACGACCTCGTCGTACTTGGTGGACAGCACGATGTAGGTCGGGCCGGGCACGGTGTCGCCGCCCTCGTTCAGCTTCTTGAGGAAGTCGGAGCCGACGATCTGCTGGCCCGCGGCCGGCGCCGCCTTCACGACCGCCTGCGTGATGCCGAGCAGGCTGCCCAGCTCCACCAGCCCGGACATGTTGGTGCCGTGGTTGGACGGCACGACGCCGACCAGCTTGTTCACCTTCGCGGCGCCGCCGAGGAACTTCATGTAGTACCGCGGCATCATGCCGCCCTGCGAGTGCCCGACGATGTCGACCTTGGACGCCCCGGTGGCGGCCGTGACCCTGTCGACGAACGCCGCCAGCTCACCGGCCGACGTGGGGATGTCGCCGATCCCCTGGACGGGGCCGTCCTTGGGGCCGCCGTAGTTGAGGGCGTAGACGCAGTACCCGGCCTTCTTGAGCGCCGGAGAGAGCTTCTGCCAGTTGAAGGCCATGTTCTCGAACGTGCCGTGCACGAGCACCACGGGGCGCGGGTGGAGGAACGAGGGCTTGCAGTTCCAGTCGTTCGCCCCTTGCGGGCTCGTCTCGGCGTGCGCGGCGGGCGCGACCGTCCCGGCCAGGCCGAGGGCGGCGGGGACCGCCGCGGCGATGACCGCCCACGAGCGGAGTCGTGTGAAACGCATGAGCATCTCCCTAATGCGGGCACGACGAACCAGGCCGGCGTCCGGCCTTTCCTGTCGCCGTGTTGATCGGGGGTGGGGTGCCCACAAGGTACGACCGCGTTCCGGCGCAGTCTTGTGGAATGACCACCGGTTACCGCGAGGGAATTGTCAGCCGATTCACAAGCGATCCGCCGCGGCCGTGTCCGGACGGGCGCGGCCGCGGGCCCGGTCAGGCCTGGGCGACGGCGCCCTCCTTGAGGAGGGTCTCGGCGTCGTCGAAGCCCAGGTCGTCCAGGACGGCCCTGGTCTGGCCGCCGGGGAGGACGGGGACGCCGTCGGTCTCGGCCGGGGTCCGGGAGAAGCGGGGGGCCGGGGCCGGCTGGCGGTGGCCGGCGAGCTCGGGGAAGACCTCGCGGGACGTGTTGAAGGGGTGCTCGGCGGCCTCGGCCAGCGACAGGACGGGGGCCACGCAGGCGTCGCTCGGGACGAAGACCTCCGTCCACTCGTCGCGGGTCCTCGTGCGGAAGGCGGCGGCGAAGCGCTCGCGCATGGCGGGCCATCGTTCGCGGTCGTACTGGGCGGGAAGGTCCTCCCCGTCGACGCCGAGCCGGCGGAGGAACTCGGCGTAGAACTGCGGCTCGATGGCGCCGACGGCCATGTGGCGGCCGTCGGAGGTCTCGTAGACGTCGTACCAGGGGGCGCCGGTGTCGAGCATGTTGACGCCGCGGCGGTCCTCCCAGATGCCGCCCGCGAGGAAGCCGTGGATGAAGGTGGACAGGTGGGCGGTGCCGTCCACGATGGCGGCGTCGACGACCTGGCCGCGCCCGGTCGTCCGCGTCTCGAGCAGGGCCGCGAGGACGCCGGTGACGAGGTACATGCTGCCGCCCGCGAAGTCGCCGAGCAGGTTCATCGGGACCTGGGGCGGCCCGCCCGCGCGGCCGATGGCGTGCAGGGCGCCGGTGATCGCGATGTAGCCGACGTCGTGGCCGGCGGTGTGCGCCAGCGGCCCCTCCTGCCCCCAGCCGGTCATCCGCCCGTACACCAGGCGCGGGTTGCGGGCCAGGCAGTCGTCCGGGCCGATGCCGAGGCGCTCGGTGACGCCGGGGCGGAACCCTTCGAGCAGGACGTCGGACTTCTCCACCAGGCGGAGGACGACGTCCTTGCCGCGCTCGCTCTTGAGGTCGACGGCGATCGACCGCTTGCCGCGGTTGGTGAAGTCGGTGCCGCCGGCGGCCTGCCCGTCCCGGACGGCGGAGGCGCGGTCGACGCGGATCACGTCGGCGCCGAGGTCGGCCAGCAGCATCGCCGCGAACGGCCCCGGCCCGATCCCGGCCAGCTCGATCACCCGTACTCCGGAGAGCGGCCCGTTGCCCATCTGCGACTCCCTGAATCTCGTTCGGTGCCCCCAGTGTGCCCGATCGAGGTAAGCGGGTGCTGACCCGACCCGCCCTATCGGGCGGTGAGGGTCACGGCCGTGCCGGGAGTCCCCCTGCCGACGAGGAGGCGGTCGCGCGTCGCGGCGCCCCGGACCCCCTCGGCGTGCGGGGCGAGACCACGTCCCGCCGCGGCCACGTAGTACCAGCGGCCCGACGCCGCGCGCCACCACGTCCCGCTGACCGGACGCTGGACGTCGCAGGCGCCCGTGGCCCGGTTCTCCGCCCCGAGCAGGGTCGCGAAGGAGGCGGCGCCGCCGTCGGCGTACGCCACCCGGGTGCAGGTCCAGTCGGCGCTCTCCCCGCCGTGCGGCAGCGTCCCCGACCAGAAGTGGGACGCCGTGGCCGCGGAGAGGGGCCGCGAGGACGCGGGGACCGCGCAGGCCAGCCTCTTCCAGAAGGCCCGGGCGGTGCGGCCGAGCACGGCCGGGCGGTCGGGGCCGCCCGGGCGGCGGACCGGCGGGCGGTAACCGAGGACGGCGGCGCGCGGGCCGCCGAGGCCGCCGACCGTGCGCGCGCCGAGGTGGAAGAGCGGGCCGCGGCCGCAGCCGGTGCCGGGACGGACGGGCGCCGTCACGCCGCCGGACGCGGCGAGCCGCCCCCCGGCGAGGGTCTCCGGCCGGGCGTCCCAGGGCGACAGGAGGTAGCGCCCGCCGCCGAGGGCGATCGGCGCGGACGGGTCGGCGCCGATCGCGGCGACGTCCAGGCGCCCTGAGGCGTAGCGGGCCAGGCGCCCGCCGCTGCGCATCACCGCGAGCGGCACGCCGTCCACGGTGCCGGCGTACAGCAGTTGCGCGACGCCGCTGTCGGGGCGGCGGCCCCCGGGCTCGGCGGCCCACACGGCGGCGCCGCGGCGGCCGAACGCCCGGTCGCCGGCGAGGTCGCCGCGGGCGGGCCAGACGTCGAGGGAGCGGGCGCCGCGCGTCCAGGCGTCCGGCGCCGCCGTGACGAGGCCGAGGCCGCGGGCGGACGCCTCGCGGGCGCCCTCCCGCTCCGTCACCAGCAGCGCGCCGACCAGCGCGGCGGTGAGGAAGACCGCGGCCGCCAGAGGGATCACCGAGCGGGTGCGGACGGGGCGCAGCAGCTCCGCCTCGAACCGGTCGCCGCGGCGGGGCACCGGCACCTCGACGGCCTCGGCGGCACGGATCACCGGCCAGGGGTCGCGCACCCGCAGCTCGATCAGCTGGTCGCGGACGGCGTAGCGGGGCATCCCCTCGACGTTCCGCAGGACGTAGGCGACGCGGACGTGGGGATCGAGCCTGGACAGCGCCGCGGTCAGCGCCGGGTCGGGCAGGCGGGCGGGCAGCGCGCGCAGCCACGGGCCGAGGCCGATCTGCAGGCGGCGGGACGGCCGCAGCGCCCGGCGCAGCACGCGGGTGCGGCGCCGGGCGTGCCCGGCGGCGGAGCGGTCGCGGGCGCCGCGCGAGGTGGAGTCCACGATCCGGCGGGCGATCGCCAGCCGGTAGACGCGCTTTCCCCGTCCCGGCAGAACGAAATACGCCATCCGGACAAGGTCGCCATAAGCCGATTCGGTCGGCGGTGTTTCCCTGTGCGGATTCGTCATGACATCGTCCGTCACGGCGGGCCACTCCCTCTGGGGCAGTTCCTTCGTCGCGAATCCCGAGGTTAGGACGGAGAGAGCCGGCACTGGAGCGCAATTGGCACAACGATTAACCGGCCGAATGGAAATGTCATCTCATTTCCGTACGATGTGCCGGAGGCGGCGGGCCCGGCCTTCCCCGCGAGAGCAGCCACGCCCGTTTCCTCCCCGTACTACGCTTGTGCCCGGGGGAACCGCCCCGGGCCGCGCCGCATCGAACGAACCAGCCGCGCACGCGCCCGCACGCGCCCCGGACGAGACGAGCGACCGAGAGGGAACCCCCGACCCATGACCGAGGACGTTCCGGGCTACCGGGTGCTTGAGCAGGTCGGCGAGGGCGGCTTCAGCGTCGTCTACCGCGCCCACCAGGAGCGCCTGGACCGGATGGTCGCGCTGAAGGTCATGTCGATCAGCGCGGTCGACGACGCGGCGATGCGGCGGTTCCAGCGCGAGTGCAAGATCACCGGTCGGCTCTCCGGGCACCCGAACATCGTGACCGTGCTGGACACCGGCACCACCCGGTCCGGGCGCCCCTACATCGTGATGGAGTACTTCGAGCACGGAGCGCTCACCGACCGGCTCGCGCGGGAGGGGCCCCTCGCGTTCGCCGAGGTGCTGCGGATCGGGGTGAAGATGGCGGGCGCGCTCGCCGCCACCCACGAGACCGACGTCCTGCACCGGGACGTCAAGCCGCAGAACGTGCTGCTGTCGCGGTACGGCGAGCCCGCGCTCGCCGACTTCGGCATCGCCCGCCTCGTCGACAGCTTCGACGCCACCCACACGCAGGCGTTCACCCCGCACCACGCCGCCCCCGAGGTGCTGGAGGGCAGGCCGCCGGGCATCGGGTCCGACCTGTACTCGCTCGGCTCGACGCTCTACCAGCTGCTGGCCGGACGGCCCGCGTTCAAGGGGCCGCCCCGCGAGGGCATCGCGCCGCTGATGCTGCGGATCCTCAACGACCCGCCGCCGCCGATCCCCCGCCCCGACGTCCCGCGGCAGGTCACCGACGTCATCGTGCGCGCGATGGCCAAGACGCCCGACGAGCGGTTCGCGAGCGCCGTGGAGTTCGCGCAGGCGCTCCAGCGCGTCCAGGCCGAGCTGGGGCTGCCGGTGACGGACGTGGCGCACGCTGGCCGCGGCGCCCTGGCGCTGTCGGACGCCGGCCCGATCCCCTCGTTCCCCGACGTCTCCGCCCCGCCGCCGGCGCCCGCCGCGCAGGCGCCGGCCCCGCCCGTCCCCGCGCCGCCGGCGCCGGCGCCCCTTGCCGCGCCGACACCGGCGCCGCCGCGGTCGCCGTGGGCGCCGAACGCCCTCCCGCCGCAGACGCGTGAGACGGCCCTCCCCCAGGAAGGTCCGCCCCCCTCCCCGGAAGCCGCCTGGCCTCCGATGCCGGTGCCCCAGGCGGGCGACCGGCCCGCGAACGGGTCCTCCACGACGCCGCACACGTCACCGCACACGACGCCGCACGGGGGCCCGCACCAGACCACGCCGCACGGGGGCCCGCACCAGACCACCTGGGACCAGCCCCGCCAGGGCCCGCGCCGCGGCCTGATCGTGGTGGGGGGGATCGTGCTCGCCGGCGGGCTGGCCCTCGGCATCGGGGCGCTCGCGCTGTCCGGCGGCGGCGACGGCAAGGGCGGGACCGCCGCCACGTCGCCGCCGCCCTCCCCGACCGCCCCGCAGGGGCAGAGCACCCAGACCCCGCCCCAGCCGATCCCGGCCTCGCAGCTCGCGGCGACCCGCCCGCGCCAGGTGGTCGCGCGGCAGGTCGGCCGGACGGCGGCGCTGCTCTGGACGCTGCCGCCCGCCGCGCGCGGGCTGCCGCTGCTCGTCCAGCAGCAGCCCGCCGGGACCCAGCCGATCGTGTCGGTGAAGGCGGGCTCGCAGTCGGCGACCATGCCGGGCCTGCGGCCGAACACGGCGCACTGCTTCAAGGTCGGCGCGGTGCTGCGCCTCAACCAGGGCCAGGCTCCGGACGTGGCGTGGTCGGCGCCCGCCTGCGTCGGCAAGGCGAAGAAGCGCCCCAAGCCGTAGCTCTCGCGGAGGGTCCGCGGGTCAGGGCGCGCACGTCCAGACCGCGGGCCCCGCGAGGCTCCTCCAGTCGCCCGGCGTGTTGACCAGGTACCCGATGACGTAGCCGGTCTTGCCGCTCCACGTGATGTTGGCGTACATGTCGCCGGCGAGGGCGGCGTCCCTGGGGTGCCTGTAGTAGACGCCCTTCTTCTGGCAGTTCACGACGACGAGCTCGCCGTTGTTGTCGGTCATGGTGGCGACGGTCGTGCCGTTGTTGGCGTCGGCGGTGGCCCGGATGTAGGCGTTTGAGTTCCCGTTGCGCTCCACCGGGTACCTGGCGGCGGGCCCGGTGAGGCTGGCGCCGAGCGTCGCGGCGGCGCCCGTGCCGGCGCCGTTCACGGCGGAGACGGTGAAGGTGTAGGGCCCGTTGGTCCACACCTCCCCGAGCGTCGCGGTCATGGCCGAGCCCGTGGCGGCGGGCACCGTCCGGGACCCCTTGACCGGGCCGTCCCAGCCGACCCGGTAGGCGGACGCGCCGGGCGGGGCCGTCCAGGAGACCTTCGCACCGGACGAGGTGGCCTGCGCCTTGAGGCCGGTCGGCGCGCCGGGCGTCACGCACGGGCGGGCGGGGTCGCTGGGCGCCGACACCTGCTCCCGGGTGCGTCCGCGGCCGTCCCGGTAGCGGACGGCGACGCGGAAGCGGTACTCGCGGGCGCAGTCCCCGCCGGTGACCGTGAACGTGAAGGGCCCGGCCCCCGGCGCGATCGCGGCCGGGCTCGCCGCGAGGCCGGACGGGACGTCCTTCAGCGCGTACCCGATGATCCCCTCGCCGTCCGAGGGCTGGAAGTCGATCCGCATCGTGCCCGCCCCGGGCGTGACCGACACGTTCAGCGGCGCGGCGCGCGGCGCGCCGGGCCGCGAGCTGCGCGGATCCGGCGGGGCGGTCGTCCGCGGCGGCTGCGGAGCGCCGCTGCCGCCGGGCTGCCGGAGGGCGCGGCGCACCGGGCCGCCCGGCACCTTGTCCCGGTACTTGTCGATGCCCTTGCGGCCGCCCTGCCCGTCGACCACGACGGCGCGCGGGCCGGACGGGTCGTTCGCCCACAGCAGGCCGTCGCGGACGAAGACGTCCAGCCGGGCGGGCCGCCCACTGACCGGGACCGGCGCCTCGAAGCGGTTTCCCGCCGAGTCGTACACCAGCAGCGCCCCGGCCGTCTCGTCGGGGATGTAGACCTTGGGGCCGAGCATCTGCGGCGGCCGGTACCGGTGCTTCGGCATGGCGAGCCGCGTGCTGGAGTACCGCCCGGTGTCGGTGTCCACGGTCACCAGCGACCCGGCTCCGGGCACCAGCAGCGGGACGGTCTTGCCCTCGGTGGCGGGCGGGGCGAGGACGCCGCCGCGGCCCGCCTGCCTCACGGTGGCGGGCAGCCCGACCGTCAGGCGCGTCCCCGACGGCTTGACGACGGTGGCGGTGGCGTTCGTGGAGTTCACGACGACCGGGTCGCCCGCGGCCATGGTGAGCGCGAGGTCGTCCCCCGGCCCGCCGACGCGGACCGGCGGCTGCGCGCGTCCGTCCTTGAACGCCGTGACCTGCCCGTCCTTCGCCACGGGCACCCACAGGGCGCCCCGCGCGTCGATGCCCGCCTGCCCGAGGACGGGCGGGAGCGTCGCGGGCGCGCCGACCGGCGTCAGGCCGACCGGGTCGATCTGCTGGAGGAGGCCCTTGACGGAGTCGACCGTGTAGGCCTTCCCGGCGCCCGCGAGGACCTGGATGCCGCGGCCGAGCGGGCGGCTCGCGCCGACGTCCAGCTGGGAGGGGTCGAGCCGGCTGACGACGCCGGTGTCCTGGTCGATGATCAGGACGGTGGCGCCGTCCTGGACGATCCTGATGTCGTGGCCGCGCATCTGCGGGGGGACGCCGGTCTTGCCGTCCACCTTGGCCGCGGGCCCGTTGACGTGCACGACGAGGCCCTTGTCCCGCGCGGTGAGCCAGGCGCCGACGTCGGCGATCCGGTACTTGGCGCTCGCGACGCCCACCCCGTAGACGACGGCGGCGATGACGAGCACGCCGGTGAGCCCGACGGCCACCTGCCCTGTCAGCCGATCACGCCGGAAGAAAACGCCCAGGCCCGCCATGTCCTGTTATCCCCCACCCATTTCGCAGGGGACACCGTAGCCGCTCGCGTCCCACCGGCGCCGGTGTTCCCGCGAAACGGCGGCGGTCAGTCTCCGCGGACGGCGGCGGCGTACTCCGCGGCGGTGATGTTGCGCCCGGACACGACCACCACCAGGCGGCCGGCGGCCTCGACCTTCCCGGCCATGACGGCGGCGACCGCCGCGCCGCCCGCGCCCTCGGCGACGAGGCCGTGCTCGTGGAACAGCAGGCGCAGCGCCGCCCGGATCTCGTCGTCGGTGACCGCCGTCAGCTCGGCGGTGCGGCCGATCACCTCGGGGGTGACGCAGCCGGGTTCGAGGTTGCCGGGCAGGCCGTCGGCGAACGTCTCGCCGACCTCGACCCGGGTGACCCGTCCCGCCGCCACCGACGCCGAGACTCCGCGCGACACCGCCGACTCCACGCCCACGACCCGCACGTCGCCGCGCTCCCGCGCCCACAGGCACAGGCCGGCGACGAGCCCCCCGCCGCCGACCGGCGCGACGACCGTGAGGGGGCCGTCCGCCTGCGCGTCGAGTTCGCGCCCGATGGTGCCCTGCCCCGCGATGACCGCCGTGTCGTTGTAGGGCGAGACGTAGTGGCCGGGCAGCGTCATCGCGTGCGCCTCGGCCTCGTCGTAGGTCGTCCCGTGCTGGACGAGGCGCACCGGGAACGCGCGGATCCTGTCGACCTTGACCTGCGACGCGCGGGTCGAGACCACCACGGTCACGTCCGCGCCCGCCCTCGCGGCGGCGTACCCCATGCCGAGGCCGTGGTTGCCCGCGCTCGCCGTGACGGCCGGCTCCCCGGCGGGGAGCGCGGCGACGGCCGCGAGCGCGCCCCGCACCTTGAACGCGCCGACCGGCTGGAACGTCTCCAGCTTCAGCAACGCGCCCGGCGCCACGCCCGACGGGACCAGCGGCGTGGGGGCGAGCTCGGCGGACACGGCCCGCCAGGCGCGGTCCAGGTCGTCCGGGCCGGGCGGCCGGACGGCGCGCACCGTCATGCCGGCTCCCCCGGCGACCCGTCCAGCCGCTCGTGGAGGCGCTCCCGGATCTCCTCGGGGGTGTAGGCGCGGCGGCGGCGCTCGGCGCGCACGACCACGGCGCCGGTCGCGGCGACCCCGAGGAACCCCGCGACGCCCAGTGCCTTCCAGAGATTCGACGCCTTCAACAGGCCGGACCCTCGCAACGTGCGCATGCGGCTACCGTAGCGACCATGCCGGGCACGAGCATCTCCCTCGCCGAGGCCGCCGAACTGACCCGCACCGGGGACGTGTGGCTGTTCCGCGGCCGGACGGTCGCCGACCGCGCCATCCAGATGACCACCAACAGCCCCGTCAACCACGTCGGCATGGCGGTGGTGATCGACGACCTGCCCCCGCTGATGTGGCACGCCGAGCTCGGCCGCTCGCTGCGGGACATGTGGACCGGCGGGCACCACCGCGGCGCGCAGCTGCACGACCTGCGGGACGCGGTGCTGGCCTGGGGGAACCGCTACGGGCAGCGGGCCTGGCTGCGGCAGCTCGACCCGCCGCCGACCCGGGCGATGGAGGACGCGGCGCTGCGCGCGGTGGCGCGGCTGGACGGCACGCCGTTCCCCTCGACGTCGAAGCTGGCGACGCGGTGGCTGCGCGGGCGGGTGCCGATCCGGCGGCCGGCCGAACGGGACCCGAACCTGGAGACGGCGTTCTGCGCGGAGATCGTCGCGGTGACGTACCAGTCCATGGGGCTGCTGCCGAAGGGGCGCCGCCCGAACTGGTTCGACCCGGGCCGGTTCTGGAGCGGGGACGACCTGGAGCTGGAGACGGGCGCGGTGCTCGGCGGCGAGATCGCCGTCAGCGTCCCCGCGTCCTGACGGCCCGGCGGTCCCGCAGCGACCGCGGGTGCAGGCGGCGCCGGAAGCGGCGCAGCCGCCCGGCCCTGGCGGTGACGAGGCGGCCGAGCTCGTCGGTGTGCCGCCACGCGCGGTCGGCGGCGCCGGGGTCCGGCTGGGACGCGGCGAACCGGCTGCGGTTGACCAGGTCGGCGAGCGGCCCGAGGTGGCCGTGGGCGTCCTCGCCGACGGCGGACGCGCCGAAGCGGGCGACCTCGTGCGCGGTCAGCGTCCGGGCCGTGGACAGGCCGACGTCGGCGAGATGGTCGAGCGCCTGGTGCCACGCGCCGGTGATGCGGGCGGCGGGCGGCCCGGCCCTCCGGCGCCGCTTCCGCAGGGCGGGGGCGAGGAGGACGGCGCCCAGGTAGCCGGCGGCGAGCGCGCCCGCCGCGAGCGCGGCGAGCACCCACCACGGCGTGGGACCGCCGTCCGAGGCGGCCGGCTTCTGCAGACCCTTCTGCGTCGTGGCGCCCGGCCCCTGGCCGCGCTGCTGGGAGGCCGCGTTCTTCTGGGCCTGCTCCAGCTTCTGCTCGGTCTCCCCCGCCGCGACGGAGTCGTTCTTCTTGGAGCGGCGCGCGCTGTCGGGGAGCGGGTTGAACCGGATCCAGCCGAGCCGGTCGAACTTGATCTCCGGCCACACCATCACGTCCCCGGACCGGACCTGGACGGTGTCGCCCGCGCGGGCGCCGCCGTCGAAGCCCACGGTGACCCGGGACGGCAGGCCGATCGTCCGGGCGAGCAGGGCGTAGGCGGTCGCGAAGTGCTCGGGCGTGCCGCGCCTGCCCTCGCCGAGGAAGTAGTCGAGCTGCCGGTAGCCGTGCCCCGGCGGGGCGGTGACGTCGTACCTGGCGTACCGCTTGAGGTACTCGGCGAGCATCGCGGCCTTCTGGATCGGCGACACGGCGCCCCGCGTCGCGGCCTGGGCGAACCTGCGGAACTCGGCGATCTGGACGGGCGGCTCCTTCGCGCCCGGACCCCACGGCAGCTCCCGCGCGGCCCTGGCCTCGGCGTCGCCGGCGACCTCCGCCCCGGCGAGGTCGTCGGCCGTCCATTCGGGGACGACGGAGTCGACTCGGTAGGTCTGGCCGGGGCGCAGCGGCTGCGCGGCGGCCAGCGCGCCGCTGCCGGGGTCGACGACGACGGGGAGCCCGGCGACCTCCCGCGGCCGGTCGGCGGCGGGCACCCACACGCCCGGCAGGTCGCGGATGGTGACGCGCTGCGCGACCTCGTGCTCGCGGTCCGGCTCCGGCCCCTCCGGAACGCGGCTCCCGGTGGGGACGAACCGGGCCGTGGACGACCAGGTCACGCCGTCGAACCGGTCCAGCACGGCGAGCCGCTCGATCTCGTCGCGCCTCGACTGGACCGTGAACATCACCTGGTCGGGGCTGAGCAGCCAGCCGCCGACGCGGTCCAGCGGGCTGACGCCGTCGCGCTGCTGCGGCGGAGGCGCCTGCACCTGCTCGCGCGGGTCGTAGGGGTCCGCGCTGACGGGGACGACGGGTCCGGCGGCGAACGCCAGCGCCCCGAGGAGGGCCGCGGCGGGGACGCCGACCAGCAGCGGCCGCCACGCGGTGCCCGAGTCGGGCCCGTCCGCGCGGACGAGGACCAGCACGGCGATGAGCACGACGGTCGCGGCGGCGAGCGGCAGGTTGGATCCGGGGCCGTCGACCCCGAGCAGCAGCGCGACCGCCCAGACGCCGAGCGCGGGCACGCAGGGCAGGGCGCGCAGCGAGGTGCGCAGCGCCAGCTCCGCCGCCGCGAACGCCGCCAGCCACACCACCACGTGGACCAGGACGAGGTACTCCGGCTTCGCGGGGGCGGGCAGCAGCGTGGTCAGGATCGACTTCCACGCGCCGAGCACGCCCTCGCGCAGCGTCTGCGGGAGCGTCCCGTCCCCGAGGGCGGGGCGCAGGACGGTCGCCGAGACCGTCGCCGCCCAGGCGAGGACGGTCAGCACCAGCGAGATCCACAGCGGCCAGGGACCCTTGTCCTTGCGCGGCCCCGACAGCAGCCCGCACAGCAGCGTCGGCACCACCGCCGCGACGGCGGCGACGGGGACGACCGGCCCGAGCCCGAACACCCGCTGGAACGCCAGCCCGGCGACGGCGACCAGGCAGGCCGTCACGGCGATCGAGGCGTACCGGGTCACCGGGCGCTCCCCAGCCGGTGCCACGCCTCCGCCAGCCCCTCCAGGTCGGCGAAGTCGACGAGCTGGACGCCGGGCGGCGCCGCCGCGGGACCCCCCGGGCGGACCCGCAGCACGACGATCCGGTCGAACCGGCTGCGGACGGCCGCGATGCGCCCGAGCTCGGCGGCGTCCGGGGTGATGACGACGAGGGACCCGCCCGGGCGCACACGGCGCACCGCGTCCACGACCGAGCCCGCCCCCTCACGCGTGCGGACGGCGGTGAGCCGGTCGAGGAGGACCTCCACGTCGTCCGGCCCGCCCCGCGTGTCGGCCACCTGGCCGTCGCCGGTGAGGATCCGGACGGGGAAGCTCGCCGACGCCGCCCCGGCCGCGACCGACGCCGCGGCGTCCACGGCGAGCTCGAAGTCGTCGGGTTCCGGCCACGAACCGGGGCGCGCCTCCAGCACGACCGTCGTCGTGGGCAGGCTGGCGTCCACGAGCTGGCGGACCATCAGCGTCCCGGTGCGCGCCGACGACTTCCAGTGGATGTGGCGCAGCTCGTCCCCGATCACGTACTCGCGCAGCGCGTGGAACGTCGCCGTCCCCGCCGGGGACCGGTCGCTGGTCGGGCCCTCCAGGTGGTAGGCGCGCCCGGACGGCAGCAGCGACAGCCGCACCGTCCTCGGCCGGACGAGCAGGACCCGCGGCGCCCCGTACTCGCGCACCCGGCGCGCCAGCCGGAGGGGGTCGGCGCGCACCAGCCGCAGCGGCCCCACCGGGATCTCGCCGCGCCGGGACGTCGGCAGCCGGTAGGTCACGGTGCGCCCGCCGCCCGGGCGCAGCCGCGGGATGTCGACCGCCACGGGCGTGGAGCCCGCCGCGTCCTCGGCGCTGAGCCCGCGCACGCCGCGCCCCTTGTTCGTCACGTGCAGGACCCCGACGGCGGGCTCGCCGCGCGCCACCCGCGCCGGCGCGATCTCCCTGCCGACCTCCAGCTTCGGGCGCGGCAGCGTCCACAGCGCCGCCGCCCCCACCGCGACCAGGCCCGCGACGGCCAGCACGGCGGGCTCGGGATAGCCGAGCCACCAGCCCGCCGCGTACAGCAGGACCGAACCGGCCGCCGTCCCCCATCCGAGCGGCGTCAGCACGTCACACCCCGGCGGCCTGCGGCGTCGGCACGTCGCCCAGCGCCTCGGCGACCACGTCGGCGCCCGAGCGCCCGCGCAGCTCGGCCTCCGGCGTGACGATCAGCCGGTGCGCGATGACGGGCACCGCGAGCGCCTTGACGTCCTCGGGGACGATGTAGGAGCGGCCGGCCGCCGCCGCCCGCACCCGCGCGGCGCGCAGCAGCGCGATGCCGGCCCGCGGGCTCGCGCCGAGCCGCAGGTCGGGGTGCTCGCGGGTGACCGCGACGACGCGCACGAGGTAGTCGTACAGCGGCGGCGCGACGTGCAGCCGCTGCGCGAAATCGATCATCCGGGCGAGGTCCTCGCGGCTCAGCACCGGCGGCATCTGGTCGAGCACCGCACCGGTCGGGGCCCCGGCGAGCAGCGCCACCTCGGCCTGGTGGTCGGGGTAGCCCATCGAGATCCGCATCAGGAACCGGTCGAGCTGCGCCTCCGGCAGCGGGTACGTGCCGTCCATGTCGACGGGGTTCTGCGTGGCGATCACCATGAAGGGGCGCGGCACCGGATGCGGGACGCCCTCGACGGTGACCCGGCGCTCCTCCATGACCTCCAGCAGCGCCGACTGCGTCTTGGGCGAGCCGCGGTTGATCTCGTCGGCCACGGCCAGGTTCGCGAAGATCGGTCCAGGGTGGAACTCGAACTCGGCCGTCCCCTGGTTGAAGATCGACACGCCGGTGATGTCGCTGGGCAGCAGGTCGGGCGTGAACTGGATGCGCGCCCACTTGGCCTCGACGGACGCCGCGATCGCCCGCGCCAGCGTCGTCTTGCCGACGCCCGGGACGTCCTCGACCAGCAGGTGCCCCTCGGCCAGCAGGCAGGTGAGCGCCAGCTCGACCTTCTCCCGCTTGCCGCGCACGACCCGCTCGATGTTGCCCGCCAGCGCCGCGAACATCTGCGCGAACCGCCCGGCCAGCGCGTCCGCGTCCACCGCCGCGTTCTCACTCATGATCCGCTTCCCCGCGCGCTCGACATGGTTCGTTCACCCTCGGACGGCCTCGGCCGCTCACGTCTGGCATTCGAAGAGACCGTCCGACGGGTAGCCGTTCTTGGAAGTGGCCACCAGAGTGTCGTTGAGGTAGCCGTTGCCGTACGACGTCTGGACCTGGTTCCAGACGGAGCTCGACGTGTTGCTCTCGGGGTCGTTGTACGACTGCCCCTGGACCTGGCACACCACGGTCATCGTGATGATCTGCCCCTTGGGGATCGTGCCCGTGGTGGGACCGGAGGTGTTCGGGCCCGACCGGATCAGCGTGTTGGTCTGGCCGTTGTTCTGGTTGCGGATCTGCTTGGTCGGATAAGCGAGGTCCACCGTCTTCGTCAGTTCCGTGGACTCACCAGCGCCGTTGCGGGCCTTGACGCTCACCTGGTGTGTCGTCGCGTTGGCCAGCCCGCGGACCGCCTCCGAGGTGCGCTTGGTCGTGAGCGTCCCGCTGGGCGAGGTCACCACGTAGGTGACGTCGAAGCCGGCCGAGGGGGCCCATCGGAGGTCCGCTCCGTGGTTGACCGGGGTCGCGCTGAGGCCGGTCGGCGGGCCGGGGGCGGTGCAGGCGGTGGCGGCGACCTCGCCGGACTCGCTGTAGGCGGGCTTGCCGTCCTTCCCCTTGTACTCGGCTGCCACCTTGTAGACGTGGGTGGTCGTGTCGCAGGTGAGGCCGCCGACGGAGAACGTCCCGCCCTGGACGGCCCCGGCGAACTGCGCCGGCCTCGCGCCCGCGACCGGCTTGCCGTTCTGGCCGAGCAGGACGAACCGGGTCACCGGGTAGACGCCCTGCGGCTGCGCGGCCGCCGTGAACCGGACCTTGATCGAGCCGTTGTCGCCGGACGCGGCGGGCGTGGGCGGGTCGGGCGCGGTGGGGTCCTTCTTCACCGGCGGCCTGACGGGCCTGCTCGGCGGCGTGACGGTGGTGGTGCCGCCGTTGCCCGTGCCGCCGCGGTTGCGGTTGCCCTGGCCGCCTCCCGGGTTGGCCTGGACGGGCAGCGGGCGCCGCGCGCTGCCGGGGACCTTGTCGTCGTACTTCTCGATGCGCTTGACGCCGCCGTCCGGGCCGAAGGCGAGGGCGGTGGGGCCGTCGGGGTCGTTGACCCACAGCATGTGGTCGCGGACGAGCATCTCGATCGTTCCGCCGGGCCGCGCGGCCGCGACGGGCCGCTCCCAGGCGTTGCGCTCGGTGTTGAAGACCAGCAGCCGGCCGGACGTCCGGTCGGGCAGGTAGACGCGCTGCCCGAGGACGTTCGGGGGCTCGAAGGCGTGGTGGTCCGGCACGCGCAGGGCCACCGAGTCGACCCGCCCGACGCCCGTGTCCAGCAGGTAGAGGGAGCCGCCCGCGCCGAGCATCGGGACGATCTGCCCGTCGGCGACCGCCGGGACCTTGACCCCGTCCGCGGCCCGCGTGACGGGCGCGGGCAGGTTGACCCGCTGCGTGCCCTCGGGGCGGACGATCAGCGCGGTGGCGGACGTGCTGTCGGTGATCACGGGCCGTCCGGCGGCGATCGTCAGCGCGAGGCGGTCGCCGGCCTTCCCGACGGCGACGGGCTCGCCCTGGCGGCCCGACCTGAACGGGACGACGCGGCCCGTCTGCGGGACGGGCACCCAGAGCGCGCCGTCGGCGTCGATGCCCGCCTGCCCGAGCGGCGCGGTGAGGGTCGCGGGGGTGCCGACCGGCGCCAGGGTCACCGGGTCGATCTGCTGGACGGAGCCCTTGACGAGGTCGACGGTGTAGGCGGCGCCGGCGCCGGAGAGCACCTGCATGCCCGGCCCGCCGGCCTGCCGGCTCTTGGTGATCTTGAGCTGGGAGGGGTCGATCCGGCTGACGACGCCGGTCTCCTCGTCGACCAGCAGCACCGTGGCGCCGTCCTGGACGATCCTGATGCGGTGGCCGCGCATCTGCGGCACCACCGGGGTCTTGCCGTCGACCTTGCCGGCCAGCCCGTTGGCGTGCACGACCAGGCCCTTGCCGCTCGCGCTCAGCCAGGCCCCCACGTCCGAGAGCCGGTACCGCGCGCTGGCGGTGCCCACGCCGTAGACGAGCGCGCCCACGGCGAGCACGCCGACCAGCCCGGCGGCGATCTGGCCCGTCAGCCTGTCACGCCGGAAGAATCGGTAATGACCGCGCGGGCCGGTGGTCCGCGCGGAGGATCGGTCCCCGTTCAATCCCCGCTCACCCTCTCGGCGCGCCGGGAGCGGGAAACCGCTGACCCGGGGCGCGAAGGCACCTTAACGGCAATACGGGGCGCTCCGGAATGGGTTTGCGGAGATCGGCCTGGTAGATCGATGCCGGTCCGGCAGGTTACGGGCGATCCGCCATGACATCAATCGGTTGTGGGCAAGGGATTGCGGCTTGCCCCCGTCCGTCGGTCTGAGATCCGAACGCGAACGTTATCCGGGACGTCCTAGTGTTGGGCATCGCGACGACGACTCCGAGGTGGACGTGGAAAACGTGAGCATCGCCGACCTGTGGCACCGGGTGACGGGAACGCAGCCGGATCCGCCGTGGTGGCTGGTGGCCCTTGTCGGCCTCGTGGCGCTCGCCTCGGTGGTGCACGGCCCGACCTGGCGGATGGCGCGCAACACCGTCACGATCGCGCACGAGGGCGGGCACGCGCTGGTCGCGCTGGTCACCGGCCGCAAGCTGGACGGCATCAAGCTGCACTCCGACACCTCGGGCGTGACCGTGTCGCGCGGCAAGCCGCACGGCCCCGGCATGATCCTCACGGCGATGGCGGGGTACGTCACGCCGCCGCTGCTCGGGCTGCTGTTCGCGCTGCTGCTGGAGGACGGCCGCATCACGCTGATGCTGTGGTTCACCCTGGCCCTGCTCGCCGCGATGCTCATCATGATCCGCAACGCCTACGGGGCGCTCTCGGTGATCGTGACGGGCGCGGTGGTCTTCGCGGTGTCGTGGCTGGGCAGCGCCACGGTGCAGGCCGGGTTCGCCTACCTGGCCGCCTGGTTCCTGCTGCTGGCCGGCACCCGCCCGGTGATCGAGCTGCAGCGCATGCGGGCCCGGCACATGGCGCCGAGCTCCGACGCCGACCAGCTCCACCACCTCACCGGCGTCCCCGGGCTCGCCTGGGTGGGCCTGTTCGCCGCCACAGCCCTGCTGGCCCTGCTGGCGGGCGGCGCGCTCCTCATCCCGGACGTCTCGCTGCCCGACCTGCCCACCCCGCCCGGCTTCGGCGGGGTGGGCTGACGCCGGACCGGGCCGCGATGGCGCCGACTGTCCGAGGGCGCCGATAGTTTCGGCTGTGTGAGGGATCGGTGGTCTCGTGAGCAGGTGCTCGGGCTCGCGCCCGACGCGTCGTCCGCCAGGGCGGCGGGCGGCGTCGCCAAGCCCGCCAGGTGGGCGGGGACGGGGTGCGACGGCGAGGCCGTCTGGGGCGAGTGTCAGGGCAGCGGCAAGTCCTCCTACCGGACGTGCGCCGACCTGACCGGCCCGGCGTTCCGGTGCACGTGCCCGAGCCGCAAGTTCCCGTGCAAGCACGCCCTGGCGCTGCTGTTCCTGTGGGCCGACGGCCTCATAGAAGAAGCCGAAGGCGCTGCGGGGGGTGCGGGGGGTCGTCCCCCCGCAGAGGTAGGAGCCGAAGGCGCTGCGGGGGCCGCGGGGGAAGGCGCCGAGGGCGGGTCGCGTCCCGCGTGGGTCGCCGAGTGGCTGGAGGACCGCCGTGAGCGCGCCGGCCGGGCGGCCGAGCGGCGCGCCGCCCCGGCGGCCAAGGCCCGCGATCCGAAGACGGCGGAGCGGCGGGCCAGGCGGGTCGACGACGGGCTCGCCGAGCTCGACCAGTGGCTCCGCGACCAGGTCGCGCACGGCCTCGCCCAGGCGGAGAAGGCCCCCTACCGGCTGTGGGACGACGCGGCGCGGCGGCTCGTCGACGCCCAGGCGGGGGCGCTGGCGGGGCCGGTCAGGGGCCTGGCCGCGATCCCGCGCCGGCCCGGCTGGCCCGGGCGCCTGCTGGAGGAGTACGCGCTGCTGCGGCTGCTCGTCCGGGCCTACCAGCGGCGGGAGGAGCTGCCCGAGGGGCTGCGCGAGACCGTCCGCTCGCGGGTCGGCTTCACCGTCCCGCAGGAGGAGGTGCTGTCCGGCGGGGAGCGCGTGCGGGACCTGTGGTCGGTCACCGGGTCGCGCGACACCGCGCAAGACCTGCTCACCACGCGCAGGGTGTGGCTCCGCGGCGGCCGGACGGGGCGTCCCGCGCTCGTGCTGTCCTTCGCCGCGCCGGGCACGTCCTTGGACGGTTCCCTCGTGGTGGGTATGCAGATCGATGCGGAGCTGGTCTTCTATCCGGGCGCGCAGCCGCTGCGGGCGCTGGTCGCCGAGCGGTACGGGGCGCCGATGCGGGCCGCGCCCGCGGGGACGTCCGTCCGGGGCTTCCTCGACGAGCACGCGGCCGCCGTCGCGCTCGACCCGTGGCTGGACCGCTGGCCCGCGACGCTGGCGGACGTCCGCCTGGCGCGCACCGGAGAAGGAGACCTTTACGTCGTCGACGGCGCCGGAGACGCGCTGCCGCTGCGGATCGGCGATCCGTGGCGGCTGCTCGCGCTGTCGGGCGGCGGGCCGGTCACCCTGGCCGGGGAGTGGCGCCCGCGCGGCCTGCGCCCGCTGGCCGCGTGGCACGAGGACGAGGGGACGGTGGTCCTGTGACCGCCTGGGACGAGCACGTCACCGCCGCGCTGCTGGGCACCGAGCGCCGCGACCCGCCCGTCCGGGCGGAGGCGCCCCCCGACGGCGGCGCCGACAGGGCGGGGCGCCTGCTCGACCAGGCGGCGCTGCTGGCCGTCCGGCGGCGGGCGGGGCGGGTCCCGGCGGGCGCGGCGCCCGAGCCGGTGGCGCTGGCCCCGGTGGAGGACGTCCCGGCGGTGCCGAGGGCGGCGGCGGCCCGGCTGCGGCGGATCCTCGGCGGCGAGCAGATCCGGGTGCTGCCCGAATGGCTGGACGCGGCGGCCGCCCGGGGCCTGCGGGTGCCCGCCCAGTCCCTTCCCGAGCTGCTGGAGCGGGGGCGCAGCGACCGGATGCTGCGGCCCTCGATCGCGCGGGCGTGCGGGCGGCGCGGCGTGTGGCTGGCCCTGCAGAACACCGACTGGGCCTATCTGGTCGGCTCCGGCGACGACCCCGGCGGCGGCCCCGAAGTGTGGGAGACCGGGACGCGCAACCGGCGGGTGGCCTACCTGACCATGCTTCGCGAGACCGAGCCAGAGCGCGCGCGGGAGCTCCTCCGGGGAACCTGGGCCAAGGAGCCGGCGCCCGACCGCGCGGCGTTCCTCGCCACGTTCGGGCACGGGCTCTCCCTCGACGACGAGGAGTTCCTGGAGGCGGCCCTGGGCGACCGCGGCAAGGACGTCCGGCAGATCGCGTCCGACCTGCTGGCCCGCGTGCCGGGCTCGGCGTACGGGGAGCGCATGGCGGCGCGCGCCCGAGCCTGCCTGACCGCCGAGGAGCGCACGGTCCAGGGCCGGAAGCAGACGTGGATCCGGGTGGAGCCGCCGGACGCCCACGACGAGGACATGGCGCGCGACGGCGTCCCGTTCCACCCGACCGGGTCGTTCGCGCCGCGCGGCGGCGGCGCTCCGGTGGGGACGCGCGCCGCGTGGCTGCGCGAGATCCTGGCCCGCACCCCGCTGTCCACCTGGACGGAGCTGTTCGGGCTGCCGCCCATGGAGATCGTGTGCCTGCCCGTCTCCGACTCCGACGGGCGCGACGTCCACATCGGCTGGGCCCGCGCCGCCCTCGGCCAGCGCGACACCGGCTGGGCGCGGGCGCTGCTCAGGGGCGGCGTCATGGTCGACGAGCCGGAGGCCCTCGCCGACCTGCTGTCGGTCCTGCCCGGCCCGGAGCGCGACCCGGCGGCGGCCGACCTGATCCGCTGGGTGGAGGGGCGGCCCGGCCTGCTGCGGGTCCTGGAACGGGTGCCCGGTCCGTGGGCCGGGCCGCTGGCCGCCGCGGTGGTCGAGACGCTGAGCGCGTCGGCCGAGCGCCCCACCCGCCGTGACGAGCACCTGATCACGCAGCTGTGCCGGCTCGCCGACCAGCGGCTCGACCCGGCCGCCGCGGTCCGCCTGGCGGCCCTCGGACCGGCCGCCCCGCGGGCCGTGACCGACCTGGTCGCGACCCTGCGTTTCCGCGACGAGATGCTGAAGGAGCTTGACCAGTGACCGAAGAGGCAGGCCCGGCGGGCCTCGGGGACGGTTCCCCCGCGCCGACCGCGGGCGCCGTGCTGCGGCCGCACGCCGAGCAGGAGCACGCCGCCGAGCTGGCGCGGCTGGCCGAGCACGACGACCGGCCCCGGCCGCCCGGCTGGCGGCTGTCGCCGTGGGCCGTCACCGCGTACCTGCTCGGCGGCGAGCTGCCGGACGGCACGGCGATCACCCCGAAGTACGTGGGGCCGCGCCGGCTGATGGAGGTCGCGGTGGCGACGCTCGCGACCGACCGGGCGCTGCTGCTCCTCGGCGTCCCCGGCACGGCGAAGACCTGGGTGTCCGAGCACCTCGCCGCCGCGATCAGCGGCGACTCCACGCTGCTCGTGCAGGGCACGGCGGGCACGGCGGAGGAGGCGATCCGCTACGGCTGGAACTACGCGCGGCTGCTCGCCGAGGGCCCCTCGGAGCGCGCGCTCGTGGAGAGCCCGCTGATGCGCGCGATGCGGCACGGCTCCGTCGCCCGCATCGAGGAGCTGACCCGGATGCCCTCCGACGTCCAGGACGCCCTCATCACCGTCCTGTCCGAGAAGACGCTGCCCGTGCCCGAGCTGAACACCGAGGTGCAGGCGCGCAAGGGCTTCACGGTCATCGCGACCGCCAACGACCGCGACCGCGGCGTGAACGAGCTGTCCAGCGCGCTGCGCCGCCGGTTCAACACGGTCGTGCTGCCGCTGCCGGAGTCCGTCGAGGACGAGGTCGCGATCGTCGCGCGCCGCGTCGACCAGATCGGCGCCGGGCTGGAGCTGCCCGAGAGCCCGGCGGGCCTGGAGGAGATCCGGCGCGTCGTCACGGTGTTCCGGGAGCTGCGGTCCGGGGCGACGGCCGACGGGCGCACCAAGCTGAAGTCGCCCAGCGGCACCCTCAGCACCGCCGAGGCCATCTCGGTGGTCACCAGCGGGCTGGCGCTGGCCGCGCACTTCGGCGACGGCGTGCTGCGCGCCGCCGACGTGGCGGGCGGGCTCGTCGGCGCCGTCGTCCAGGACCCGGTGTCCGACCGCGTCGTGTGGCAGGAGTACCTGGAGGCGGTCGTCCGGGACCGCCCCGAGTGGCGGGACTTCTACCGCGCCTGCCGGGAGGTCTCTTGAGCCAGGTCGAAGTCTTCGGCATCCGGCACCACGGGCCGGGGTCGGCCCGCGCGCTGCGGGGTGCGCTGGAGGACTTCAAGCCGGACGCGGTGCTCGTCGAGGGGCCGCCCGAGGCCGACGCGATCGTGGAGCTGGCGGGCGACCCGGGGATGGTGCCGCCGGTCGCCCTGCTCGCCTACTCCCCCGCACCCGCCGACGGCGACCGCCGGGCCGCGTTCTGGCCGTTCGCCGAGTTCAGCCCGGAATGGCAGGCGATCAGGTACGCGCTGTCGGCGGGCGTGCCCGTCCGGTTCTGCGACCTGCCCGCCGCGAACCAGCTCGTCGCCGAGGAGGAGGAGCCGCCCGAGGAGGGCATCCGGCTCGACCCGCTCGGCTGGCTGGCGAAGGCCGCCGGGTACGACGACGCCGAGCGCTGGTGGGACGACGTGGTCGAGCACCGCCACGGCGGCCCGTCCCCGTTCCCCGCCATCGCCGAGGCCATGGCGGAGCTGCGCGGCGAGCTCGAACCGGCCGCCCGGGAGGAGCAGCGCGAGGCCCACATGCGCAGGACGGTGCGCCGCGCCCTCAAGGAGGGCCACGAGCGGGTCGCCGTGGTGTGCGGCGCGTGGCACGTCCCGGCCCTGCGCGCCAAGGTCCCGGCGAGCCGCGACGACCGGACGCTGCGCGGCCTGCCGAAGACCAAGGTCGCCATGACGTGGGTGCCGTGGACGCACGGGCGGCTCGCCGGCCGGTCCGGCTACGGCGCCGGCGTGCGCTCCCCCGGCTGGTACCACCACCTGTTCGCGGCCCGCGACCGCCCGATCGAGCGCTGGCTGACCGCCGCCGCCCGCGTCCTGCGCGAGGAGGACCTGCACGTCTCCTCCGCGCACGTGATCGAGGCCGTCCGGCTCGCCGAGGCCCTGGCCGCGCTGCGCGGGCGCCCCCTCGCCGGGCTGGACGAGGTCACCGAGGCGACCCGGGCCGTCCTGTGCGAGGGCGCCGAGCTGCCCGTCCGGCTCATCCAGGACCGGATGGTCGTCGGCGAGCGGCTCGGCGCCGTCCCGGACCGGACCCCGATGGTGCCGCTGCAGCGCGACCTCCAGGCCGAGCAGCGGCGGCTCAGGCTCAGGCCGAGCGCCCTTGAGAAGGAGCAGGACCTCGACCTGCGCAAACCCACCGACCTGGAGCGCAGCCGCCTGCTGCACCGGCTCCGCATGCTGGACGTGAACTGGGGCGTCCCGTCGGAGAGCCGCTCCAAGGGCACGTTCCGCGAGACGTGGACGCTGCTCTGGCGGCCCGAGTTCGACGTGGAGCTGATCGAGGCGAGCGCGTGGGGCACCACCGTGCGCGGCGCGAGCACCGCCCGCGCGCGGGAGGCGGCCGAGAGCGCCGCCGCCCTCGCCGACCTCACCGACGTGGCCGAGCGCTGCCTGCTCGCCGACCTCGGCGACGCGCTCCCCGCGGTCATGCGCGCCCTCGCCGACCGCGCCGCGGTCGACACCGACGTCGCGCACCTGATGGCGGCGATGCCCGCGCTGGTGCGCGCGCTGCGCTACGGCGACGTCCGCGGCACCTCCACCGGCCCGCTCCGCACGGTGGTCGACGGCCTCGTCGTCCGGGTCTGCGTCGGGCTCCCGCCCGCGATCACCGGGCTCGACGACGACGCCGCCCGCGAGTTCCTCGGGCACGTCGACGCCGTCCACGGCGCCCTGTCCCTGCTCGCCGACGAGGGCCACGTCGAGCGCTGGCGCCGCGCCCTGGAGGGCCTGCTCGGCCGCCCGGACGCCCTGCACGGCCTCATCGAGGGGCGCCTCACCCGCCTGCTGCTGGACGCCGGGCGGCTGCACGACGTCCCCGACCGGATGGCGCGGGCCGTGTCCACCGGCGCGGCGCCCGACCGCGCCGCCGCCTGGGTCGAGGGCTTCCTCGCCGGCGGCGGCCTCCTGCTCCTGCACGACGAGGCGCTCCTGCGGCTCGTCGACGGGTGGATCGCCGGCCTGCCCGCCGACTCGTTCACCGACGTCCTGCCCCTCCTGCGCCGCACCTTCGGCGCCTACCCCGCCGCCGAGCGCCGCGCCATCGGCGAGCGGCTCCGCCGGCGGGGCCGCGCCCCCGCCGGGCGGGACCGGCCGCCGGAGGACGACGTCGACGAGGCCCGGGCCGCCCCGGCGGCCGCCACGGCCCTGCGGATCCTCGGATGGGAGAGCCCCGCATGACGAACGAGAGCGCGACCGGCGAGAGCGCGGACGACCGGCTGCGGCGCTGGCGGCTCGTGCTGGGCGGCGACCAGGCCGACGGGACCGGCGTGACGCTGGGCGGCGACGACGTCCGCATGGACGGCGCGCTGGAGCGGCTCTACGGGGCCGGCGGCGGCGAGGGGCGGCCGCGGCCGGGGCGGCGCGGCGCCGGGCTCGGCGACTCGGCGCCCTCCGTGGCCCGGTGGCTCGGCGACATCCGCGCCTACTTCCCGTCGAGCGTCGTGCGGGTGATGCAGAAGGACGCGATCGAGCGCCTCGACCTCACCCGGCTGCTGCTGGAGCCGGAGATGCTGGACGCGGTCGAGCCCGACGTCCACCTCGTCGGGACGCTGCTGTCGCTGAACCGGGTGCTGCCCGACAAGGCCAGGGAGTCGGCGCGCGCGGTGGTCCGCACGGTCGTGCGCGACCTGGAGCGGCGGCTCGCGCAGAAGACCCGCTCGGCCGTCGGCGGGGCCCTGGACCGGTCGGCGCGGGTGCTGCGCCCGAGGCGGCTCGCCGACGTCGACTGGGACCGCACGATCCGCGCCAACCTGCGCCACTACCTGCCCGACCAGGGCACCCTCGTGCCGGAACGGCTGATCGGGTACGGCAGGCGGCGGCAGGCCCTCAAGCGGGACGTGGTGCTCGCGATCGACCAGAGCGGCTCGATGGCGGCGTCGGTGGTGTACGCCAGCGTGTTCGGGGCGGTGCTGGCGTCGATGCGGTCGCTGCGCACGTCGCTGGTGGTGTTCGACACCAGCGTCGTGGACCTCACCGACCAGCTCCACGACCCGGTGGAGGTGCTGTTCGGCACACAGCTCGGCGGCGGCACCGACATCAACCGCGCCGTCGCGTACTGCCAGGGCCTGGTGACGCGACCGGCCGAGACGACCCTCGTGCTGATCAGCGACCTGTACGAGGGCGGCGTCCGCGACGAGATGCTCCAGCGGGTCGCGGCGCTGACGGCGTCGGGCGTGCAGGTCGTCGTCCTGCTCGCCCTGTCGGACGAGGGCGCGCCCGCCTACGACCACGACAACGCGGCGGCCCTGGCCGCGATGGGCGTCCCGGCCTTCGCGTGCACGCCCGACGCCTTCCCCGGGCTGATGGCCGCCGCCATCGAACGCCGCGACCTCAAGGAGTGGTCCGAGCGCGCCGCACCGGACCGGTGAGCGCGTCAGACCGGTGAGCGGGACAGGCCGCGGACCAGGAAGAGCACCACCAGGGCGGTCACCAGGGCGTGGCCGGCCAGCGCGGACGGCTGGATCTCGACGAGCGCGCCCCAGGCCGCCCACATCGCGACGCGGGCGACACGCGCGGCCATCACCGTCCCGGCGGCGGCGCGGCTGCCGCGCCACGCCAGGATCACCCCGACCAGCGTGACGACGGCGACGACCGCGAACGACGAGGCGACCACGGGCAGCAGGCCGCCCCGGTGGCCCTCGCTGAGGGACGGCCGGGCGATCAGGATCGCGAGGGCGGCGACGTCCAGCGCGGCGAGAAGGCCGGCGAGGAGCAGGCCGGTCACGACCGCCGGGCCGCGCCGCAGCGTCCGGACGCCGCGGGGCGACCGGGGCAGCGGGCCCGGTGCGGGCCCCGGCCCCTGTGTCGGCGCGGGAGCCGGCGCGGGCGAAGGCGGCGCGGGTGAGGCCGGTCCGGGTGAAGGCGGAGCGGGCGCAGCCGTGGGCGGGCCGGGCCAGGTCGGCGTCTGCTCCCAGGAATCCGGGGCGGACGCGTCGGCGGCCGGCTGCGGCGCGAGCTCGGCCGCGGGCTCCGGGACCGGCGACGTCGGGCCGGCGAAGTCCTCCGTGAGGAACTCGGGAGGGATCTCCAGGCGGGCGTGCCGCTCGCTCTCGCCGAGCAGCCACAGCAGGACGTCCTCGGAGGTGGGACGGGCCTGCGGGTCCTTGGCGAGGCAGGCGGCGGCGACCTCGGCGAGCGGGCCGGGCAGGGCGCCGAGGTCGGGCGTCTCGTTCAGGATCCGGTACATCACCGCGGGCAGCGGGCCGCCCGCGAAGGGATCGCGGCCGGTGGCGGCGAACAGCAGGGTGCTCGCCCAGGCGAACAGGTCGGCCGACGGCCCGACCCGCCCGGTGAACTGCTCGGGCGCCATGTAGGCGGGGGTGCCGACCACCTGGCTCGTCATCGTCGCGCTCGCGTCGAACGCGCGGGCGATGCCGAAGTCGATCACGCGCGGCCCGTCCGGGCCCATCAGCACGTTCTGCGGCTTGAGGTCGCGGTGCACGACGTTCGCGCGGTGGATCGCCGACAGCGCCGTCACCGAGCTGATCGCGAGCCGGTCGAGCGCCGCGCCGGTGCGCGGCCCCTGGTCGTGGACGAGGGCGCGCAGCGACGGTCCCGGCACGTACTCGCTGACGATGTAGGGGCGGTCGCCCACCACGTCGGCGGCGAGCATCTGCGCGGTGCAGAACCCGGCGACCCGCTCCAGGACGGCCATCTCGCGCACGAACCGCTCCCGCGCGCTGGCGTCGCCGGCGAGCTGGGCGTGCAGCAGCTTGACGGCGACCCGGGACGGCCCGGGGCCCGGCTCGGCGGGCCGGCCGAGGTAGACCGCGCCCTGGCCGCCGGCGCCGATCCGGCCGAGCAGCTCCCACCGTCCGAGCCGGGTGGGATCGGCCGCTGTGAGGGGAACAGGACCCGCCATTCGCACCCTCTCGAAAAAATTGAGCATTCCCGCGGGCACAAAACCGCTCCGCCCGGCATCGAAGAGTATAGGTTCGGCGAGCCCGAAGCGGGAGAAGAGATGCTGCAGATTCGTTCGACGATTGCGCGGTCCAGGCCCGGCGCCGTGCCGCTGGCGGGGTGCGTCGCGGCCCTCGTGGCGGCCGGCGCGCTGACCGGCTGCGGGGACGCCGGCGCGACCATCACGCGGCTGACGGTGGGATCGCCGGGGCCCGACCCGTACACGCTGGTGTCCGGCACCGACAGGGTGGACGTGAAGGCGCGGCCGCAGGCGGGCGGCACCAAGGAGGGGGACGCACCGGGACTCTACGGCGGCACGCGCCGCGCTTCCACCTGCGACAGGGAGCGACTCGTCGCCTTCCTGCGGACTCATCCCGACAAGGCGCGGGCGTGGGCGCGCGTGCAGGGCATCCCGGTGGGCGACATCCCGCAGTACGTGTCGCGGCAGACGCCGGTGCTGCTGCGCACCGACACGCTCGTCACCAACCACGGGTACCGGGACGGGGAGGCGGTGAGCGACCCCGCCGTCCTACAGGCCGGAATGGGCGTTCTGGTCAATGGTTACGGAGTGCCCACGGTGAAGTGCAATTGCGGCAATCCCCTCAGTCCGCCCGGCAAAAAGATCTCCACCCGGAACGCGTCGTACAGTGGCCGGTCCTGGCCGGGATTCGAGAAGGGGAATGTCACCCGGGTACAGCCGCGGGATTCCCGTAAGGGACCGATCGCCACTTTCGTCCTTGTCGACCCGGAGGCCACGATGGGATTCGCCCGGCCCCGCGCCACCGGAGGGGCGTCGGACGGGCCGCCGACCGCGCTGCCGCCGGCGGAGACCGAGGTCGTGGCGAGCGACTCGCCCGCGCCGTCCGGCTCGGGCCTGGAGACGCCCGGCGCCGAGTCCCCCGGCACGGAGTCGCCCGGCACCGAGGCGCCCGCGCCGGAGTCGCCCGGCGCGCGGTCACCGGGGACCGAATCGCCCGGACCGCAGACCCCGGGCCCCGCGCTCTCGTCCCCGTCGCCGGGCGTGGTCACGCAGGACCCGGGTACGGGCGCCGGTGGGAAGGAGGCGCCGGGCGACGAGGCGCACGGGCCCGTCTCCCTGCCGCCGTCGAGGGAGCCCGCGCCCGCGACCTCCTGAGTTCGTGCGCTATCTTTGCTCATATGAGCAGTGCTTCAGATGTCATCGCCCCGGACGCCTGCGCCGTCCGGGTGGTCGACGCCGCGAAGGTCGCCGCCGTCTCGGCCTCCCTGCCGGACACGGAGACGATCACCGAGCTGGCGCAGGTGTTCGGGCTGCTGTCCGACCCCGGCCGGCTGCGGGTGATCACCGCACTGCTCGAAGGGGGAGAGATGTGCGTGTGCGACATCGCCGCGTCCTGCGGGCACTCGGAGTCGGCGGTCTCGCACGCGCTGCGCCTGCTGCGCGCCAACCGCGTCGTGCGCGTCCGCCGCGCCGGCCGGATGGCCTACTACCGGCTGGACGACTCGCACGTCCGGCTGCTGCTCGATCTCGCCCTCACCCACGTCGGCCACGGGGAGGAAGGCCCATGATCGGGGATCGCGGGGACACGCCCGGGAAGCGGGGGCACGAGCACGGGGGCGCCCGGCACGGGGGGCACGGCCACGGGCACGGGCACGCCGTCTCCGCCGGCGCCGACCGGCGGCTGCTGACCGGCGCGCTGGCGCTGATCATCGCCTACATGTCGGGCGAGGTGGTCGTCGGCCTGCTCGCCGGGTCGCTGGCACTGATCACCGACGCCGCGCACATGATGACCGACGCGTTCGCGATCGCGCTGGCGCTGGTCGCGATGCGCATCGCCGCGCGCCCGCCGAAGGGCGGGTACACCTTCGGCCTGCGCCGCGCCGAGATTCTCTCCGCGCAGCTGAACGGGCTGACGCTGATCCTGCTCACCGTCTACTTCGTGTACGAGGGGGTCCGGCGGCTGGTCGAGCCGCCCGCGGTGGAGGGCCAGTTCGTCTTCTGGACGGCCCTCGCGGGCATCGCCGTCAACGTCGCGGCGACGATGCTGATCAGCCGGGCGGACCGGCGCAGCCTGAACGTCGAGGGCGCGTTCCAGCACATCCTGAACGACCTGTTCGCGTTCGTCGCGACCGCGGTCGCGGGCCTGGTCGTGTGGACGACGGGCTTCGCCCGCGCGGACGCGATCGCCTCGCTGGTGGTGGCCGCGCTGATGCTCAAGGCCGGGTACCGGCTGCTGCGGGACGCGGGCCGGGTGCTCATGGAGGCCGCGCCCGCCGGGATCGACCCGTCCGAGCTCGGCGCGCGGCTCGCCGGCCGCCCCTGCGTCGAGGAGGTCCACGACCTGCACGTGTGGGAGGTCAGCTCGGGCTACCCGGCGCTGTCGGCGCACGTGCTCGTGGACTCCCAGGGCGACTGCCACGCCGTCCGCCGCGACCTGCAGGAGCTGCTGCGCGACGCCTACGCGATCACGCACACGACGCTGGAGGTCGACCACGTGGCCGAGCCGTCCGGCGGCGGCCACGTCCACTGCGACGACGCGCACGGCCCCCGCCATGTGGCGGAGGCCGCCGAGCCCCACGAGCACGCGGGCGGCGCGCCGTGCGACCACTAGGGCCGTGCGGGCGCGCCGCCCCGTGATCAGCGGGCGGTGCAGGCGGCGCCGTTCACCGTGAAGGCGCTCGGGGGCGGGTTCGCCCCGCCGCTCGATCCGTTGAAGCCGATCGTCACCGAGCCTCCCGGCCGGATCGTCCGGTTCCAGTCGAGGTTGCGGGCGGTCACGTCCGGGCCGCTCTGCGACCAGGCGGCGTTCCAGCCCTGGGTGACGCGCTGCCCCGCGCCGAACGCGAACTTCAGCGCCCAGCCCTCGATGGGCGAGGTCCCGGTGTTGGCGACGGTGACCTGCGCGGTGAAGCCCGTCCCCCACTGGCTCTGCACCGAGTACCCGGCCGCGCACGCCGGGGCGGCCGGGCCGCCGCCCGCCGGGATCTCGACCAGCGTGATCGAGGACGCGGGGAACGTCGAGGTGAACCCGTCCGCTCCCACCGCCACGTCCGGGGCGCGGACGATCGCGGCCGGGTCGGCGCCGCCGTACCGGTAGACGCGCCCCGCCGCCGAGCCCGACCGCCCGGCGATCGAGACGGTGCTGGTGAGGTCGTCGGTGAGCGACTTGTTCACGATCATGAGGGTGAGCGCCCCGTCGGACGCGCGCTCCGCCGCGTACACCGCGAGCCTGCCCTGGTCGGCGCTCGACGCGCGGACGGACGTCTCGCCGAACGAGGCGCCCGCGCCGTCGTAGTTCCGGTACATGCGGAACGCGTAGGCGCCCGGGTCGGACGCGCCCGGCGGCGCCCACAGCGTCGCCAGGTCGAGCCCCTCGCGGCCGAAGATCCCGAGGACGTCCGCCTGGGCCAGCGCGCCGTTCAGATGGCCGAGCGCGCCCCAGTTGTACTCGGTGATCGCCAGCTTGGTGCCCGGATAGTTCTGGTTCACGAGCTCGCGCATCCGCGGGATGTAGTTGATCGGCTGGCCGATCCAGCTCTCGTCGGTGTAGGCCGGGTCCCACAGCTGCCGGGTGGAGCGCAGCCGGAGCTCCTGGGTCGCCGCGTCGCCGGGGTCGGCGGAGGACACCCCGGCCTGCTGCGGGTAGATGTGCTCGTCGAAGTAGTCGAGGATGCGGGTGCCGTGCTCCTGCTCGTAGGCCTTCATCTGCCGCAGGTACCAGTCGGCGAACGGGACGCCGCCGTGCGCCGCCCGGTCCGGCGGGTTCGACCAGCAGTCCCCGCCCTCGCGGTCGCAGGTCTGCTTGTCCAGGCCCGACATCGTCAGCGACTGGAAGCCCCAGCCGACCGGGCCGAGCGTCCTGGCCCCCGGGTCGGCGGCCTTCACCGCGGAGGCGATCGCGTACGTCTGGCGGCGCATCTCGTCGTAGCCGGCGCCGTCCGGGTGCACGTCGCGGTGGGTGGCGTGCCAGAGGTCGGGCTCGTTGTCGAGATCGTAGAAGCGCACCCCGCCGTCGTCCGCCCGGCCGTACTTGCCGGTCAGGTGGGACAGCCAGTCGGTGACGTACCGGGGGCCGGCCGGGACGCTGGTGTCGGCCGGGTCGTTGCCCGTGACGTTCGAGCCGTCCGGCTTGACCCCGTTGCCGCAGTCGGGCCGCCACTGGGCGTCGGCGCCTTGCTGCGGGCCGTACTTGGCGATGCCGAACCCGCAGGTGTAGTCGCGGCCCTTCGGCGTCCAGCCGATCAGCGGGACGGTCAGGAGCGTGCCGGTGCCGGTCCGGCGGTCCTGCTCGGTGAACTGGTCGGTCTCGGATCCGTCGGGGAGCTTCGCGGGGTCCGGCGCGGGGCCGGGCACGTTCTCGAAGTACCAGTCCGAGCCCCGGTTGGTCTCATCGAAGAGATAGTTGTAGCGCGTCGTCGCGTTGCCGCCCCACCGCCGGACGGGGAGGCGCAGCTCCTTGGCGAGTTCCTCGGACGCGAAGTTCATCCCGTACACGTAGGGGCTGATCGCGTGCCGGGACGCGGACGGGTCGACGGTCAGCGCGGGCCCGTCCGCGGCCTGCGCCGGGGGCGCGGCCCACGGCAGGAGCGCGGCGGCCGCGGCGACGGCGAGCCAGGCCTTCCTGGTCATGTCACACCTCGCATGCCTTGTCGTTCACCTCGAACGCGGCGGGCGCGCCGCTCGCCGCGCCGGTCGCCTGGAACCCGACCGTGAGCGAGGCGCCGGGCGCGACCGAGGCGTTCCAGTCGAGGTTCTTGGCCGTGACGGCGGCGCCGCTCTGCGACCAGGCCGCGCTCCACCCCTGGCCGACCTTCTGGTCGCCGGGGAAGGCGAACTCCAGCGTCCAGCCGTTCAGCGCCGAGGACCCGGTGTTGGTGATGGTGACCTGGGCGGTGAAACCGCCTGACCAGCTGTTCTGCACGGTGTAGGCGACCTTGCACGACGTTCCCGGCGTGCCCGGGTCGCCGGGGTCGCCGCCCGGGTCGCCCGCGCCGAGCAGGTAGGGGTCGAGGTAGGCCTGCTTCGTCGTGTTGACGGTCGTCCAGTCGTCGTTGAGGATGCCGCCGGTGTCGCCCGAGTTGGGGTTCCACGACCAGAAGGTGAAGGAGACGCCGCCCGTGCCCTTGCCGAGGTAGGCCATCAGGGTGCGCAGCCACGTCTGGTCGCGCGGGTCCCTCAGCGTCGTCCCGAACTCGCCGAGCAGGACCGGCGCGACGTTGTTCTTGTAGAGGTAGCCCCAGTTCTTGTCCCAGATCCCGGCCAGGTTGGACGGGAAGGACGGGTCGTCGAACCACGGCTGCGGGTACACCGACGTGGCGTAGTCGTGGGCGGAGTACACGAGCCGGTTCGCGACGTTCAGCCGCACGGGGTACTGCGCGGCGCCCTGGAGGTTGCCGCCCCACCAGTAGTTGTCGCTCCCCTGGTCGTTGACGCCCTCGACGATGATCAGCCAGTTCGGGTTGGCCGCGAGGATCGCGTTGCCGGCCCGCTCGGCGGCCAGCCGCCAGTCCCTCGACTGGTCGCCGCAGCCCCAGCACGCCGGGGAGTGCGGCTCGTTGTGCAGGTCGGCGCCGATGACCGTGGTGTCGCCCGCATAGTGCCGGGCGAGCATCGTCCAGTCGGAGATCCAGCGCGACTCGGGGTAGGCGGCGGTGTACCAGAGCGCGGACTGGCCGCCGGAGTCCGGGCGGTGCCGGTCGAGGACGACCTTGAGCCCGATCCGCCCCGCGTAAGCGATGATCTTGTCCAGGATCTGCAGCCCGTTCAGCCCCTGCAGGTCGGGGTTCTTGGAGTAGTCGATGCTGTTCGGCGTGCTGCCGGAGTCGAACAGCTGGCTGCTGTAGGGCAGCCGCAGCGTGTTGTACCTCAGGCTCTTGATCTGGTCGAGCATGTCCTTGTAGCCGCGCGACCAGAGGCCGTGCGGCGCGTAGTTGGACGTCTCGGCGCCGAACCAGTTGACGCCCGTCATCCGCACCGGCTGCCCGGCGGCGTCGAGCAGTTGCCGGCCGCTGGTGTGCCAGTAGCCGGCGCCCGCCGCGCGGGCGGGGCGCGGCGCGGCCTGGACGAACGCCAGCGCCAGCAGCACGGCCACGATGATCGGGACGAGGCGGGTCCGCCGGAGTCTCACGGTCACGGTCGTTCTCATACGGGGTCCTCGATCGACGGGGTGGGAGCGCTCCCACAGTCGGCCGCGGCACCCGGCCTGTCAAGGACGGCTCCAGCCGTCCCGCGCTGACCAGGCACCCCGCGTGAAAACCCGTGAAAAAAGACCGGCCCCGCCCGGGGGGCGGGACCGGTCTGCTTAATCAATCAACAAGGGCCGTTCGTCAGTTCCGCTAGCCCCGCTCGACGCCGAGGTTCTTCGCCACCTCGTCGATGACCTCGTTGAGGTCCTCCTCGGAACCGCTGACCACGGGCTGCTTGTCGGCCCAGTCGTCGCGCTTCTCCGGCAGTTTGCCGCCAGCCATATCGATCACTCCATCTCGTTTTATCCCTCACAAAAGGTCGAAGCATTGACTCCGACCACACCGGAGACAGTCCGCGATGCCCGGGACGCCGCAACAGCGGTGTGCCGGCTAGGAGAGGGCGAACAGGTCGGCGGGGCCGTGCCAGCAGACCGTGCGCAGCCAGTCGTCGCCGAGGCCGAGCGCGGCCAGCGACTCCAGCTGGTGCGCGTACTCGTAGGGGATGTTCGGGAAGTCGGTGCCGAGCAGGATGCGCCCCTCCAGGCCGAGGTCGCGCAGCCGGGGCAGCAGCGCGTCCGGGAAGGGCGCCAGGGCGGCGAAGCGGGTGAAGATCATCGTCGTGTCGAGGCGGACGCGCTCGTGGGCGTCGGCCAGGGCGAAGAAGCCCTCGAACTCAGGCGCGCCGAGATGGGCGACGATCGCCGTCAGGCCCGGGTGGCGGGCGAGCACCTCGCCGAACGGGCCGGGCCCGGTGAAGCCGTTGGCCACCGGCCCGGAGCCGGCGTGGACGAGGGCGGGCACGCCGGCGTCGGCGAGCATCCCCCAGACCGCGTCCAGCTCCTTGAGGCGCGGATCGAAGCCGCCGACCTGGAGGTGGACCTTGAAGACGCGGGCGCCCGCGTCCAGCGCGCGGCGCACGTACTCCTCGACGCCGGGCTCGGGATAGAAAGTGGCGGACTGGAGGCACTCGGGGACCCGGGCGGCGAACCGGGCGGCCCACTCGTTCAGGGACTCGGCCATTCCGGGCCGGTGCGGGTAGGCGAGCGAGGTGAACGCGCGGACGCCGAGCCCGCGCAGGAAGTCCAGCCGCTCCTGCTCGGAGTCGCGGTAGCGGATGGGCCACTCGGTGCCGATCAGCGGCCCGGCCTCGTCGAAGTAGTCCCACACCGCGCTCATCAGGCGCTGCGGCATGAAGTGGACGTGGACGTCGATGATGCCGGGCAGCCCGAGCGACCGCCAGAACGCGGGGACAGCTGAATCAGAACGAGGTTCGGCCACGCCCCGACCCTAGCCGCTCAGGTGATCTCGGCGAGCAGGGCGGGCAGCGCGGCCCGCAGCTCGCGGCGCCAGTACGGCCAGGTGTGGGTGCCGCGGTAGAAGTGCGTGGAGACGGGGACGCCGAGCTTCTTCAGCTTGCCCGCGAACTCGCGGGAGACGGTGTGGGCGAGGGCCTCCAGCGCGTCGTGCGGGACGGGGTCCCGCCCGCCCCGGCCGGGGTGGTCGAAGGGGCCGGGGGCGCCGTCCCCCGCGCTGACGTGCACCCGGACGCCCGCGAGGCGCCCGGCGAGGTCGTAGGGGTTGTGCTGGCGCCACACGACGCGCTGCTCGTCGGGGTCGCCCCACACGTCCGTCCAGTCGAGGGACGGCGCGCCGATCGCGACGCTCAGCTCGACGAGGTCGGCGACGTCGAGACCGGCCGGGTCGCGGTGCAGCGTGTGGACCGGCCCGCTGAACGACGCCGCCGCCCGGAAGAGGCCCCGGTGCCTGGCCGCGTACGCCAGCGCGCCGAGCCCGCCCATCGCGTTGCCGGCGACGGCGCGGTCCGGGCCCGCGCGGTATCCGCGCTCCAGGATCTGCCGCAGCTCGGCGAGGTGGAAGGTCTCCCACTTCGGGGCGCCGCCGCCGCCGCGGTTCCACCAGTCGGTGTAGCTGCCGCACGGGCCGCCGTCCGGCATGACGACGATCACATCGGCGTCCTCGGTCAGCTCCTCGATGTCGCTGTGCTCGCTCCACGCGGTGTGGCCGTCCCGGCCCGCGGAGGCCCCGTGCAGGAGCCAGAGCGCCGGCCAGGTGCGGGAGGCGTCGCGCGACCAGCCGGGCGGCAGCAGGAGGCGGACGTGGACGACGTCCGCCAGGACGGGGGAGCGCACGGCCAGGTCGAGGACGCGGCGGCGCGGGCGGCGCTCGCCGACCACGGCCGCGCCGTCGTCGGCCGGGGCGCCGGGCGGGGCCGTGCCGCCCGCCGCGATGGACGCGGTCAGCCCGGCGACCGCAACGATGAGTCCCGCTCCCGCCAAGCCGCGCAACCGCATGATCTCCCCCGGTCGTCCAGAGGCGCCTGCTGGTAAAGGTTCCCTCTGACGGGAATGTTTCAACGCTGTGTAATCGGTTTATAAAATGTCGGGCCGGGAGTTCCGGTCCACGTACCCTCCAGGGTGGCGCGGACGAAGGGGGCGACCGGAAGAGATGCGGAGCGTCCAGATGCGGAGCAAGGCGGAGCTGGAATCGGCGATCGCGGGCGGCGGGCGCGCGGCGCTGGTGATCAACTCCCGCTCCCGGCGGGGGCGGCGGCTCTACGGCACGGCGCGCCGCCTGCTGCGCGAGGCGGGCCTGGAGTTCCCGCACGTCTTCCCGGTGACCGACCCGGCCCGCCTGCGGGAGCTGTTCACCGACGTCCTCGCCCTGGAGCCCGACCTCGTGGTCGTCGGCGGCGGGGACGGCACGGTCGCCGAGGCGGTCGGGCACCTGGCGCACCGCGACATCGCGCTCGGGGTGCTGCCGCTCGGCACCACCAACAACTTCGCCCGCAGCCTGGAACTGCCGCTCGACCTGCCGGGCGCGGTCGCGACCCTCGCCCTCGGCCGGCCGGGCGGCGGGAAGGTCGCCGACGTCGACGTGGGCTGGTTCGAGTCGACGGGCGACCCGCAGGGCGAGGGGCCGGGCGCCGACCGCGAGCACATCTTCGCCAACATGGTCAGCCTCGGCCTGTCGGTCGAGGTCGCCGAGCACGTCCCGCACACGCTCAAGCGGTTCATCGGGCGCCCCGCCTACGCGCTGACGGCGGCGGGGCTGCTGCCCCGGCACAAGGCGTTCACCGCCCGCATCACGATCGACGGCGAGACGCACGAGGTCGCGACGCACCAGCTGAACGTCGCCAACGGCGCGCACCACAGCGGGCAGCGCATCGCCCGCGACGCCAGCCCGGACGACCGGCTGCTGGCCGTGTACCGGCTCGGCGACGAGCGGCGGCTGCGGCTGGCGTCGGCCACGGCCCGGCACGTCCTCACCGGCCCGTGGCGGTCGCTGGAGGACGACGCCTTCCTCACCACGGCGAACGTGGAGATCGAGACCGACCCGCCGATGCAGGTGGACGTGGACGGCGAGGTCCGCGGCCGCACCCCGGTGTCGATCAAGCTGCGCGGCAACGCGCTGCGGGTGATCGTCCCCAGGACGTTCGTCGACACCTGACCGGCCGCGGGCGCCGCGGGCGCCCGGGCCCGTCAGCCGGTCGCGCCGCGCTCGTCGGCCATGACGTAGGCGCCCGCCTCCAGGCGCTCGATCACGCCGAGCGTCCAGGCCCTGGCGGAGTCGGCGGAGTGGACCCACCAGCCGAGCAGCTCGCGCAGGTGGTCGGAGGGGTCCAGCTCGTCCAGGGGCGGGGCGACGGAGGCGCGCCAGGCGGCGAGGCCGTCGAGGCGCTCGCGCAGCAGGGCGAGCGCCTCGGCGCGCGGCAGCTCGGTGAGGAACCCGAGGCCCGCCGTCAGCATCTCCGGATGCCGGACGTCCACCGCGGAGAGGGCGGAGCGCAGCAGCCGGTGGAACTCCGCCCGGCCGGCCTCGGTGATCTCGTAGTCGGTGTGCGGCGGGCCCGCCTCGCTCTCCTCCACCTCGTGGGCGTGCAGCAGGCCCTCCTTGGCCAGCTGCCTGAGCGCGTGGTAGATCGAGCCCGGGTTGACGTGGGCCCACTCGTCCGAGCCCCAGGAGAGCAGCTCACGGCGGACCTCGTAGCCGTGCGCCCGCCCGAACCTGCGCACCCCGCCGAGCACCAGCAGCCGCGTCGTCGACATCCTCTCCCCCTGATCGCAAACCCGTTCAGGGTAGAGGCTCCGGCGGCCGCGCGCGCGGTCCTCACCGCTTCAGGGCGGCGAGATCCTCCGGGGCGAGCACCAGATCCGCGGCGGCGAGGTTCTCCTCCAGGTGGTCCGGGGAGCCGGTGCCGGGGATCGCGAGCATCACCGGCGACAGCGCCAGCAGCCCGGCGAGCAGCACCTGCGGGACGGTGGCGCCGTGGCGGGCGGCGACCGCGTTGACGCGCGCGTCGTCGGGGATGCCGAACCCGCCGAGGGGGAAGTAGGGGGCGTAGGCGATGTGGTCGCGCTCACATGCGGCGAGGAGCTCGGCGTCCCGCGGCCGCGTCACGTCGAACCGGTTCTGGACGGCCGCGACCGGCGCGATCCCGCGCGCCTCCTCCAGCTGGGCGAGGCTCACGTGGCTCAACCCGAGATGCTTGATCAGCCCCTCCTCGCGGAGTCCGGCGAGGACGGCGAAGCGCTCCCCGATCGGCTCGGTCCCCGGCTCCTCCAGCCCGCCGGGCCGCAGGTAGACCAGGTCGAGCCGGTCGAGCCCGAGTTCGGTGAGGTTGCGCTCCACCTCGGCGCGAAGCTCCGGTGCCGGGAGCTGCCCGGACGGGAAGGGGTCGCCCGGGCCCCGGTACGGGCCCACCTTCGTGGCGACGACCAGGCCGGGCGGGTAGGGGGCCAGCGCGGCGCGGATCATCTCGTTGGCCGCGGGGCCGCCCTCGTAGTAGTAGAACGCGGCCGTGTCGATGTGGTCCACGCCCAGCTCGACGGCCCGCTGGAGGATCTTGATTCCGGTGTCCCGGTCGCCCGCGGGCCCGCCGAGGGTGCTCGCGGGCAGCCGCATCGCGCCGAAGCCCATCCGGGAGATCCGCAGGTCGCCGCCGAGATCGAAGTGTCGTGTCATGCGGTCCACTGTGCTGCGCCCGCCGGGGCGCGGCGACCGGCTGGCAGCTTGCTGCCACGGCGGCGGCCCGCGGGCCGCGTGGCAGACTGGGTCCGTGAGCGCCGATCTGGACCGGAACGTCGTGCTGCGCGGCGAGGAGGAGCTGGTCGAGCGCGCCGGACGGCTGTTCTTCGCGTGCGAGGAGTTCTCGTGCGCCGCGACGGACCAGAACACGTGGGCGCTGCCCGGCCTGCGGGAGTGGATCGTCGCCGAGCGGCGCCGGATCCGGCCCGCCCCGGCCGTCCGCAAGCTGTACAACCCGGCGGCCCTGGCCGACGAGGAGTCCGAGCGGCGGCTCCTCGCGATCGCCGCCGCGGGCGGGCGGGTGCGGATCTGCCCGGCGCCGCTCCCCCACGAAACGATCATCGTGGACCGGAGGGTCGCCATCCTCGCCGGCCCGGTCGAGGGCGGCGTCCGCGAGTACACCGTCGTCCGGTCGCCGGGCGTGGTGAAGGGCGTGGTCTCGCTCTTCGAGGCGACGTGGGAGACGGCGGCCGACCTGGCCGACCACCGGCGCGGCCGGCCGCCCGCGCTGAGCGAGGAGAGCCTGCGCATCCTGCGGCTGCTCGGCGGCGGGCTGAAGGACGAGGCCGCCGCGCGCCGGCTCGGCATGTCGCTGCGCACCTACCGGCGCCGCGTCGCGGAGATCCTGACCCTGCTGGACGCCGACTCCCGCTTCCAGGCGGGCCTGCGCGCCCACG
The DNA here is from genome assembly GCF_039540335.1 of Actinomadura verrucosospora. Taxonomy (NCBI): domain Bacteria; kingdom Bacillati; phylum Actinomycetota; class Actinomycetes; order Streptosporangiales; family Thermomonosporaceae; genus Actinomadura; species Actinomadura verrucosospora. The sequence goes on along the minus strand of NZ_BAABEV010000033.1, from coordinate 30,865 downwards.
AGTTCGGCCTGGTCGGCTGAGAGCCCCCTCAGCCGCCGACGAGCGGGACGAGCCTGATGAAGACCAGGTCGGGGTCGCCGGTGAGGTCGATCTCCTCGTCGAGGTCCTCGACCTGCCGGTCGGCGGCGAGGACGAAGAACCCGTTGCCCAGGAAGGCGCGCTCGGCGATGTCGGCCTGCCGCTCCCAGTCCAGGCGGCGGGGCTCGCGCAGGCGGTAGCCGTTCAGCTCGGCCTCGGCGCCGTCCGGGCGGACCAGGCCGTGGAACCGGTCGGAGGGGCGGGCGTTGTGCCGGGCGACCTCCTCGCGGACCCGGAGCCTGATCAGCTCCCGGAGGGTCATCCGGTCGGGCAGCCCGCCCACCTGGAACGCGGCGACGGGCGCGCCGGCGGCCGTCTCGTCGCGGAAGTTCACGGCGGTCATCAGGCGCCTCGCTTGATCTGCGTCAGGATGGACTCGTCGTCGATCGCGGCGTCGGCGGCGAGCAGGAACGCCTTGCTGAGGATGAGGGAGAGCCGCTCGTCCTCGAACGGCAGGAAGACCTTGGCGCCCGCTGCACGGCGCTCCGGGACGACGCACAGGAACGCGTCGTCCGGCTCCATCACGATGTTGGCCGAGCCGAGGTGGATCCTGTAGGTGCGCAGGTCGCCGCGCACGACCAGGTGGCGGCCCTCGATCGAGCAGCGGTCGGCGATCTTCGTGCGCGGAAGGACGCGTTCCAGGGCGTCCCGGCGCGTCCGGGCCGACTCGCCGAGGTCGGCGTACCACGCGCGCACCCAGTACTCGTGGGCCTCGCCGTCCTCCCACATGGGGTCGGCGGCGATGGAGGTGACGCCGACGAACAGGTCCACGTCGCGCATCGCCTCGCTGAACACCAGCGGCGGGACGTCGGCGAGGGCCGCCTCACGCCAGCCGCCGTCGCCTCGGCGGTCGAACACCACCCGGTTCGTGCCGGCGATCTCGTGCTCGCCCTGCCAGTCGGCCAGGACGTGGGAGAACCTGACCCGCCACTCCCCCGCCGCGAGCGTCCGGGCCGCCTCGTCGGAGCCTCCGCCGTCCCAGGGGCCGAGCAGGGCGCTCGTCCAGCCGCGGGCCCGGAAGAGCGCGAACATCCGCCGGTAGTGGACGAGGTGCGCGGCGAACCGGTTGGAGTACGTCGCCGTTTCCACCTCCGCGGGGGTGAGCAGGTAGATCTCGCGGAACGCCTGCTTGAAGGGCTGCCGGATCCGCCGCTCGACGAGCAGGTCGCGCCAGGCGCGCACCTCGTCCGGCCCCGACCTGATGGGGTGCCACAGCCGGACGGAGGCGTCGTCGGCGGCGTCCGGAAGGTCGCCGGTCTCGGGCAGGACGGTGCGCCACTCGCCGGGCGCGGTCTCGATCTCCCAGATGAGGGTGCGCACCGTCGGCCCCGCGATCGGATGGCGCAGCAGGGTGTCCCGCCACCGGCCGAACGGGTGGACGGCGTCGACGGAGAAGCCGCCCTCCAGCGCCCGCGCGAGCGTGACGAGCTGGGCGTTGACGCGTGCGACGAGGTCGCGGAGCTCCTTGACCTCGTCCTTGTGGTCGCGGCGGACGGGCACGGGGACGCCCTTGAGCGCGGCGCCGCCCTTCTCGAAGGTCAGCGCGGCCTTGCCCGTGGTGATCGTGACGAGGGCGGTGTAGTCGCCCAATTCCCTGCGCAGGACCCCGCCGGGGCCGAAGCCGAGATCGGGGAGGCGCAGCGCGACCTCGGTCCGCTCGGCCAAGGCGGCCTCGACCTTCTTGAGCATCTTGTCGAGCTGCTTGGGCACCCCGGCGTGCCGGACGATCCCGCGGACGGTCCGGATCGCGGTGACCAGCTCGGGCGTGGGGAACTCCTGCGCGGCCCGGACGATCTCGTACAGCAGCGCCTGCGACGGCAGCGTCCTCGCCTGCGTCGGGGCCACCGAGACGCCGGGCAGGAGCCGGTCGAACAGGGCGGGCAGCCACGGCTCGTCGCGCAGCAGCGCGATGCGCGCGGCGAGCCCGACGGCGGCGACCTCGTCCCCGGTGAACGCCCGGTCCGCGCGGAACGGGATCTCTCCCTCCTGGACGGCGCGGGCGCGCTCGGCGGCGGCCTCCAGGGCGCGGCGGGCGAACTCGGCGCAGGCCGGGACGGCGGCGACGCGCTCCCACACCTCGGGCGGGACGGGCGGGGAGTTGAACGACCGGTTCTCGGCCACCTGGGCGAGCAGCACCCGTTCCACCGGAGCGAGGCGCACGACGGTGTCCAGTTCGTCGTGCACGATCGGTCCCTTCCACTTCTGGCGCAGGCGTCCGGCGACCGCCTGCAGGACGCCGTCGCCCGCGAGCCCGCCGACCGCGAGCAGCGCGAACGGCTGGTCGAGGCGCTCGCGGGCGAGGAGGTACTCGACGAGCTTCCGGGCGGGGCCGGCGAGGTCGGGCCACGGCCCCGTGCAGCGGACCAGCGTGCCCGCGCCGAGCACGAGGTCGGCCCACTTGCGGTGGGCCAGCCCGCCGACGAGCGCCTGGAACATGCGCTCGCACGCCTCCGGCGTGTAGCGCGGCTGCCGCTGCTTGGCCTCGTCCTCGATCCTGAGCCGGACGGACATCGACACGAACGGCGCCTCCCGGCCGACCGCGTAGGCGGCGGGCACGAGGTCTCCGAGATCGCGGTCGGACAGCGCCGACAGGTCGGGATACCAGGTGCGGAACTCCTCGTCCTCCGCCGCCGGGTCGGTCATGGCGCGCAGCAGCCGCGCGGTCAGTTCCATCGGGCGTCCCTCCTGATCTGCCGCAGGACGGCCTCGTCGGTGATCCGGTGGTCGGCGGCCAGCAGGAACGCCGTGCCGAGGACGCGTGCCAGCACCTCGTCCTCGAACGGCAGGAACAGGCCCTTCTGCCCCGTCCGGCGGGACGGCCCGATCCGCAGCCGGTCGCCGCCCGGTTCCATCAGCACGCCGCCGGAGCCGAGGTCGACGCGGTAGGTGCGCAGCCCGCCGCGGACGACGAGGAACCGCCCGTCGACCGCGCAGCGGCCCGCGATCCTCGTGCCGGGCAGGATCCGGCGCAGCACGTCCGCCCGGATCTCGGCGGTCGCCGACGGCGCGCCGAACGGGTCCTCCTCCGCGGCCGGGGCGAGGCGCAGGAACAGGTCGGCCTCCCGCATCCCCTCGCTGAACACCGGCGGCGGCACGGCCCGCGGCGGCTCCTCCCGCCAGGACCCGGCGGCCCGCCGCTCGAACGTCACCCGCGCCCGGCCCTCGCGGCAGCCGACCCGCCACGCGCCCCCGGCGAGCACGCGCCGTTCCTCGCCGTCGAAGCGGCCGCGGCGCAGATCGGTCTCGGCCCCGGGCGGGCCGGGCCGGTAGGTCTCCCGGAACGCCTGCCGGAACGACTGCGCCATCCGGTTGCCGGTCACGAAGCTCCGCCAGGCCCGGACGGCGCCCGGGAGCGCCCGCACCGGATGCCACAGCCGTACCCGCGCGCCGCCCGGCGGCGCGGGCAGGGCGCGGCCGTCCACCGTGACCAGCACGTCCTCGCCGGGCGTGGCGGCCTGCCAGTGCCCGTCCGGCTCCTCGAACTCCCAGATCAGACCGTGCGCGACCCGTCCGGTGACCGGATGGTCGCGGTAGTGCCGGCACCACTGCCCGTAGGGCCAGGTCCGCTCGGCCGCCATCAGCGCCTCGACCCGCGCCCGCTCGGCGGCCAGCGTCGCGCGGACCCGCCTCGCCAGCGCCTTCGTCTCCTTGACCTGCGCGGCGAAGCCCGTCCTGAGCGCGCCCGGGACGGTCGGCAGCGGGCGGCCCTCCGCGCCGATGAAGGTGAGCCGGACGGTCATCGGGTCGGCGATGGCGAGGACCGCCTGGTAGCCGCCGATGTCGCGGGCCAGCGAGCCGTCGCGGCCGAGCCCGTGCGCGGGCACCCCGGAGTCGGCGGGCCCGCCGGGGACGGGCGGGCGGTCCAGAAGGTCGAGCGCGGCCGGCGGCCGGTGGTCGTCGGACATGAGGTGATCTTTCCAGATGGAAGCGCCGGTTCCGGGACGTTTCAGGTGATCACACGCTGAGCTGCCGCCGGATCGAGGGGTCGGTGATCTTGTGGTCGGCGGCCAGCAGGAACGCCTTGCTGAGGATGAGCGAGAGCCGCTCGTCCTCGAACGGCAGGTACAGCGTGCCGGGGGGCCGGCGGCCCTGGACGACGCACAGGTAGGCGCCGTCCGGTTCCATCAGGACGTTCGCCGACCCGAGATGGATCCGGTAGGTGCGCAGCTCGCCGCGCACGACGAGGTGCCGGCCGTCCAGGGCGCAGCGGCCGGCGATCCTCGTGCGCGGCAGGATGCGCTCCAGCGCCGCCCGGCGGACCTCGGCGCTCGCGGTCAGCGCGCCGAAGCCCGCCTCGCGCCGGTAGGCGGCGTGGCGGTCCTCGCCCCGGTCGGCCCAGTCCGGGTCGGCGGCGATGGAGGTGACGCCGACGAACAGGTCCACGTCCCGCATCGCCTCGCTGAACACGGGCGGCGGGACGTCGGCGAGCGGCGCCTCCCGCCAGCGCCGGCCGTGCCTGCGCTCGAAGCGGACCTGGTCGGTCGCGGCGTGCTCGACCGTCCAGTCGCCGTCGTCGTCGACCGGCTCGTGGTAGAAGCACGCCCGCCATTCGCCGCCGCCGAACTCGCCGCGCGCCTCGCCGTGGAGGCCGCCTTCGTGCCGGCCGAGGAAGTTCGACTGCCAGCCCCGCTCCTTGAACAGCGCGTACAGCCGCCGGTAGTGGACGATGTGCGCCGCGTACCGGTTGGAGTAGGTCGCGGTGCCCTCCTCCGCGGGGGTGAGGAGGTAGATCTCGCGGAACGCCTGCTTGAACGGCTGCCGGACCTGCTCGTCGACGACGCGCTCCCGCCAGGCCCGCACCTCGCCGACGGCCGCCCGGAGCGGATGCCAGAGCCTGACCCGCGCGGCGTCGCCGCCGGGAGCGCCGAGGGACGCGCGCCAGCGGCCGTCCTCGCCCTGGAACTCCCAGACGAGGCCGCGGGCGACCGCCCCGGTGATCGGGTGGTCGCGGTAGAACTCGCGCCATTCGGCGTAGGGCCAGGAGCGGTCCTCGGACAGCAGGCCCTCGACGCGCGCCCGCTCGCCCGACAGCGTCGCCCGCACCTCCTTGGCGAGCGCCTTCAGGCGCCTCAGCTCGTCGGGGAAGCGGTCCTTGACCGCGGCCGGGGCCGTCCGGGAGACGCGGCCGTCGGGGCCGGTGAAGGTGACGCGGACGGTCGCCGCGCCCTCGACCGCGACGCGCGCGGTGTGGTCGCCGAGGACCCGCTCCGCCGAGCCGTCCGGGCCGAGCCCGTGGGCGGGGACGCTGCGCTCCACGAGCTGCGCCCGCGTGATGCCCTGCCGCTCGGCCGCCGCCTGGAGCGCCGTGTCGAGCTGCTTGCGCAGCGCGCGGTTGGTGACCGGCGCGCGGAGCCGCCAGAGCGCCTCCAGCGCGCGCGGATCGTCGACCGCGCCCAGCGCGTTGATCGCCGCGCCCGCGACCTTGGGGCCCTCGTAGAGGTCGCGGCCGGCCGTGCCCATGCGCAGGGCGACCGCGCGGAGCCGGGGCACCGCGTCCGGGCCGCCGGTGAGGGCCGCCGCCCAGACGAGGCCGCGCGCGACGTCTCCGTGGTGCGGGTCGACCAGATGGTGGTACCCGCAGGACGTCGCGGTGTGCGGGCCGTCCTCGCGGGGGCAGTGCGGCTCGTCCTCCGCGAGCGCGCGGAGGCACTCGGCGACGTCCTCGCGCGCGGCCGCCTCGTCGGCGAGGGTGACGCACGCGCGGTGCCACGCGCGCGAGGGGCGCGGCGCCGACAGGCTCGCCAGGTGCCGGACGAACCGGGTCAGCTCGGCCGACGGCGCGACCCGCACTCGCTCGCGGAGCGGCGCGGCCCAGACGTCGTGGACGGGAAGCACCCCCTCGGGCAGGTACGCCTCGTCCACGCTCGCCAGCAGCGCCCGCAGGCGGCGGTCGACCCGCTGGCGGTACCCGATCGGGACCTCGGCCCGCGCGAAGACGCCGTTGAGTCGCTTCAGCGGCGGCGCCATCTCGCGCAGGGTTCCGGCGTCGAGGCGCTCGGCGCCGGACAGGGCCTCTTCGACGAGCACGGCCAGCCGGTAGCCCTCCTCTCCGGACTCGCAGGCGCGCGCCATCAGCGCCTGGACCGTTCCGGGACCGTCGTCGGCGCGCGCTTCGGCGGCGAGGGCATGGTCGGGCATGCCGGGATGCTGGCAGAACCGACCGACAAACGCGCCGCGGCGACACCTTCTCAGTGACTTCACGGTCACCTACGCTCGTGGGGGACCCAGACAGAATGAGATTCGGGACTGCCATGACGCACAGCGTGGTGATCATCGGGAGCGGGTTCGGCGGGATCGGGATGGCGATCCGGCTGCGGCAGGCCGGCGTCCGCGACGTGGTGATCCTGGAGAAGGCCGCCGACCTCGGCGGGACCTGGCGCGACAACACCTACCCGGGCGCGGCCTGCGACGTCCCGTCCCACCTGTACTCGTTCTCGTTCGAACGCAGGACCGACTGGTCGCGCCGCTTCCCGCCGCAGGCGGAGATCCTGGACTACCTGCGGCACTGCGCCCGCGAGCACGGCGTCCTCGACCGGATCCGGTTCGGCGCCGAGGTGACCGAGGCGCGGTTCGACGAGGACGCGGCGCTCTGGCGGATCTCCACCACGACCGGGGACCTCGCCGCGCGGGTGCTGGTCTCGGCGTGCGGGCAGCTCAACCGGCCCGAGCTGCCGCCGATCGAGGGCCGCGAGTCGTTCACCGGACCGGCCTTCCACTCCTCCCGCTGGGACCACGGCGCCGACCTGCGGGGCAGGCGCGTCGCGGTGATCGGGACGGGCGCGAGCGCGATCCAGATCGTCCCGGAGGTCGCCCGGGAGGCGGCGGAACTGCTGCTGTTCCAGCGGTCCGCGCCGTACGTGATCGACAAACCGGACCGGCCGTACCGGGCCTGGGAGCGGGCCGCGCTGCGGGCCGTGCCGGGGCTGTACGCGCTGAGCCGCGCCCGGATCTACGCGCTGTTCGAGGCCCGCGCGCTCGGCTTCATCCGGTACCCGCGGCTGATGGGACTCATGGAGCGCGGCTTCCGCCGCCGCCTGGCCGAGCAGGTCGCCGACCCCGCGCTGCGCGCCGAACTCGTCCCCGGCTACCGGATGGGGTGCAAGCGGATCCTGCTGTCCGACGACTACTATCCGGCGCTGAGCAGGCCGAACGTCCACCTGATCACCGACCCGATCGAGCGCGTCACCCCGACCGGGATCCGGACCGCGCGCGGCGCGCACGAGGCCGACGTCATCGTGTACGCGACCGGGTTCCGCTCCACCGAGTTCCTGTCCCCCATGAAGATCGTCGGACGGGGCGGCCGGGAGCTGAACGAGGCGTGGCGGGACGGCGCGCAGGCCCACCTCGGCATCACCGTCAGCGGCTTCCCCAACCTGTTCCTGCTGTACGGGCCCTACACCAACCTCGGACACAACTCGATCATCTACATGCTGGAGTCGCAGTTCCGGTACGTCCTCGGATGCGTGGAGGCGCTGCGCGGCGCGGGCCTGGCCTGGATCGACGTGAGGCCCGACGTGCAGGACGCGTTCACCCGGGAGATGCGGGAGCGGATGCGCTCGACCGTCTGGGAGGCGGGCTGCCGGAGCTGGTACATGACGGAGGGCGGGAAGGTCGTCAACAACTGGCCGGGCTACACCTTCGCCTACCGCCGCGCGACCCGCCGCCCCGACCCGCGGCACTTCCGCGCGCGGCGTGCCGCCGCCCGGTAGGGAACGCGCCCTAGGCTCGGGGCCATGCCGACCGCCTTCATCACCGGCGCGACCGCGGGGATCGGTGCCGCCTTCGCCCGCCGCCTCGCCTCCGACGGGTTCGACCTGGTCCTGCTGGCCCGCGACGCCGAACGGCTGGAGCGGACCGCCGCCGAGCTGCGCGCGGCCTACGGCGTGCGCGCCGAGGCGCTGCCCGCCGACCTGTCCACCGAGGAGGGCCTGGCCGCGGCCGAGGAGCGCGTCGGCAAGGACGTCGACCTGCTGGTCAACAACGCCGGATTCGGCAACAGGGGCGTGTTCCTGGACGTCCCGGTGTCCGACGAGCTGACCATGCTGCGCGTGCACTGCGAGGCCGTCCTGCGCCTCACGCACGCCGCCCTCCCGGGGATGCTGGCGCGCGGCCGGGGCGGCGTCGTCAACGTCTCGTCGGTCGCGGCGTTCGCCACGCGCGGCACCTACGGGGCGTCCAAGGCGTGGGTCGTGAACTTCAGCCAGGGCGTCGCCGCCGACATCCGGAGACGGTCGCGGGGCCGCGTCCGGGTGATGGCGCTGTGCCCCGGTTTCGTGCACACCGAGTTCCACGACCGCGCCCAGATGGACATGTCAGACGTCCCCGACTTCATGTGGCTGGACAAGGACGACGTCGTGGCCGCCGCCCTGCGCGACCTGCGCCGCGGCGTGCAGGTCAGCGTCCCGGGAGCGCAGTACAAGGCCGTCGTCGGGATCACACGGCTGCTGCCCCGGGGCCTCGTCTCCCGCCTGTCGTCCACCCGCGGCCGTCACTACGATTGATCATGTAGTCAGGGGTCACGGCCTTGTCACAGGCGGTGCGAGAGGGCATCGTGGCAGGGCGAGTCGCTTCGAGGCGCGCCGGACGACTCTTCCCGCCCCCGTCCGCCGAAGGGTCTTTCCCGATGGGTCACGACCTGGGCTACGCCGCCCTCGCCCTGCTCGCCACCACCGTCTACTACATCGCCTTCCTCGTCTTCCGCGTCTCCGCGCGCCGGATGGAGCCGCTGCGGGGCAGCCGCCCGTTCCGCGTCGCCCGGCTCATGCTGACCGACCCCGTCTGGCTGGGCGGCGGCCTGCTGCTGTTCCTCGGCCTCGGCTACGAGGTCGTCGCGTTCTCCGCGGTGCCGCTCGCCGTCGCGCAGCCCGTCTTCGCCCTCGGCCTGGTGCTCCTCGTCGCCTTCGCGGCCGGGGTCCTCGGCGAGCGGCTGAGCCTGCGCGAATGGGCGAGCGTCGCGCTGTTCGTCCTCGCCACCGGGCTGATCGGCCTGTCGGCCACGACCGAGGGCGAACCGCGCGCCGACGCCACCCTCGCCGGGACCCTCGCCCGGCCCTGGACGATGCTCGCCGTCTGCGCCCCCGCGGTGATCGTCGCGGCCCTGGTCTGGCTGGTCGGCGACCGCCGCGCGGGCGGCCGGCACGCCCGCAGGCTCGCCGGGGTCGCCTACGGGATCGGCGCCGGGGCCTGCGCCGGGCTGGCCGAGGCCGGCATCCGCGGCATCTCGCTCGTCTACCAGGACACCGGCAGCGCGCGGGCGGTCCTGGAGTCCCCCTACCCGTACCTGACGATCGGCCTCGCCGCGATCGCGCTCGGGCAGCTCCAGGTCGCGCTGCAGCGCTGCCGGATCGCGATCGTCGCCGTCGTGCTCACCGTCATCGGCCGGACCTACCTCGTCCTCAGCAGCACCGTCCTGTTCGACGAGCAGTGGCCGCGCGACACCGCGCCGTTCGCGCTCCGGGCGGGCGGCTTCGCGCTCGCGCTGGCCGCGCTGGCGCTGTTCCCCCGCTACGAGGACCCTGCCGCGCAGACGCAGCGGGCCGCCGCCGGCAAACGCGTGCGCGCCGCCCCCTGATCGCCTACAGTGCGGCCATGGCCCTGCCCTCCCGCCGGTCCCTCGGTCTAGCGCTGCTCGGAGCCTGCCTCGGGCTCGCGCCGCTCGCCGCCACCGCCGCCCCCGCCGACGCCGTCGTGGGCGGCGCCCCGGCGCCCGCCGCCCGGTACCCGTGGATGGCCGCCGTCGGCTCCCCGATCTTCTTCGTCCGCCCGGCCGGGCAGTTCTGCGGCGGCGTCCTGGTGAAGCCCGATCGGCTGCTCACCGCCGGCCACTGCGTGTCGATGTTCCGCCGGGTCCCCGGCGTCCTCACCGCCACCTTCGGCCGGGACGACCTGGCCGGCCGCGGCGGGGAGACGGTCGCGGTGAAGTCCGTGCGCATGCACCCGAAGTACCGCGAGACGACCTTCAAGGACGAGACCGTCAGCCACCACGACCTCGCCGTCCTGACGCTCGCGCGCCGCGTGAACCGCCCGGCCGCGCCCCTCGGCGCCCCCGGCTCCGCCCGCACCGCAGAGATCGCCGGGTGGGGCTTCACCTCCGAGAACGACCTGTTCAACACCCGCCTCCGGGCCGCCGCCGTCCCGCTCCCCGGCGACGCGGCGTGCCGGCGCGCCTACGGCGACTCCTTCGACCCGTCCGACATGCTGTGCGCCGGATCCGCGAAGGCCGACTCGTGCCAGTTCGACAGCGGCGGCCCGCTGATCGCCGGCGGGCGCGTCGCCGCGCTCGTCTCCTGGGGCTACGGCTGCGGCAAGCCCGGCTACCCCGGCGTCTACGCCAGGCTCACCTCCCTGCCCTGACCCCGCCCCGGGCGCAGCGCGGAACGTTCCTACCCGCGCGGACGGATAAACTCGCCCGCGTGTCCGAGCCCAAGTTCGAAGTCCAGATGCTGCACGACCGCGTCATGATCAAGTCCGAGAAGGACAGCGGCGAACGCCGCAGCACCGGCGGCATCGTCATTCCCGCGACGGTCGAGCAGCAGAACCGCCTGGTATGGGGAGAGGTCTGCGGGGTCGGCCACCACGTGCGGATCGTCAAGCCCGGCGACCGCGTCCTCTTCCACCCCGCCGACCAGTACGAGGTCGAGATCCAGGGCGAGAACTACCTGATCATGCGCGAGCGCGACCTGCACGCCATCGCCAGCGAACGCCCAGAACACGGCACTGGGCTCTATCTATAGCCTTTTTCTCCTCCTTCGGGCCTGGCGGCCCTCCATCGTCGAAAAACGCGGGCGATCGCTGGCATCGCTCCGGCTCGCCTTGCGGCTCGCTGCGCGATCAGATTCTTGCTTCGCTCGAATCTGCCTTCGGACGCGATCGCAGCCCCCCAGGTTGTCGCGTGGTCCTGTGGTGGCTGAGGTCGTCGCAGTAGTGGGTGCTGGTCTGCGGTATGGGGGCTCCGGACTTCGTCTGGTGTTGGGCGGCCAGTGCCCGCTGGGCGGGCGTGACAGGCCCTATCGCGCTTCCGTCGTCGTCCAGCCTGCTGAGACGCTTTGCTCCGGCTCGAAATCTGCGCCAGGCCTGCCAGGCGGCCGCACGTGCTCCGGAGATCTCGCCGCATGGCGGTCAGTGCCGGGTGCGGTGCTTCTCGGAGCCTGCAGCCGCCTGGAAATGGGCCTCTGCCCGGCGGAGTGACGGGTCAGTGCGCGGCCTCGAACTTCTGGAGCACATCGGCGGGAATGCGCCCGCGGTCGTTGACGGGGATTCCCGCCGACCTCGCCCACCGGCGGATCTCGGCGCTGCGCTCGCGGCTGCCCGCCGTGCGCGTGGCGCTCCTCGCCGCGGTGCGGCGCGCCTTGCGGGCGTGCTCCCGGTAAGGCTCGATGACCTTGCGCAGTTTGGCGGCGTTCTTCTTGTTCAGGTCGATCTCATAGGACCGGCCGTCCAGCGAGAACGACACGGTTTCCACCGCCTCCCCGCCGCTGATGTCGTCGACCAGGCGAACCTTGACCTGCTGCGCCATGAATTGCCTTCCCCCTCGTTCACTGACGAATGACGGTCCCGTCTTCATACTAGGCCGCCGGGGAACAGGCCAGGTCATCGCAACCGCGCCGCCACGGCCTCGTCCGGGCGAGGCACCGCCCCCATGTTCCGGTATAAAGGCAGCAGACCGGCGCGGACACGATGCTTCTGCAATTCGGACCCTGTCTTGGCAATTTCTTGTGCCCAGGGTGTCGATTGCAGTGCACTTCTCGGTCGGGCTCTCAGGGGGTGACCGGGAAGTTGCCGCGGAAGGTGTCGCGCGGGTCGTGGTGGGCCTTGACGCGGCGGAGGCGGTCCAGCGCCTCGGGGGCGAAGGCGTTCGCGGCGGTCTCCTCGGGGTTGAGGAACGTGAAGGGCTTGCGTCCGCTGGCGGGCAGGAGGCCGGCGAGCGCCTCCTGCTTCGCGGCGACCGCGTCGGCGGTCGCCGGATCGGCCGGGATGCCGAACATGTACAGCGCGTAGGGCTCGGTGAGCGGCCCGTGCGGGCTGTCGGAGGGACGGGCGAACGCGCCCTCCAGATGCCGGATCTGCACGCTCAGCAGCGGGGCGATGGGATCGGCCAGCAGCGCCTTGACCGCGCGGTCGTCCAGCTCCGTGAGCAGTTCGGCCCGTGAGCGGCCCGCGCCGGGGTCGGTGGGCTCGGCCGTGATGGCGCCCAGCTCGGAGACCGGCATGGTCGCCCTGCCGTCGGACAGGGGGCGTGCGAGCCGGTCCAGGGGGCGCAGCAGGTCGCGCGCCTCGTCCGCGGGGCCGAGGTGGGTGACGTCCACCGCGACCATCGGGTCGGCGCCGGGGAAGTGCAGCAGGTCCAGCCAGACGGTCAGCTCGTCCGGGGCGGCGGCGGTGATCTGCCGGTAGGCGTCCATCACCTCGGGCGCGTGCACGGCCGGCCACAGCATCCGGCCGCCGTACAGGTGCGGCGCCGGGTGCAGCGCCAGGTCGAGGGACGTCACGACGGCGAGGCCGCCGCCCCCGCCGCGCAGCGCCCAGAACAGGTCGGCGTCGGTGTCCGCGGTGACGCGCCGGCGGCGGCCGTCGCCGTCCACGACCTCGAAGGCGGTGACGCTGTCGGCGACCCACCCGTGGGCCCGCCCGAACCAGCTCAGCCCGCCGCCGAGGGCGACCCCGGCGACGCTGACCACGGGAGAGCTCCCCGGCAGCCCGGTCAGGCCGTGCGGCGCGACCGCCGCCTGGAGCCGCCCCGAAGCGACGCCCGCGCCCACCCGGGCCCGGCGTGCCACGGGGTCGATCTCCAGGCCGTCCAGCCGCCGGGTGCGCAGGAGGATCGCGCCCTCGGTGCGGCCGGTGGCGCCGTGGCCGTTGGGCTGCGTGGCGATCGCCGTCCCGGCGGAACGGGCGTACCGGACGAGCGCGGCGACGTCGTCGGCGTCGGCGGCCTCGACCACGGCCTCCACCGGCTGCTCCACGGCGAGGTTCCAGGGACGCCGCGCGGCGTCGAATCCGGCGTCGCCGGGCAGCAGGACCCGACCGCGGACAGCGGCGCGCAAGTCGTTCATCATTTCCTCCGAATCAGCAGGTCATCAAGCCCTACACCGAAATCTAGGAGGAGAAGAGACCGGAGATAGGGTGCAATCCCATGGCAGAAAACTGGGTCAATCTGGCGGAGCGGATCGGGGCCGACCTCCACCTCGACCTGCCCGGCGGCGGGCGGCGGGCGGCGCTGACCCGCGCGCTGCGCGCGGCGGTCCGCTCCGGGCGGCTGGCCCCCGGCACCCGGCTGCCGCCCTACCGTTCGCTGGCCGCCGACCTGGGCCTCGCCCGCAACACCGTCGCCGACGCCTACGCCGAACTCGTCGCCGAGGGATGGCTGACCGCCCGCCAGGGCTCCGGGACGAAGGTGGCGCTCGGCGCGCAGCCCCAGGCCCGGCCCGCCGCCCGTCCCCTCGGACCCCGCCCGTCCGAACCGGCGCACGACCTGAGGCAAGGTCAGCCGGACGCCTCGTCGTTCCCGCGCGCCGCCTGGCTGGCGTCGGCGCGCCGCGCGGTCACCGCGGCGCCGAACGAGGCCTTCGGCCCCGGCGACCCGCGCGGACGCCCCGAGCTGCGCCGCGCGCTGGCCGCCTACCTGGCCCGCACCCGCGGCGTGCGGACCGACGCCGACCACATCGTGGTCTGCTCCGGATTCGCCCACGCCCTGCGCCTGCTGTTCGGCGGCGGGGTGCTGCCCGGGCCGCTGGCGGTCGAGGGGTACGGCCTCCCCTTCCACCGGGCCCTGCTCGACCAGACCGGCACGCGCACCCGTCCGCTCACCGTCGACGGCGACGGAGCCCGGGTCGACGAGCTTTCCGAAGCCGAGCGCACCGTCCTCCTGACACCCGCGCACCAGTTCCCCACAGGCGGCCCGCTGCATTCGCGCAGACGCACGGCGGTGGTGGAATGGGCCGCCGCGTCGGACGGGCTCATCATCGAGGACGACTACGACGGCGAGTTCCGCTACGACCGCCAACCCGTCGGCGCGGTGCAGGGCCTGGCCCCCGACCGGGTCGTGTACGTCGGCTCCGTCAGCAAGAGCCTGTCCCCCGCCGTCCGGCTCGGCTGGATGGTCCTGCCCGACCGCCTGGTGGACGGCGTCCTCACGGCCAAGGGCGAGCGCGAAGCGTGGGCGAGCGTTCTCGACCAGCTGGCCCTGGCCGATTTCCTCGACTCCGGCTCCTATGACCGCCACGTCCGCCGGATGCGCCAGAGGTACCGCGCCCGCCGCGACCGCTTCGTCACCGCCCTGGCCGAGCACGCGCCCCACGTCCACGCGACGGGCATCGCCGCCGGTCTGCACGCCGTCCTGCGCCTGCCGTCCGGCACCGAGCCCGGCGCTCTGGAGGCCGCGACCCGCGCGGGAGTGGCGGTCGACGCCCTGTCGGCGTTCCGCCACCCCGGCGCCCGCCTTCCGCCCCAGGACGGCCTGGTGGTGGGCTACGCGACGCCTCCGGACCACGCCTTCGAGTCGGCGCTGCAAGCGCTCGTGCGCGTCCTCGCGGTCAGCCGCCGAAGAGGGGGAGGATCGCCCTGACCGTCTCCACCACGCCGTAGATCAGCGGGATGCCGACGACGGACCAGGAGACGACGAGGCGCGCCGCCGCCCTGTCAGGGGGGCTCTCGTCCGGCGTTGACTCCATGGTGCTCCTCCTTCGCTCTCAGGTGGCCGGGCTGGGGTCGGTCACGGGGGCCTCGGCGTCCGCCACGTGGTGCCGCTCCGCCACCGGGCGGATGAGCAGGTTCGCGGCGAAGCCGACCGCGAGGACCCCGACCATCGTGAACAGGGCGGGCCGGTAGTCGGCGGCCGCCAGGGCGCCCGGTTCGCCGCGGGCGTCCAGGAACCGGTTCACGATCAGCGGCCCGGCGATGCCCGCCGCCGACCACGCGGTCAGCAGCCGGCCGTGGACGGCGCCGACCTGGTAGGTGCCGAACAGGTCCCGCAGGTACGCCGGGACGGTGGCGAACCCGCCGCCGTAGAAGGAGATGATCAGTGCGGCGAGGGCGACGAAGAACGCCGTCGAGGCGTCCCCGAAGAGCGCCAGCAGCACGTAGGCGGCCATGCCGGCGCCGAGGTAGCCGACGTAGACCGGTTTGCGGCCGAGGTAGTCCGAGGTCGAGGACCAGACGAACCGCCCGGCCATGTTGAAGATCGACAGCAGTCCGACGAACCCGGCCGCCTCGGTCGCCGACACCGAGGTCGAGCCGCCGGAGCGGAAGAAGTCGCCGATCATCGGCCCGGCCTGCTCCAGGATCCCGATCCCGGCGGTGACGTTGCAGAACAGCACCGTCCAGAGCAGCCAGAACTGCGGCGTCCTGATCGCCGACGCCGCCGAGACGCCGCGCGGAGCGCCGACCCGTTTCGTCGCGGAGGCGGCCCCGGCGGGCCGCCATCCCGGCGGCGGCACCCGCACGGTGAACACCCCGAGCATCATCACCAGGAAGTAGGCGACGCCCAGCGTGACGAACAGCAGGGCGACGGCGGCGCCGGACGCGGGGTCGCCGCCCGGGTCGTAGAGCGACAGCAGCCGCCGCGACAGCGGCGAGGCGACCAGCGCGCCCCCGCCGAAGCCCATGATGGCCATGCCGGTCGCCAGGCCCGGCCGGTCCGGGAACCATCTGATCAGGGTCGACACGGGCGAGATGTAGCCGATGCCGAGGCCGATGCCGCCGATGACGCCGTAGCCGAGGTAGACCAGCCAGAGCTGCCCGGCGGCGATGCCGAGCGCCCCGACCAGGAACCCCGACGCCCAGAAGCAGGCGGCGGTGAACATCGCCCGCCGCGGCCCGACGCGGTCGACCCACGTGCCCATGACCGCCGCGGACGCGCCGAGCATCACGATCGCGATGGAGAAGACGACGCCGACCGCGGTGAGGCTGGCGTCGAAGTGCTCGACGAGCGCCGTCTTGTAGACGCTGGTGGCGTAGGCCTGCCCGATGCACAGGTGCACGGCGAGCGCGGCGGGTGGAATCAGCCAGCGGTTGTAGCCCGGTTCCGCGACGGTGTGCCGCAGGTCGAGGAAGGAGAGCGCCACAGCGGGCCTCCGGTTCGGGAGCGTATCCGGACAGGTGATGCGCCCCCGACACCGACGACCATAAACACAAACGTGCTACATGAAAACCCCTCCCCACCACCGACCTGTCGACCATGGCGCCGGGGTGTCGGCCTTTCGCGGGCCTCAAGCAGGTGGCCCCGTGTGGAATCATGAGCGCATGTCCGAGCCGGTCAGCCCGCGCCCCCGCGGCCCCGGGAGACCGGGGTACGACCAGGCCACGGTTTTGCGGCGGGCCATCGAGCTCTTCAATCGGAAGGGCTACGAGGGGACCAGCATGGGGGACCTCGCTGAGGAGCTCGGGTTCAGCAAGTCGGCGATCTACCACCATGTGCCGGGCAAGACGCATCTGCTCGCGCTGGCCCTGGACGAGGCGCTCGACGAGTTGACGGCGGTGATCCGCGAGGCGCAGGACGAGTCGGCGGGCAGCGCGTACGAGCGGCTGCGGTCGGTGGTGCGGGAGAGCGTGCGGGTGCTGGTGGCGCACCAGCCGGCGGTGACGCTGCTGCTGCGGGTGCGGGGGAACAGCGAGGTGGAGCTGGCGGCGCTCCAGCGGCGGCGGTGGATCGACGCGCGGCTGGCGGAGCTGGTGCGCGCGGCGGCCGCGGAGGGGGCGGTGCGCGCGGACGTGCCGCCGGAGCTGGTGAGCCGGCTCCTGTTCGGGATGGTCAACTCGCTGGTCGAGTGGTACCGGCCGGGCGGCGAGGTGAGCGCCGACGACCTGTCGGACGCCATCACCGCGATCGCGTTCGACGGGCTGGCCGCGCCGCCGTCCTGACGGGGTCAGGCGTCGAAGTCGACGGTGACGGCGGCGCTGACGGGGTGGGACTGGCAGGTGAGCACGAACCCGGCCTCGACCTCGGCGGGCTCCAGGGCGTAGTTGCGGACCATGTCGACCTCGCCTTCGGTGACGCGGGCGCGGCAGGTGCCGCAGACCCCTCCCTTGCAGGCGAACGGGAGGTCGGCGCGGGTGGCCTGGGCGGCGTCCAGGATGCGCTGGTCGCGCGGCATCGGCGCGGTGCTCGACCGGCCGTCCAGCACGACGGTGACCTCGCTGGTCTCGCCGGTGGCGGCCGGGGCGTCGCGCCGCACCTCGGGGGGCGGCTCGTCGACGTAGAACAGCTCGACGTGCACCTTCTCGCGCGGGACGCCGAACTCGGCGAGGACGTCGCGGGCGCCGGTGACCATGGGCAGCGGGCCGCACAGCCAGACGTGGTCGACGTCGTCGACGGGCGTCACGGCGCCCAGCAGGCGGCGCAGGCGGTCGGCGTCGAGGCGGCCGGAGAACAGCTCGACGTCGCGGGGCTCGCGGCTCAGCACGTGGACGAGCTGGAACCGGGGGCCGTAGCGGTTCTTGAGGTCGCCGAGCTCCTCGGCGAACATCACGGTCCCGCTGGTGCGGTTGCCGTACAGCAGCCGCACCTCGGTGCCCGGGTTGGCGAGCACGGTGGCGGCGATGGAGATCATCGGGGTGATGCCGGAGCCCGCCGCGATCAGCAGGTGCCGTCCGGGCTCGGCGGGGTCGGCGCGCAGGCTGCCGGACGGGACCTGGACGTCGATCTCGGTGCCGGGGCGGACCTCCCGCACGAGCCAGGAGGAGAACATCCCGTCGGGGATCTCCCGGACGCCGATCCGGGGCCGGGCGCCCGCGGGGGCGCAGATCGAGTACGACCGGCGGTGCTCCCGCCCGTCGATCACCCGGCGCAGGGTGAGGCTCTGGCCGGCCGCGAACGCGTAGTCGCCGGCGAGCTCGGGCGGGACGTCGAACGTCACCGCGGCCGAGTCGTCGGTCAGCCGGTCGACCGCGGCGACCTTCAACGGGTGGAACGTCGCTGGCGCCACCGCTAGATCTCCTTCACGTGCTCGAACGGCTCGAGGCAGCCGGTGCAGCGGTACAGCGCCTTGCAGGAGGTGGAGCCGAACTCCGAGGTCAGCTCGACCGACGCCGATCCGCACCGCGGGCAGCGCAGCCTCCGGCGGGTCGGTGTCAGGGTGAGCGCGACGGGCCCGGAGGGCGCCGGGGCCGGGCCGGGCGGCGAGATCCCCGCGGCGGCGAGGGCGGCCCGGCCCCGCTCGCTGATCCAGTCGCTGGACCAGGGCGGGGACAGCTCGATCTCGACGCGCACCTCGGCGTATCCGGCGTCGGTGAGCCGGTGGACGAGGTCGTCGCGCATCGTGGCGAGCGCGGGGCAGCCCGAGTAGGTCGGGGTGATCGCCACGGTGACGGCGGAGCCGTGCTCCTCGACGCGGCGCAGCACGCCGAGGTCCTCCAGGGTCAGCATCGGCATCTCCGGGTCCCGGACGGACGCGGCGACGGCGCGGGCGGTTCCGGTCACGGCGGTCACCACCGTCCCAGGGGGTGGGCGCGGGCGACGACCTGCATCTCGGCCAGCATCCGGCTCAGCGCCTCGGTGTGGACGCCGTCGCGTCCGGCGCGCCCGCCGAGCATCCCCGTCTGCGGCACCTCGGGCCGCTCGACGCCGCTCGCGGTGAAGACCTGCGCGAGCACGGCGTCGGCGTCGCCGGCGGTGGCGGCGGGGTCCACGGCGACGCCCACCTCGGCCAGCGCCCGCTCGACCGGGTGGGTGCGGAACAGCTCGTCGTGGTGGCGCCAGACCTCGTCGAGCCCGGCGAGGACGCGGCGGCGCGACTCCTCGGTGCCCTGGGCGAGGGTGAGGAACCACCGGCCGGCGAAGTCGCGGTGGTAGGCCAGCTCCTTGGCGCCCTTGGCCGCGACGGCGGCGAGGACGGCGTCGCGGCTGCCGGTGAGGCGCTCGAACAAGGCCAGCCGGGCGGTCGCGAACACCAGGACGCGGGCCATGGTGTGCCCGAAGTCGCCGTTCGGCAGCTCGGCGAGGCGCACGTTGCGGTAGGCGCCCGCGTCGCGGAAGAACGCCAGCGCGTCCTCGGCCGGGACCGGTGAGCCCTCCGGCAGCGCCGGGACGACCGACGGGTCGGCGGTGGCGGCGCGGGCGAGCAGCAGCCGCGCCTGGCCGAGCAGGTCCAGCGCGATGTTGGCGAGGGCGATGTCCTCTTCGAGGTCGGGCGCGTTGCCGCACCACTCGGAGAGCCGGTGCGACAGGACGAGGGCGTCGTCGCCGAGCATCAGGCAGTACGTCGCGAGCGCGTGCGGGTCGACGCCGTCGGGGACGGTCGTGTCGACGCCGGCCAGCGGGTCCTCGAAGTCGGTCCCGAAGGCCCACTGGGAGCTGTCGCCGTCCAGGAGCCCGTCGTAGACCGAGCCGTGCTGACTTTCCATGGCGGCCTTCACATGTGCGGGACGTTCTCGGGGATCTCGTAGAACGTCGGGTGCCGGTAGACCTTGTCGCCGCTGGGGGCGAACAGCGGGTCCTTCTCGTCCGGGCTGGAGGCGGTGATGGCGTCCGACCGCACCACCCAGATGCTGACGCCCTCGTTGCGGCGCGTGTACACGTCGCGCGCGTGCCGGACGGCCATCTCGTCGTCGGGGGCGTGCAGCGACCCGACGTGCACGTGGTTGAGGCCGCGCTTGCCGCGCACGAACACCTCGTAGAGCGGCCACTCGCTCATGTCCCGGCTCCTTCCTCGCTCCGGGCCGCCTGCTTGCGCGCGAAGGCGGTCGCGGCCTCGCGGACCCAGGCGCCGTCCTCGTGGGCCCGGCGGCGGTGCGCCAGCCGCTGGGCGTTGCAGGGCCCCTCGCCCTTGATCACGGCAGAGAGCTCCGACCAGTCGGGCTCGCCGAAGTCGTGGGCCTGGCGCTCCTCGTTCCACCGCAGGTCGGGGTCGGGGAGCGTGACACCCAGGGCCTCGGCCTGCGGGACGGTCATGTCGACGAAGCGCTGGCGCAGCTCGTCGTTGCTGTTGCGCTTGATGCCCCACGCCATGGACCGCTCGGAGTTCGGCGAGTTCGCGTCGGGCGGGCCGAACATCATCAGCGAGGGCCACCAGAACCGGTCCACCGACTCCTGCACCATCCGCCGCTGCTCGTCGGTGCCGCGCATCATCGTCATCAGCAGCTCGTAGCCCTGCCGCTGGTGGAAGGACTCCTCCTTGCAGATGCGGATCATCGCGCGGCCGTAGGGGCCGTAGGACGTCCGGCACAGCGGCACCTGGTTGCAGATCGCCGCGCCGTCCACCAGCCATCCGATCGTGCCGACGTCGGCGTAGGAGAGCGTGGGGTAGTTGAAGATCGAGGAGTACTTCTGCCGGCCGGTGAGCAGCATCTCGGTCAGCTCTGCGCGGGAGACGCCGAGGGTCTCGCACGCCGAGTACAGGTACAGGCCGTGCCCGGCCTCGTCCTGGACCTTGGCCAGCAGGATCGACTTGCGGCGCAGGGAGGGGGCGCGGGTGATCCAGTTGCCCTCCGGCTGCATCCCGATGATCTCCGAGTGCGCGTGCTGGGCGATCTGCCGGACCAGCGTCCGCCGGTAGGCGTCGGGCATCCAGTCGCGCGGCTCGATCCGGTCGTTGCGCGCGATCGTCGCCTCGAACTGCTCGGCGGGCGCCGGCTGGGGCGCGGCCTGCGGCGTCGTCATGGGCTCCTCCCGCTGGGGACCCGGCTGGACTCGGCCTATTAACTGACCGATCGGTCTGTATTCAGACTGACACAGGCCGCGCGAGCGTGCAAGAAGGGCGGCGCACCCACCCCGCGGCGCGACCGGGAGCTCAGTCGTCCCAGGCCTCCCACTGCGCTCCCCTGCCCCGCGCCTCGTCGAAGACCAGCCAGGTGCGGGTCGCCCGGACGCCGGGGATGTCCTGGATCTGCTCCAGCACCACGTGCCGGAGCGCCTCGTTGTCCGGGGCCCTGACCAGGGCCAGGACGTCGTAGTCGCCGCCCACCATCGCGAAGTGCTCGACGTAGGGGGTGTCCTGGAGCCGGGCGGAGACCGAGCGCCAGGAGTTCTGCTCGATCGTGACCGAGACGTAGGCGCTGGTGCCGAGGCCGGCCTTGTGCGGGGCGAGCTCGGCAGTGAAGCCGGTGATGACGCCCTCGTCCAGCAGCCGGGTGAGCCGCGCGTAGGCGTTGGCGCGCGAGACGTGCACGCGCTCGGCCAGCGCCCGCACCGACAGCCGGCCGTCGCGCAGCAGCTCGGCGATGATCGCGCGGTCCACGGCGTCCAGCCGCGCGGCAGAACGTCCGGGCCGGACGCCCTCCGCGCTCACGTCGGATGACAATTGGTGCCCCCATAGCCACTGAACGAGCCATTTGTCGCTCATTGTGCCCCATGTCTTGAGCAGATCGTCGACCGAGCGGACGATCGAACCGACAACCGTCCACAGGAAGGGAGCGGCGCCATGTCCGTGCGGACACCTCATCAGGAGGTCGAGGGCCTCCTCCCCTCCGCCGTCCCGGTGCGCTTCGTCGCCGAGGACGGGACGGACGCCGGGACGCCGGCCGGATACCGCGCCCCGGAGGACGGGACGCTGGTCGAGGCCTACCGCCGGATGGTGCTCGGCCGCCGGTTCGACCGGCAGGCGACCGCGCTGACCAAGCAGGGCCGGCTGGCCGTCTACCCGTCCAGCCGCGGGCAGGAGGCCTGCCAGATCGCCGGGGTGCTCGCGCTGCGCGAGGACGACTGGCTGTTCCCCACCTACCGCGACTCGGTGGCGCTGGTCGCCCGCGGCATGGACCCCGTCGAGGTGCTCACGCTGCTGCGCGGCGGCTGGCACTGCGGCTACGACCCGGCGGCCGCCCGCGTCGCGCCCCAGTGCACGCCGCTGGCCACCCAGACGATCCACGCCGTGGGCATGGCCGACGCCCTGCGCCGCAAGGGCGAGGACGGCGTGGTGATGGCGTTCGTCGGCGACGGCGGGACCAGCGAGGGCGACTTCCACGAGGCGCTCAACTACGCCGGTGTCCTGCGCGCGCCCGTGGTCTTCTTCGTCCAGAACAACAAGTACGCGATCTCGGTGCCGCTGGCCAAGCAGACCGCCGCGCCCGCCCTGGCCTACAAGGGGGTCGGCTACGGCGTCCGGTCCGAGCAGGTCGACGGCAACGACCTCGTCGCGGTGCTGTCGGTCCTGACCGCCGCCGTCGAGCACGCCCGCTCCGGAGGCGGCCCGTTCCTGGTCGAGGCGCACACCTACCGCATGGACTCCCACACCAACGCCGACGACGCCTCCCGGTACCGCGAGGACGAGGAGGTCGCGCGGTGGGAGGCGGCCGACCCCCTCGCGCGGCTGGAGACCCACCTGCGCGGGCGGGGCCTGCTCTCGGAGGAGGACGTCGCGTCGGCCCGGGAGGCCGCCGAGGAGTACGCGGCGCGCCTGCGCGACCGGATGGCCGCCGACCCGGAGGCCGACCCGTTCGAGCTGTTCGACCACGTCTTCGCCGAACCCACGCCCCAGCTGCGCGAGCAGCGCGCCCTGCTGGCGTCCGAGATGCTCCCCGGGGAGGACTGACATGCCCGCGACGACGATGGCGCAGGCGCTGAACGCCGCGCTGCGGGACGCGCTGGCCGAGGACGAGCGGGTGCTGGTCTTCGGCGAGGACGTGGGGCCGCTCGGCGGGGTCTTCCGCATCACCGACGGGCTGACCCGGGACTTCGGCGAGGACCGCTGCTTCGACACCCCGCTGGCCGAGTCGGGGATCGTCGGCCTGGCCGTGGGCATGGCGATGGGCGGCTTCCGGCCCGTGGTGGAGATGCAGTTCGACGCCTTCGCCTACCCGGCCTTCGAGCAGATCGCCTCGCACGTGGCCAAGTTCCGCAACCGCACCCGCGGCCGCCTGTCGCTGCCGATGGTGATCCGCATCCCCTACGCGGGGGGCATCGGCGGCGTCGAGCACCACTGCGACTCCAGCGAGGCCTACTACGCCCACACGCCGGGCCTCAAGGTCGTCACGCCCGCCACCGCCGACGACGCGTACTGGCTGCTGCGCGACGCCGTCGCCGACCCGGACCCGGTCGTCTTCATGGAGCCGAAGCGGCTCTACTGGGCCAAGGGCGACGTCGCCCGCGAGAACCGGCGCGCCCCCGGGTTCGGCCGGGCCGTGGTGCGCCGCGAGGGGCGGGACGCGACGCTGGTCGCCTACGGGCCGAGCGTCCCGGTGGCGCTGGAGGCCGCCGAGGCCGCCGCGCGGGAGGGACGCGACCTGGAGGTGGTGGACCTGCGCACCATCGTCCCGTTCGACGACGGGACCGTCGCCGCCTCGGTCCGCAAGACGGGCCGGTGCGTGGTCGTCCAGGAGGCCCAGGGCTTCGCGGGCGTGGGCGCGGAGATCGCGGCCCGCGTGCAGGAGCGCTGCTTCCACTCGCTGGCCGCGCCGGTGCTGCGGGTCTCCGGGTTCGACATCCCCTACCCGCCGCCGAAGCTGGAGCACTCGCACCTGCCGGACGCCGACCGCGTCCTGGACGCCGTCGACCGGCTCCAGTTCGACGACGTCCCCGACGTCCTGCACCTGGACAGGGAGGCCTCGTGACCGCCGCCACCCGGCAGGTGTTCCGCCTGCCCGACCTCGGCGAGGGCCTCACCGAGGCCGAGATCGTCGAATGGAAGGTCGCCGCGGGCGACACCGTCGAGGTCGACCAGGTCGTGGTGGAGGTCGAGACCGCCAAGGCGGCGGTGGAGGTCCCCGTCCCCTTCGCGGGGACCGTGCTGAGGCTGGCCGCGGAGGCGGGCGCGATCCTCGCGGTCGGCGAGCCGCTGATCGAGGTCGGTCCCGCCGGCGGCGCCGGGACGGAACCCGCCGCGGACGTGCGTGCCGTCCCGGACGCGCACCCGGACGCCGCCCGCTACCGCGAGGAGGAGCAGGCCGGGTCCGGCAACGTGCTGATCGGCTACGGCACCGGGCACGGGCCGGGGCGGCGCGGACGCCGCCGCGCGGGCGGCCCGAAGGCCCCGGCGGCGGCCCCCGCTCCGGTGACCCCCGCTCCCGTGGCCCCCGCTCCGGCGCCCCGCCGCGCGGACGCCCCCCGCGTGATCTCTCCGCTCGTCCGCAGGATCGCGCGCGAGCACGGCCTCGACCTCGGCGCCGTCGCCCCAACCGGGCCGCGCGGCGTGATCCTGCGCCGCGACGTCGAGGAGGCCATCGCCGCCGCCGGCACTCCCGCCGAGACGGCCGCCGAGGCTCCGGCGCCCGCCGCCCGTCCCATGCCCGAGCGGATTCCGCTGCGCGGGCTCCGCCGCGCCGTGGCCGACAAGCTCACCCGCAGCCGCACCGAGATCCCCGACGCGACGACCTGGGTGGACGCCGACGCCACCGCCCTGGTCGAGGCCAAGGACGCGCTGCGCCGGTCCCGCCCCGAGCTCGGCATCGGGCTGCTGGCCCTGCTGGCCCGCATCTGCGTGGCCGCTCTGCGGGAGTTCCCCGAGCTGAACTCCTCGGTCGACGCCGACCGGCAGGAGATCGTCCGGTACGGGCACGTCAACCTCGGCTTCGCCGCGCAGACCGACCGCGGCCTCGTGGTGCCGGTCGTACGGGACGCGCACCTGATGACGACCGCGCAGCTCGCCGCGGAGCTGGCCAGGCTCACCGGCCTGGCCCGCTCGGGCGGGCTGCCGCCCGAGTCCCTGACGGGCGGCACGTTCACCCTCAACAACTACGGCGTGTTCGGCGTGGACGGCTCCACCCCGATCATCAACCACCCCGAGGCGGCGCTGCTCGGCGTAGGCCGGATCATCGACCGCCCCTGGGTGGTGGACGGCGCGGTCGTGCCGCGCAAGATGACCCAGCTCTCGCTGACGTTCGACCACCGCGTCTGCGACGGCGGCGCGGCGGGCGGGTTCCTGCGGTTCGCGGCCGACTGCGTGGAGAACCCCGCCGTCCTGCTCACGAACCTGTGACGTCCGGCGGCGGGCGCCGGTAGGCGAAGCCGCCCCCGGCACCGTGGCCGGCGGCGGCGGTCAGGTCACGCACCAGGTGGTGGTCGGGCGAGAGCGAGCAGGCGGGGTCGGTGCGGGCGGCGTCCCCGGTGAGGGCGTGCGCCTGGCAGCGGCAGCCGCCGAAGTCGGTGTCGCGGCGGGGGCACTCCCGGCACGGGCCGGTCATCCAGCCGGTCCCCCGGTAGGCGTTGAAGGCGGGCGAGTCCGCCCAGATCCATGCCAGCGGGTGGTCGCGGACGTTCGGCGCCTCCAGGTCCGGCAGCGCGTACGCGGCCGGGCACGGCAGCGCGGAGCCGTCCGGGCCGACCGTGAGGGAGCGCGCGCCCCATCCGCCCATGCAGGGCTTCGGGACGCCCTCGTAGTAGTCCGGCACCACCCAGACGATCTCGGGGCCGGGCCGTCCCCGGCGCTCGGCGACGACGGCCTTCGCCCGGTCCAGCTGGTCGCGCGAGGGCAGCAGCGCCGCGCGGTTGCGCAGCGCCCAGCCGTAGAACTGGGCGTTGGCCAGCTCGATCCGGTCGGCGCCCCAGGCCGCGGCGAGGTCGAGGATCTCCGGGAGGCGGTCGAGGTTGTGCCGGTGCAGGACGACGTTCAGCCCGAACGGGAGCCCGGAGGCGGCGACGACCCCGGCGGCGCGTTCCTTGGCCCGGAAGGACGTCCGCCCGGCGATGAGCTCGGACGGCTCCGGGCGCGCGTCCTGGACGGACAGCTGCACGCCGTCCAGCCCGGCACGGACCAGGCCGTCCAGCCGGCGCGCGGTCAGGCCGAGGCCGCTCGTGACGAGCTGGGTGTGGACGCCCGCGCGGTGCGCGGCCCGGGTGATCTCCGGGAGGTCGCGGCGCAGCAGCGGCTCGCCGCCGGACAGGTGCGCCTGGACGACCCCGAGAGCCGCCGCCTCGGTGAGGACGCGGGCCCAGTCGCCGGTGCCGAGCTCGGCGTCCCGCCGGACGAGGCCGAGGGGGTTGGAGCAGTAGGGGCAGTGCAGCGGGCAGGCGTGGGTGAGCTCGGCGAGCAGGGCCCACGGGGCGGGCGCACCGGTCATCGCAGCCACCCTTCCGCCCGCACGCGGTCGAGGAACTCGGGGACGTCGTCGTCGAGCGGCGCGTCCGGGAAGCTCTCGCCGAGCGCGGCAACGATGTCGCCGACCGTCCTCGCGCCGTCGCAGAGCCGCAGGACGCGGCCGCCGGTCGCGCTGAGCAGCACCGCCCGCTCGGGCATGAGCAGCAGGTCGGCGCCGCGGACCGCGTCGTGCCTGAGGACGACGGAGCGCGCGAGGGCCGGCCGCCACTCCCCCTCCGCCCGGTCAGCCGGCATCGGGGGGCTCCGCGGCGGCGGACGCGTGCTCGACGGCGTCCAGCAACGACCAGAGGACGTCGCACTTGAAGGCGAGCGCGGCCAGCGCCGTCTCCTCGTCCTCGGGGGTGCGCGCCCATTCCCGGACGAGGGCGAGCGCCTCGGCGGAGTCGCGCCGCCCCTGCGGCACCCGCACGCGGAAGTAGCGCAGCCCCTCGGGCTCGACCCACGGGTAGTGGCGCTCGAAGGCGCCGATCCTCGTCGCCATCAGCTCGGGCGCGAACAGCTCGGTCAGCGAGGACGCGACGGCCTCCAGGCGCGAGCCGTCGCGGCAGAAGCCCACGTAGGCGTCGACCGCGAACCGGACGCCCGGCAGGACGCCCTCGCCTGACAGGAGCACCCGCCGGTCCAGCCCGACGGCCTCCCCGAGGCGCAGCCACCGCTCGGCGCCGCCGTCCTCGCCGGGGCGGCCGTCATGGTCGTGGATGCGGCGGATCCAGCTCCGCCGCAGGTCGCCGGTGCCGAGCTTGGCGAGGACGTACGCGTCCTTCACCGGGATGCTGCGCTGGTAGTGGAACCGGTTGAGCACCCAGCGGCGCAGCTCGTCCGGGGAGAGCAGGCCCTCGTGCATGCGGACGTTGAACGGATGCCGGTGGTGGTAGCGCTCGGCGGCGAGCGCGCGGAGCCGGTCTTCGAGGTTCACAGTTCGATCACCGCGCCCTCCGCGGCGACCTCGATACCGAGGGCGGCCAGCGCGCGGTGCCCGTCCGCGTTCGGGTCGACCAGCGGGTTGGTGTTGTTCAGGTGGGTGTAGAGGCGGCGCGCGGCGGGCAGCTCGGCGAACGGGCCGTGCGTGGCGGTGATGGGCAGGTGCCCCATCTCCGTCGCGGTCCGGTCGCCGACGCCGGAGCGCCGGGGCTCCTCGTCGTCCCAGAAGGTGCCGTCGAGGAGCACGCAGCCGGCCCCGCTCAGCGCGGCGTCGAGCGCGGGGGGCCAGGCGGCCAGGCAGGGCGCGTAGACGACGGTCCCGCCGTCCCGTCCGTCGGTGACGCGCAGTGCCGCCGACCACGCGTCGCCGGGGGCGTCGAGGCCGGCGGCGTAGCGGGGCCGCTTCCCCGAGACGCGGACGGCCCGCACCTCCAGCGCGCCGAAGACGGCGGGCTCCTCCTCCCCGAGCTCCGCCCACGTCAGGTTCGCGTAGGGGGCGAGGACGGCGTCGAGCCGGAGGCCGCCGGAGAGGGCGTGCCGGACCGCGCCCGTGGCGAGGACGTGCAGGTCCGGCGCCTCCCGCAGCAGGGGGAGCCCGAGGACGTGGTCGAGCTCGGCGTCGGTGAGGGCCACGCCCGCCACCGGGCTGCGCCGCGACCCCGGCTCCGGGCGCAGCTCGGCGACGGCCCCGATCTGCTCGGCGACGTCGGGCGTCGCGTTGACCAGAAGCCACCGCCCGCCGCCCGCCTCGACCGCGACGCAGGCGTGTCGGCGGCGCAGCGCGGGACGGGCGCGCGCGGCGGCGCACCCGGTGCATCCGCAGTTCCACTGGGGAACGCCGCCGCCCGCCGCGGTGCCGAGAATCCGCAACCGCATATGAGCCGTTCTCAGCTTTCGGCGGTGAAATACGCCGTGACCTCCAGCGAGGTCTCGATGATCTCGTAGTCGGGCCTGACCCAGCGGGTCTCCCGGTCCTGGGAGCCGGTCATGGCCTCTCCTTTCGCTCGGTGACGAACCGTCCGAGGCGATCACCCGAGGGCCATTGAAGCACAATTCTCCGACTTTCTACAGAAAGCCAGTTAGACCCGCATACCCCTCCATAACGCGGCAGATCTTCATGTTTTCCGGCGGACCATGAATGCCATTCACCTATTCCCGCAATGGCCGGTTCAGCGGTCAAAGTCCCCGGACGGCGGCGACGGTGAAGGGGATCTCCGGGGTGCCCTCGCCGAGCGGGCCGCCCTTGTCGAACTGCGAGCGGACGACGTAGAGGGTCCCGTGGCGGCGGACGAGCGTCGTCGGCACCTGGAGGGACGGGTCCGCGAGCGTGCGCTCGAGGCGGGCCCGCGTCCCGTCGGGCGCCACGCGCCAGCGGGTGAGGACGTTGTCGACGTTGTTCGCCGTCCAGAGGCGCCCCTCCTGGAGTTCGAGACCGTCGGCGTTGTGCATGTCGCCGCCGCTGAGCGCGACCTTGCGGATGGCGCCGGTCGCGAGGTCGAGCCGGTAGAGGTCGCCGCCGAGCATGTCGTCGGTCAGCAGGAACCGCCCGGTGGGGTCGGCCACGATCCCGTTCAGGGTGAAGTCGGCCGGCTCGTGCGGTTCGAGGACGTCGCTCAGGTCGAAGCGCGGCGAAAGCGTCCCCGTCCCGCCGCGGGCGGCGTCCAGATCCCGCGGCGTGACCTCGTAGACGACGGCGCGGGAACTGTCCGTCAGGTAGACGGCGCCGTCGGGGGCGACGGCAAGGTCGTTGACGAACCGGGCGCCGTCGCCGGGAACGACGAAGCGCGCCAGGAGGGCGCGGCTCCGGGCGTCGTAGACCGCGACGCCGGACGAGGAGTCGGTCACCCACAGCCGTCCGGCCCGGTCGGTCTTCAGGCCGTTGGCGGTGCGGCGGCCGTCGGCGCCCGCGGGCAGGAACACCTCGGCCGTCCGGTGGCCCGGACGCATGCGGTAGACCGTGCCGTCCTTCCAGGACCCGGCGTACATCGTCCCGGTGCGCGGGTCCGCGGCGATGCCCTCCGGGTACACGCGGTCGCCCGGCAGGACGTAGGCCGCGGAGATCCGCGACGCGGCCGCGGACGCGGGCGCCGCGGAGACGGCGAGGGAGGCGGCGGCGAGGCCCGCCACGGCCGCCGCGGTGGAGCGCTGGATGCGCGACATGACTCTCCATTCGAAATGCATCATTAGTACGCGCACATACGATAGTTAGAACTCTAATGCTCGTCAACGGTCTTCTCTTCAGGGGCTCGGTACCATGCGGGAATGACCTCGTTGCCCGTCTCGGAGCGGCTCGGCTCGCACCTCAAGCGCGCCGAGCAGGCGCTCAACGGCGCCAAGCAGGCGGCGCTGAAGCCGAGCGGGCTCACGAGCCCGCAGTACGCCGCCCTGCTGCACCTCGCCGACAACCCGGGCATGTCGGCCGCCGCGCTGGCCCGCAAGTGCGCCGTCACCCCGCCGACGATGAACACCGTCCTGAAGAACCTCCAGGAGCGGGGGCTGATCGAGCGCACCCCGCACGAGTGGCACCGCAACATCCTGGAGACGCGGCTCACCGCCGAGGGCACCGCCGTCCTGGAGGACGCCGACGCCCGCGCCGTCAAGGTCGAGCGCGGGCTCGCCGCCGAGTTCACCGACGCCGAGCGGCAGGCGCTGATCGACCTGCTCGGCCGGTGCGTCGGCTTCCTGGAAGCCGCCCGGTCCGCGCCCGGCGGCTGAGACACTCCCTACGGAACGGGACGAACGCCGCGAGCACCGGAGGAGCCATGGGCGACGGGGTCCAGCACGACAGGTCGGGCCAGCTCAAGCAGATCGAGAGCGGGCTGCTGCCCGGCGAGCAGATCATCGCCGTCTACGACGCGATCGGCGCCGGCACCGGGTTCATCGGGCTCACCGACCGCCGGGTCATCGTCCAGGACCGCAGCTTCGCCGGCAAGAAGTACGCCATCACCAGCGTGCCCTACTCCCGCATCACCTCGGTGAGCGTGGTCAGCAACAAGTCGTGGGCCGGGTCCTACTTCTCCACCGGCTCGATCGCGATCAACGTCGGGACCCACACCTACGAGGTCGAGTTCCGCGGCGCCGACAAGAGCCACCACGTGCACAACGTGATCCTGCAGTACATCTCCGCCTGACCGGCGCCCGGAGCCTCCGGCGCGTCAGACGACGACCGCGGCGGTGGAGCCGGCGCGGTCCTTGGTGACGCGGAGCTGGGCCGGGATGCGGGCCCGCAGCTCGGCGACGTGGCTGACGATGCCGACCGCGCGGCCGCCGTCGCGCAGGCCGTCCAGGACGTCCATCACCTCGTCGAGGGTCTCCTCGTCGAGCGTGCCGAACCCCTCGTCGACGAACAGGGTGCCGATCTCGGTGCCGCCCGCCTCGGCCGTGACGACGTCGGCGAGGCCCAGGGCCAGCGCCAGCGAGCTGATGAACGACTCGCCCCCCGACAGGGTGACCGGGTCGCGCGTCAGGCCCGTCCAGGAGTCGGCGACGCGCAGGCCGAGCCCCCCGGCGCCCTTGGTGCGGTCGCCCGCCGCCTTCTCCGTGGTGTGGACGAGGGCGTAGCGCCCCCCGGACATGCGGTGCAGCCGCTCGTTCGCGGCGGCGACGACCTGTTCGAGGCGGGCGGCCAGCACGTACGCCGACAGCGACATGGCGTGCCGGTTCGCGGCGTGCTTGCCCGAGGCGAGCCCCGCCACGCGCTCGGCGACCTCGTGCCGCCCGGCGGCGGGGCGCCACGCGCCGACGGCGGCGGCGAGGTCCCTGCGCAGCTCGGCCAGCCGCTCGCAGCGGTGCCGCGCGCGGTCGGCGGCGTTCGCGGCCGCGGTGTGCGCCGCGTCCGCCGCGGCCACCGCCGCCGCCAGGGCGGGCAGGTCCTGCGCGGGTGGTGCTGGAGTTGCGCCGCCGGA